>JAFLSX010000027.1 GCA_022510705.1 Lachnospiraceae bacterium
AACCCGCGACCCCCTCCTTGGCAAGGAGGTGCTCCACCGCTGAGCCACTCGCGCACATTACTTATCCGCTTTCGCGGACAAGTAATACTATACTATAGGCTTTTTTGTTTGTCAATCAAAAATTTCACTTTTTCTTCAAACTATTTTCTACAATATATTCATTTATTCCGGCAGCTTATCTGCATACTTAATGCGATAGATGCGACGCAGGGAATCATTGATGCGTTCTTCCGAAATATCGCCTCTTTCTACGGCTTCCAACACGCCTTGATAGGCCAGTTCAAAATCTTCCGGCATCAGGATCATATCGCAGCCGGCCCGCAGTGCCAAAATAGCTGCCTCGTCCGCGCCATAGTATTCGGTAATAGCACCCATGTTCATGGCATCCGTAATAATGACGCCGTTAAAGCCCAGTTCTTTCCGTAAAATATCTGTTACCACAGCCTCGGAAAGACTGCAGGGCGTATTGTCCCCGGTCAGTGCGGGAGCAGAAATATGGCCCACCATCACAAAATCGGCTCCGGCCTCAATACCTGCAGCAAATACCGTAAACTCCTCTGCCCTAAACTGCTCCGCGGTTCTTTCCGTTACCGCCATCTCTATATGTGTGTCTTCCACACTGCTGCCAATCCCCGGAAAATGCTTCAGACAGGCACTGACACCGTTTTCCTCTAATCCCCTGGTCATGGAAGCCACCATACCCGCTACCGGCATGCTGTCAGTTCCATAGGAACGGTTTCCGATAAAGCTGTTCTCCATATTGTTGATATCCGCAACCGGTGCAAGGTCTAAATTGAAGCCCAGCGGGACAAGATATCCTGCAATATTTGCTCCTGCCGCATAGGCATTGTTCACATTTCCGGTCTCGCCGATTTCCTGTGCACTGCCCACATTCTCACCTAAACCGGCTTCCGCCACCCGGCTGACGCTTCCGCCTTCCTCATCCACTGCAAGGAACAGAGGATATCTGCTATAGAGGGCCGTGTTGCTAAGCATCTCCTTCAGCTGTTCCTCCGACTGCATATTTTGCTTAAAGTAGATCAGTCCTCCAACCGCATATTGATTTAAGGCATCCTTCGTTCCGTCTCCTGCCTGTACGGCTTTATTTACGCCCGTAATGGCCTCCGGCGTCACAATGAAGAGTCCGGCCACCTTATCCTCTAAGGGCATAACCTCTATTGCCGCATCAATGATTTCATCCAATCTCTGTTCGGGGGTTGGTTCCGTAATATTATCAGATATATCCGGTTTCACCAATGTTTCCTCCTCTCCCAGCATGCTTTCCAGATTACCCGTAAACGGATCTTCCGGTTGTTTGTCTCCTATACGAGCGGTTAAGGTTTTAACAGCAGCAATCACACCCGCTACTATTATCAATATAAAAAGCAGCACCGCAAGATATGCCAGAACCTGGTTTCGCCTGCGCCGTCTGCGCCGTTCTTCCCTCTTCTCAGCTTCCTTCCACTCCTGCTGCCCATTATCCTGTTTCAGTTCCGTATTTTCTGCCATGGATTCACCTCTTTTAACCTATATGGTTAATCATACTCTATTTCTCGACGAATTTCTACAGGAAATCCTTTACTTTTCGATTTTTTATTTTAAAGGGTGTCTTTTTGCGAAAATGAAAAGAGCGCATCGACTTGTTTTATCAATGCGCTCCTTCAGACTTCACTCTCCAATGGACTGCCCTCCTATGAAATTATTTCAAATGGTTTTCAGTTACCGAATGCCATCCATATTTTCTTTCGTACCGTTCCACTTTTCTTTGTACTGATTGTACTGTAACGTCAGCTCCTTCGCTGTACTCGCTACTTCTCTTCGTGTACTTGTATACTACTTTTTCAGGAAAGAATTCCTTTTTTCATAGAATATTCTTCTTTATTTAGTTGTATATGGATGTTAAATTTGGAAATTTACGAGTTAGGTGGACCATACCTCTCTTTCCTTATATTAGCAATTCTGCTTTTTTCTTTCCGTTTGTTTTATTGTAAGTTCATTATATCTTGCTATTTTTATTTTGTCAACACATTTTTTGAAAAATTTTTAAATTTTTTCAAATTATTTTTTATGTATTTATTTTTTCAAACATTTATTGCTTTTCTCGTATAGTTTTCGTCCATTTTATAAATAAATCAGAAATGTCAAAATTTTATCATAGCAGCTTTAAGCCTTTACCTTAGGGGATATCTCGTTCCAGAGAGTAAATCCCAGGATCAGTATACCACCCAAAGCCTGCCAGACAGTCATAGCCTCGTGCAGCAGAAGAACGGATATCAACACTGCCACCAGGGGGTCTATATAACTTAAGATGGCCGCTTTTTGTCCCGGCAGCTCTTTTAACGAAGAAAAATACATGCAATATGTTATTCCCGTGTGGATGAAGCCAACTATGAACAGGCATATCCACCCTTTACCGCTCATGCCGCCCAGAGTGATACCGCCGATTGCCGCCACATAGGGAATGAGCGTGACGATAGCAGATAAAAACTGTAAAAAGGTACGGTGAATACCTTCCACATTTTTAATGAATTTATTGAGCAGGATAACAGTTGCATAAAAAACAGCTGCGCCCAGCCCAAATAAAATACCGATAAGATCGGTGGCATTTTTGCCCACATCACCAATGCCCGTGATCATTACAAGTCCCAAAGTGGACATGATAAAACAAACAATCTGTTTTACCGTCAACTTTTCCCGAAACAAAAACGGACTGACAACCGTCACAATAACAGGTGCAAAATAGTAACTCAGCGTAGCCACCGAAACGGTGGTATAACGGTAGGCTTCAAACAATAATATCCAGTTGATGCCCATTGCCACACCGGATAACAGCAATAACGGTACTTCCCGCTTTATATTGTGAAATGGAATCTTTTGCTTTGTCACACACAGATATCCGGCAATCAGAACTGCTGCCAGTATGGCCCGATAAAGAGCAAGCTCTCCGGAGGATACGGAAATATTGCGAACAAACGGCCCCAGCGTTCCGAATATCGTCATGGATGCGATCAACATCATACGTGCACTCTTTGTTTTCTTCATCACTACCTCACAATCCATATAAAAAAGCGGCCCCACCGCAAATGTCTGCTTATTGCCTGTGGTGGAGTCGCTTTTTTATGCCTTTTTCTGTTTTATTAGGAACTTTTTAATGATAGGCTTTACTATCTCGTATATTTCCTCAGCATCCTTATACCCATCATCCTCGTCATCTAGTTCATCATAAACTTTTTTCAGTATATCTTTCTCGTCACAATATCCAATAATCATAGCAGCAATTTCATTGGCGCTTTCTTCTATATTTGAATCTTTCTTCCAGTTTTGTATAATTGCCCTACGTACTTCTACAAAACATAAGTTTACGGCAATCGATGCTTGCCTGAAAATAGAGACATCCTTTTCTTTCCAGAAATTTATAATTTTATCATAGTCCTTATCTTTACTAATAATGATATAAACACATCTGTCTTTATTATGACCAATCAAATATCCAAGATAGGAAACCAAATGCATATCAAGGGATTGCTTGCCGCCAGAAACTTTAACCGTATTAATATCGGCTTTACCATGGCTGTCTTCAATATCCCAAGGAACATTCGGCACATTAGCAGTATAGAATAAATATACATGGTCACTGTTCGTTAATTGATCACAGCCGTTCAACCCATTTCCATGGACATTCTCATAGTCAATCAAATAGTATTTTTCCATTATAGTTCCTTATATCTATTGCACCCTACAGCTGGGTCACCACAAAAATATCGTAGATGGCCTTGATTGCAGCCTCAAAATCATCATTGGTCACACCGATGATGATATTTAACTCCGAAGACCCCTGATCTATCATCTTAACATTGATATTCGCATGAGCTAATGCCGCAAATACTCTGCCTGCAGTACCGCGGGTGGACTTCATGCCCCTTCCCACTACAGCGATCAGTGCCAGATCGGATTCAATATCGATGGAATCCGGATCAGCCAGTCTGTGGATACCTGCCACCACCTTCTGTTCCTTGTTCATGAACTCATCCTGATGCACAAAGACCGTCATGGTATCGATACCGGAAGGAACATGTTCAAAGGAAATGCCGTTCTCTTCGAAAGCCTGCAGAACCTTTCTGCCAAAACCGATTTCGGAGTTCATCATATCCTTTTCAATATTGACCGCACAAAAACCTTTTTTTCCGGCAATACCGGTGAGGACATAGCGTGACTTCTGACAGGTACTGCCCACGATCCAGGTTCCCTTATCCTCCGGTGCATTGGTATTGCGGATATTGATGGGAATACCTTGCTGGCGTACAGGGAAAATAGCATCTTCGTGCAGCACGGTAGCTCCCATATAAGCCAACTCCCTTAATTCCCTGTAAGTGATCACTTCAATTACTGCAGGGTTTTCAATGATGCGGGGATCCGCAACCAAAAAGCCGGAAACATCCGTCCAGTTCTCATACACATCTGCTTTGACAGCCTTAGCCACAATGGAACCGGTAATGTCGGAACCGCCTCTGGAAAAGGTCTTGACCCGTCCGTCCGAAAAGGAGCCGTAAAAACCGGGAACAACTGCGTTGGCGCAGCCTGCCAGACGCTCGGAAAGCACCTCATTCGTTTTCTCCGCATCAAACTCTCCGGTATCCTTAAAGAAAATAACCTCCGCAGCATCCACAAAAGTATAATTCAAATATGCCGCCATAATAATACCGTTCAGATACTCTCCACGGGAAGCAGCATAATTATCACCTGCTTTTTCTTTAAAATTCTTTTCAATAACTTTAAATTCCTCATCCAGAGAAAGTTTCAGCTTTAATCCGTCGATGATCTCCTGATATCTCTCCCGAATGGCTTTCAGTTCTCCCGAAAAGTCCTTGTCCTCCTCAGCCAGTGCATAACATCCATAGAGCATATCCGTCACCTTGGTATCTGCAGAAAAACGCTTTCCGGGTGCGGAAGGAACCACATAACACCTTTCTTTATCGGCCTTAATGATCTTACCGACCTTGATAAACTGCTCTGCACTCGCAAGAGAACTGCCGCCAAACTTCACTACTTTTTTCATAATTACTCCGTACTCCTCATATGTCCTTATTTTTCAAAAAGTCTTTCTATCAGTTTATGCCCCTGGGCAACCAGTATGCCGGATGCCCGTCCCTCTTCTTCATTGTAATTCCAGCTTTCATTTTTCTCCGCTGTAGAATCATAAAGCAGATACGGTACATTGTCCGAGGTATGTGTTCTCACTCGGATGGGAGTGGGATGATCCGGCAGCACCAACATACGGAAATCCTCACCCTTTGTCTTTAACTGCTCTACTAAAGGACCGATCACGCGCGTATCCAGATATTGTATGGCTTGTACCTTTTTGTCCACGCTGCCCTGATGCCCCATTTCATCCGGTGCTTCTACATGTATGTATACAAAATCGTATCCACCCTCAGTCAGCGCACCTACTGCAGCGGTCATTTTCCCTTCGTAATTGGTATGCAGTCCGCCATTTGCGCCTTCCACATGGGCCACGCCCATACCTGCGCCCACCGCAATTCCTTTTAACAAATCCACTGCGGATACCATCATACCCTTTTTCCCTGTTTTTTCCTCAAAAGAAATCAGAGACGGTTTCGTACCTGCTCCCCAAAACCAACAGCAGTTGGCAGGATTGAGACCTTGCTTTTTCCGCTCTACATTAAGCGGATGCTTTGCCAGGATCTCATAGCTTCGCTTCATCATATAACGAAACTTTTCTTCTGTAGGAAGATACTGTCTGATCACCTGTCCCAGCACATCATGGGGCGGCGTCAGTTCTACAACACTTCCCTTATCCCAAATCAGACAATGCCTGTAGCTGGTGCCCACATAGAACTTAAATTCCTCATTTGCCAGTTCTTCTGCAACTGCATTTAACAAAACCGCACAGTCTTCCGTACTGATTTCGGAAGAACTGTGGTCTATGATGGTCTGCTCCTCAAAAGGAACGTCCTCTTCGGAAATCGTTACAATATTACATCTCAGAGCAATATCCGTATCCTTCATGGGTACACCGATACTGAGTGCTTCTAAGGGAGAACGTCCTGAATAATACCGTTTCGGATCATAACCCAATACAGATAGATTGGCTGTATCGGAGCCGGGCTTCATGCCATCAGGTATGGTATGTACCATTCCAATTTCCGATTTTTTACTCAAAACATTCAAATTGGGTGTTTCGGCAAAAGCTAAGGGCGTCTTCCCGCCCAGCTCTTCAATGGGTTCATCCGCCATGCCGTCCCCCAGAACAACTACATATTTCATGTTTCCTCTCATTCCGCCGTACAAACGGCTCCACATCACGTTGACTTCGTTATGCCGCTTTATTCCATACGGATTCTGGTGCCGATTCTTTCATCGCCAAGCTGCTCATAGAGTGTCGCAAATTCCTTTTCTTTCATAACCGGCGTTACAATACCGCATTCCTCCGGAACTTCCGGCAGTCTTACCAGTTCTGCCCCTTTAAAAAGAGCGCATGTTTTTTCTGCACTGCCGCTCTTTATTCTGAAGAAAAACTTTCTCTCGATATCATCAATGTTGAGCAGTTTTGCATCTTCGTTGTCCCAGAAGCACATAATGACCTTACCGATATGTCTGGCACAGTCGATCACATCCGAAACCACAGCGCTGGCAGTGGGCAGTTTTCCTGCGCCCCTTCCATAATACATGGAATCTCCCAGCATATTTCCTTTTACAAACACCGCATTGAACACACCGTTTACCATATGCAGAGGATGTTCGGAAGAAATCAGGCAGGGAGCTACCATAGCCAGAGTATCCTCTCCTATTTCCTTGCTGAGGGCCAAAAGCTTAATAGACATACCCATGGATTTCGCGTAGTCAAAGTCCCTGGAAGTGATTTTCGTAATACCCTCCGTATAAATCTGATTATAATCCACATTTTTTCCCGTCATAAGGGAAGATAAAATAGCGATTTTCCGACAGGCATCATGGCCTTCCACATCAGCCTCGGGATTGCGTTCCGCATAGCCCTTTTCCTGCGCTTCTTTTAGCACATCATCAAAATCGGCGCCCTCTTTTTCCATTTTAGACAGAATGTAGTTGGTGGTCCCGTTCAAGATGCCGGTTATCTCCTCTATGCGTTCCGCAGTCAGGGAGTAGTTGAGCGGCCTGATAATGGGAATTCCGCCACCCACACTGGCCTCAAACAAATAGTTGCAGTTGTGCTCCTTTGCCAGTGCGATCAGCTCCGGTCCATGAGCCGCAACCAGTTCCTTATTAGAAGTACATACGCTCTTACCTGCATTTAAGGCCTGCTTGGTAAAGGTATAGGCCGGACCTACGCCTCCCATGGTTTCGCAGATAATTTTCACCTCATCATCCTCTAAAATCTGCGCAAAATCATGCACCAGTTTCTGCTCGTAGGGGTCACCGGGAAAATCCCGCAAATCCAGAATATATTTAACATTCAGCCCCTCTCCGGCCTTTTTGTTTACCATTTCTTTGTTTTTCTCAATAACTTCTACCACACCGCTTCCTACGGTTCCGTATCCTAATACTGCTACCTGAATCATATCTTGCCTCTCATTCTATAGGGGGTATTTATCTGTCAAAGTCTGTACAATAGCCCTTGCCTCAGGAATCTTCTCCTCGCCATCTTTAATTACCATGGCAATGGCTTCCGCAATCTTGTCCATATCTTCTACCTTCATGCCACGGGAAGTAACTGCAGGAGTACCCAGACGAACGCCACTGGTTACGAAGGGCGACTGGGGATCATTGGGTATGGTGTTCTTATTACAGGTAATATGAGCCGCATCCAACAGTTTCTCCACAGCCTTGCCGGTAAGATTATAGTTTGTTAAATCCACCAGCATCAGATGATTGTCTGTTCCGCCGGAAACTATGCGGATGCCCCGCTCTAATAAGCCCTTGCAGAGAGCCTGCGCATTGTCCACGATCTGCTTTTGATATTTTTTAAAATCATCACTTAAAGCTTCTTTAAAGCATACCGCTTTAGCCGCGATCACATGCATGAGGGGGCCACCCTGAATGCCGGGAAAAATAGCTTTGTTGAAATTATATTTTTCTGCCGCTTCCTTATTACAAAGGATCAGACCGCCTCTGGGTCCCCGCAGGGTCTTATGCGTAGTGGTCGTCACCACATCTGCGTAGGGTATCGGACTGGGATGCAGCCCGGCTGCCACAAGACCTGCAATATGCGCCATGTCCACCATCAAAACCGCGCCGACTTCATCAGCCACTTCACGGAATTTCTTGAAATCAATGGTTCTTGCATAGGCCGAAGCTCCCGCAATAATCATTTTAGGCTTATGCTCTACTGCCAGTTCTCTCATTTTATCATAATCTAAAAAGCCTTCATTATTCACGCCATAAGGTACAATGTTGAAATATTTTCCGGACATATTGACAGGACTTCCGTGAGTTAAGTGTCCGCCATGATCCAAATTCATGCCCATAATGGTATCACCGGGCTTACAAACTGCAAATTGCACTGCCATATTGGCCTGTGCACCGGAATGGGGCTGTACATTGGCATAATCACAGCCAAAGAGCTCTTTTGCCCTTTCGATAGCCAGATTCTCTACCACATCAACGCAGTCACAGCCTCCGTAATATCTCTTTCCCGGATAGCCTTCCGCATATTTATTCGTAAGGGGACTTCCCATTGCAGCCATCACAGCTTTGCTTACCCAGTTTTCGGAAGCAATCAGTTCGATGTGACTGTTCTGCCTAACCTGCTCGTCCACAATTGCCTGTGCGATTTCTTCATCCACCGCTCTTACTTCATCTAATGAATACATTGCCATCCTCCTTATCTAACGAAAAATAGTCAGAAATGATTATAGCATAGGCGCTGATATTTACGCAATAGGTTTCATTCAAAAGGGGGAACACACATCGGTGGCAATGTTCCTATGCATTTACTTTCTTGGAATTTGCTGTTACAATACTATTATTTAAGAGATAAGTGAAAGAGATTTACAGAAGACATTTAAACAGGAGGATGTTATGTACCATATCATTGTCAATCCTGCCTCCCGCTCCGGACGCGGCCTCCGCATCTGGGAAGAGGCAATAAAACCGGCTCTTACCGAGAAAGCTGTGTCTTATCAGGTGTATTTTTCCAAAGAGGCCGGAGAAGTGACTCTGCTTACCCAAAAGATTATTGCGACGCATTTTAGCAAAAGCAGCGACGAAAAGCCCTGCCGTCTGATCATTTTGGGCGGAGACGGCACTGTCAATGAAGCTTTGCAGGGAATTGCACCTTCTAGGAATGTCATTGTCGGCTATATTCCCACCGGTTCCAGTAATGATTTGGCCAGAGATCTGGGTATTTCCAAGGATCCCATAAAGGCACTTTCCCGGATTCTCGATGCAAAGACAAAACCGGAATATATCAAGCGTATGGACCGGGGCATTGTAAGAACGGATGACGGACTGCGCTCCTTTGCCGTCAGCTGTGGCATTGGCTATGATGCTGCCGTATGTGAGGAAGTCATGCATTCTAAACTGAAGGGTCTGTTGAATAAAATAGGGTTAGGGAAGCTGACTTACTTAGGCATAGCCCTAAAGCTGCTTTTTTCCACAAAGCCTGTTTCCTGTACGCTTTATTTGGACGATAAGGAGCCTATTCATATAAAGAAGCTTCTCTTTATTGCTTCCATGACGCATCGCTTTGAAGGAGGCGGTTTTAAATTTTGTCCTATGGCAGATTATGCGGACGGACTTTTTGATCTGTGTGTGGTAGGAAACATTCCCAAGCTCGTAATACTCTTTGCTCTGCCCACCGCTTTCTTCGGCAAGCATCTTCTGGTACCGGGCATCAATCACTACCGGGCCGCCCGGATTCGCATTACTACCAATCGACCCTTATGGGTTCACACGGACGGAGAAGTTATCGGACGGGTGGATGGCATGGAGATTTCCTGCATCAGGCAGGATATTCAATTTATTTCATAAGTTTTTACCATCCTTTTGTGTGACTTGCCGAAACCTTATAAATATTAAAGAAATTCTTAATAAAATCAAAATGTTGTAAAAAAGGGATTGAAAAAAATAAAAACTTGGCTATACTGTAGGTGTAAATCAATTGCTTGTGCATAATTTTTACATGAACCAAAGGGGAGTTTTTATTGTGAAAAAATTAAAACAATTTTATACCGATTACCGCCATGCGATCCCTTTGATCGTATATGGCATTGTCTATCTGGCATGGTTTTCCTACTTGGAAAGAACAGTAACCAAACAATATACGGTGATACACATGGCCTTAGACGACTACATTCCTTTTTTGGAGATTTTTGTCATTCCTTACTTTTTATGGTTTGCCTATGTTGCTGCCGTGGTTGTGTTTTTCTTCTTTAAAGACAAAACAGAATATTACAAAACCTGTATTTTTCTTTTTACAGGTATGACGGTTTTTTTGATCATATCCACTATCTGGCCCAACGGACATCATTTAAGACCCCATGTAATGCCCAGGGATAATGTATTGACACAGTTGGTTTCTTATTTATACCAAACAGATACTCCGACGAATCTCTGGCCCAGCATTCATGTTTATAATTCGTTGGGTGCCCATTTTGCTATAGCAAAAAGCCGCCATATGGAGAATCATAAAAGCATTAAAACCGCTTCTTTCCTGCTTGCATCCTCCATTATCCTGTCCACAATGTTTATTAAACAACATTCTTTATTTGATGTATTGACAGGATTCGGATTAGCTGTTATAATGTACTTAGTGGTTTACAGAGATGACTTGGTTTTAGGTACCAGACGCAACTCCAGACCACAGATTGGATAATTCAAGAGGACGTTCCAATCTACATTAACGCGTTAGCAATATTCATTGCTGAATTCCTATTATAAGAAAGTCACAGGATACCCCCTATTATTCTGTGACTTTCACCCTGTTCAGAAACTTTTTAAGTTCTCTGTATCCTGAGAATACTAAAAGCCGGCTTTCCGCTTTGCGGGAATCCGGCTTTTCTAAATAAGAATCCTACATTAGTTAAAGTTAAATATTTTTTGACAGATCCGATAACCCTCCACAGAAATTTTCCTTCCACCCTTTCCGGGTAAATTCATGGCGCCTCCCATAATACCGTTGCGCATCCAAAAATGTAAAAACCCATCTCTCTCCTTTAGATACTGCCACAACTCTTTTTTAACCTCCAGATTCTCCTCCGTTCCGGAACGGATACATAGGATGGAGGATACCGTCATAATAATCTCCAGATAGTTGCGCATATACTGCTGACGGCGTTTTTGCTTTACAATCTCCGGTTTATTATCAATATAATAATCAATCATCAACTTATTCACCTTAATCTGCTGATCCAATCTGGAAATCATGATCGACTCATTGACTGACTGGTCCGCACGTCCGATGTAGTATCGATAAAAATTGACATCAAGATAATACATGTACTCCACCTGCAAAAGCGGTTCAAACACATAGAGATTGTCCACATAGAAAGTATGCTCGGGCAGATGCAGCCCACAATCTCTTAATAACTGGGTTCTAAAAATAACCGAATGCATCAGGATATAATGTCCCTTACGAAAGTGCCTGCAATCCTCCCATGTAAAAATCTTGTCCTTAGGAAGAATATGGTGATAGCGCATAACTTTTTTGCGTTTTTCACCTTCTTTTTCATACACAAAATTACTAATCAGCATATCCGGCTGCTTTTCATCGCCGGCAAAACCTCGCAGCGCCTCTAAAATCTTCATATAGGCTTCCTGCTGTACCCAGTCGTCGGAATCCACCACCTTAAAATACAAGCCCGTAGCATTTTCTATTCCCTTGTTGACCGCTGCGCCATGCCCGCCGTTGGGCTGATGGATTGCCCTTACAATACCGGGATATTCTGCGGCATAACGATCCGCAATCTCTGCAGTATTATCCTTAGCAGAACCGTCATCCACTATGAGTATCTCAACTTCATCTCCGCCGGTCAGCAGAGAATCAATGCATTTCTCCATATAATCCGCGGAATTATAACAGGGTATGGCTATCGATAATAATTTCATACTCCCTCGCATTCTGCCGATAGCACCAATCGTACTCGGCAATTTCATTCTTCTTGGTATTTTTTATTTCCCAGTTTGATCTGCAAATATTCAGTATATGCCAAAAAAGCAGATGGAATGGGATATTTCTCTTCCGTTTCTTTGGGTTCTACAAAAATCCAGTTCTCCTTTAACCGAGCTTCATTTGCAGGAGCAAGCTCGTCCACTCTGACCATATATCCCCTCATATGCCATTCCTTGTGGGTAAAAATATGGCGGGACTCCTGCAACGGGAGAATACGCACCGTCTTAAAACCTTTCTGTTCCAGAAAGCGAATGACCTCCTCCGGAGATTTATGTCCCTCCATCATGGGGAACTCATACATACCTGCTAACAACCCTGTCTTGGGTCTTTTATGAAGAGCAACCCTGTTTTCATCTCGAATGACCAATACAGTCAATCTCTCTGTGCCTCGCGGTTTTTTACTGCCCTTTTTAGGATATTCGCCCTGCATCCCGCACTCTTTCGCAAGACAAATATCCGCCAGGGGGCATATCTCGCAGTGCGGCGCCCCGTTAGGGATGCAGACCGTGGCACCAATCTCCATCATGGCCTGATTAAAATCTCCCGGTCGTTTCGGCATGACTGTAAGAAGTTCTTCTTCCATTCGTTTTTTCACGGCAGGAAGCAGAATATCTTCCTCCCGTCTGCCAATACGGGAAAGCACTCTGAGTACATTACCGTCCACTGCCGGAACCGGCTTCCCATAGGCAATGGAGGCAATCGCTCCCGCCGTATAACTGCCGATACCTTTCAGTTTCAAAAGTTCCTCATACTCCGAGGGCATCAGTCCGCCATATTCGGTCATGATCTGAATGGCTGCCTTCTGCAGATTCCGAACCCGATTATAGTAACCCAAACCTTCCCAGAGCTTTAACAGGGTTTCCTCCGGAGCCTTTGCCAAACTTTCAATATCGGGTAATGCTGTCATAAATCTTTCAAAATAGGGCTTTACAGCTTCCACTCTGGTCTGCTGCAGCATAATCTCGGATACCCATACCCGATAGGGCGTAGGATCCTCTCTCCAGGGAAGAATTCTACGGTTTTTATCATACCACTTTAATAGTGGTTTGGGAATAGCTTCCAGACTTCCCTTTCTTAATTTTTCCTTAGTAAAGGCTAAATTATTGTTCAATTTTTTTGGCTCTAAAACCACCTTTACCGGCTTATTGATTACCATACCGTCCGACTCTACCAGACAATCATATGCCAGAATGCGAACTCCTGCCTGCTGTGCCAAAAGCAGCGCTTCCGCAAAAGCCTGCTGAGTCTGCCTGTTAGGGGTAAAATAGGACACATCCTGCATCTGTATCACAAAGAGCACATAGACATCATAGCCGTCTTTCTTTGCAGCGATCAGCTCTTCCACATGCTTTAGAGCCCGCTCGGAAGGTGCATCCGGAAATTGCACCACATTGTCCTGCTCTAAGGTAACGCCTTTTACCTCCATAAAAATCTTTTTTCCGCCTGCTTCCGCATAAAAATCAAATCTGGATCTGCCATAGACCGTTTCCGGACGCAGAAAAGTCAGGTCCGGGAAGAGCTGCTTAGTCAAAAGCCACTCCTCCACGGCCCTGTTCGGTGCCTGAGAGTCCATATTGATCAATCGACCCGCCTTTTCCACTGCAATCAAGTCATAGGCCGTTTTTCTATCCGGTTTATCGCTCTTTTCCAGGTAGACCGTGGCCCGCTCTCTTAACAGTTCGGCACAGCGTCCTGTGTTTTTAACATGGACTCTCTCCCTCTTTCCGTTTAGCTCTACATAGGCAATAAAACGGTTGGGTCTTTCCAGAAAGACTCCCTTTTCCACATTATGATACTTCATCTATTTTTCTTTCCAGTCTATATATATTACTTCCTTCCGACCGGCTCCTTAAAGGTACTCTGGCCGCCGGCACGACTTCCGCAGCCTGTTTGGTATGGGAGAGTTGGTCGTCAAAGAAAATCTGTGCCCCGAAAGCAGAAAGCACCTCCCGCTTTGTGATACCTCCCAGAAAAAAGGCTTCGTCTATACGCACATTCCAGGAACGCAGAGTCCTGATAACCCGCTCATGCGCAGGAGCACTTCTGGCTGTTACAAGTGCCGTCCGAATCGGCATATCGGCGGTATCAAACTCCCTTTGCAAATCTGACAGAATCTTTAAAAACCGGGCAAAAGGTCCTGCATGCAGAGGAAGGGCTGCATTCTCCTTTTCACTGCTTTCAAAGGCCTTAAGTCCCTGTTCTTGGAATATCTGCTCTGCTTCATCGGAGAAAAGCACTGCGTCTCCGTCAAAAGCAATCCGAATTCGGGGACGCTCTTCCTTTTTGCTTCCTCCGTATTCCGCTCTTTCATCTCCGCAGATAATACCTGCTGCAATTCCTGCATCGATTGCCGCCTGTACATCTGTCTCGCAGGCGGACAGATACAAGTCCGTCCGAAAGGCCGTCAGATAGGGAGTTAATGGCGCTCCGCTGGTAAAGACTGCACGGGTGATATTCAGACCATAGCTCTCTATGGAATGAAAAATGCGCAAAGAAATATCCGGACTGTTCTTAGACATTAGGATAACCTCCACCCGATTCTCCGATCCGGGCAGCTCATTTAGCTGCAACAGGGACTGTATCAGTGAAAATCCGGGGCCCGGCTTTAAAATTTCATCCTCATGCTCCTTCTGGTAAGCAGAATAAGCCTCAACACCCTCTTTTTCAAAAATCAGGTTTTCTTTATTGAGCTGAAACAAAGTACGGGTCGATACCCCGATCACCAGTCTGTTTTCCAAGCTGTATGCCATAACGGCCTCCTTTTCCGGCAATATTCGCTGCCTATAAAGAGGTCCGTCAGGCCTTTAGCGCGGTCTTTCGCACTCGTACTTTTCTTTCGTCAAAAGACAACTCTTCAGACTTAAGAAACGTTCTTCCAGACTGCCCTCAGGCACCTCTACATCACTGGCTATTGCCATGGTTGTAATCATTTCATCCGTAATTCTATGCCGCAATCCCATCAGAATGTTCAGCCTCTCCTCGTAGGTATCCGCATCCAAAAACTCCAATACCTGCTCATCGAGCTGATATGCCGGATTCTCTGCATCGGCATCCTCGGTTTTTGTCTCTTCTGCATTGATCTCCTCTGCAGCAATCTCCTCCGTATCGATTTCCTCTGCAGCGATCTCCCCCGCATCTGGCTTCTCTATATTGGCCTTCTCCTCCATGCAGGTGTTCTCTTCTTTCCCCTGAAGTTCAAAGCGAAAGGTCTGGGTGGCTTCGGGATATTTCTCCCCATCCAGCCTTTCCAAAAAATTAGCAAGAGGTCTTGCATATATTTTAAAATCGCCATACATAGCCTGATAAATGACCAACTGCTCCCCTGTTTCAGAGTGTTCAGCCAATTCCAGCACCTGATAGAGATTACCTTTAAAATGCTTATATATTTCATGACTTTGAGGGATTTGGGACATAAAATTTAATTCTCCTTTGGCTATATCAAAATTTGATATTTGTAATGACTTTATTATAATCCCAAATCTGTTACTTGTCATGCATTTCCTGTGAGAGAATAGATAAAACTGCAATCTTCTTCTATAAAGCCGATCTCTTTCAATTCTCTTACCAGATCCTCTTTTTCCGAGGCACTCAGGCTGTCAAATCGACCGTTATGAACCACTATATGATACTCTCTTCTGTTGTCCTCATAAACCGTTCTGGTAAGCATGATGCCGCTGTTTTGAAAACCCGCCGTATTCAGAAGCTTCTCCATTTCTTTTACATATTTTCTTTCCAGCTGTACATAATAGGCTTCCTCCGTTTTCCTACTGCTATTGCTCTGCAGTCTGGCGGTTGCGGCTATGAGAACCGTAATGATCAGAAGCAATACTACTACCGAAACTAAAAACCCTGCTTTTTTCATCATAAGCTCCTCCTGTTTTCTTTTGTTACATACACAATACAGGATTTGCTGTACAAAAAAACTCCCTTTTAACCGCTAGGTTAAAATTTTACCGGTAGGTTAAAATTTAACCGTTATTCGGTTAAAAAGGAGTTATTCTCATCATCTCCATAAATATCAATACCATAGCGAATATAAAAATAGGATTCTATACCGCCATATCCCCATTCTCTCAGACTGCTGCCCCGCTCTAAAGCCACAGTCATGGGAACAAATCCCCACCTTATTCCTGTGCCATCCAGATGCCCGTTGTTTGCTGTGGAGCGGTAAAGCATGTATTCGCCTCTCTCATAGCCCATCTGCATCAGTAACTCGGAATTGGTCATCTCTGTTAAAATATCATAACCTTCTCCTTCAAAATAGGCCTCGCTGCCCTCTGCAAACAGCGTATTCTGATAACTGATCACCTCCCAATCTAAAGAAGTGATTTCCAGCACATCGGCCTCTGCCTCCGCACAGTAAAATTCCGCTTGATAAATAATATAGTCGGAAGCATCCACTCGAAGCAGCAAATCAAAAGTTGCATAATCACTGAAACGCAAGTTCCAGAAAGCCAACTCCGTACTGTCTTCCGTATTATCTGTCAGATTGTAATACTCCGCTTCAATAATGTGGTGTTCTATATCATAGGCTGAAAAATCGGGCATAAGATGGTACTGGGCTGCAATTTCCATGGCCTCTCGGATTCCTTCTATGAGTTCTCCATCCATTACATCCTGGTCGTTTAAATATAAGGTCCGCCTTACTCCTTCACGCCCGTCCAGGTTTTCCATCATCTGCTGTACTCTTTCATTTACCGTCATAGAAACCGGGTTTTTAAAGTTGAAAGTCTCACGCTCTACCACATGAGGCTGATTTAAGTCCTTTCTATCCATCCATCTGCTGTAAAGCTGAGGCATCAAAAAAGTGATCAGTATTAGAATTGCCCCGGAAAGAACGACTATGCTGTAATCTAACAGCGCATTCCCTTTTTCCTGCTTATTTTTCATGCGCCGCCTCCTTGGGAAATACCACCCATATTTCTGTACCCTTTCCCTGCTCGCTTCTGATATACCATTTTGCTTTGTGCACTTCCACAATACGCCTGCACAAAGTCATTCCCAAACCGGCTCCGCCTTCCTTACGGGAACGGGATTTATCAACCATATAAAAGGCCTCTGTGATTTTGTCCAACTCCTCTCTGGGCATACCGCAGCCATTGTCCTTTACTCGGATTTCATAACCGTTTTTCACCTTTCTGCCCCCCAGCCAGATCTTTCCTCCCTCCGGCAAAGCCTTTCTGGAATTATCTATCAAATTCGTAAAGAGAGAAATCAAAAGATCCTTCTCCCCCCTGAGAGTTCCTTCTTCCACCTTATCATGGAGAATGATCTGCTTCTTTTCAAGCGCCTTGGAAACCGCAATCTTTACCTCCTCCATCAGTTCGGTTACCGCAAGCGGTTTCATCTGGTAATCCTGATTTTTGGTCACTATCAGTTCCAGCAGCTTGAAAGAAAGGGATTCCAACCGCTTTCCCTGCGAATAAATATAGTGGGAAGCCTCCATGGTTTCCTCCCTGCTCATATCCATAGTTCTGAGCATATCTGCATAGCCGATAATTGAGGTAAGCGGCGTCTTTAATTCATGGGCAAAGGAAGCGGTAAAATCTTCCTGTTTTTGAGCGGCCATTGTCAGTTCTTCCATCTTTTGATTCAGGTTTTCTGCCATCTGGTTAAAATCTTTGGCCAACGTGCCGATTTCATCCTCGCTTCTCACATCAGCGCGCACCTCATAATCTCCTCTGGCAAACTGTCTGGTAGTATCCGAAAGCTTTATCACGGACCTTGTCAAAAAGTGGGTCAGGATAAATACGATAATACTTGATGCAACGATCAATGACAGCATCATAATACGATACTGTGCATACAAAGCATCCCTCTCCTCATACAAAGAGGAGATGTTCTTTACACTTTCCAGATAGTAGACCCTGCCGCTCATCATGCTTTTACAAACAAAAATCAGGAATTTCTGCCCTCCCGATTCAAACACCTGATAGATGCAGTTATTCTCTCCCAACTGATCAAACAGCTCATGCTCCAATTGTTCCTGACTGCTCTCATAAATCAAATCCTGCCCTCTGTAGAGCCTGTAAGCGTATTCCTGATTGTCCAGGTTCCCAATGAGTGACTCTGTTAAATCCCTTACGACTTTCTCTGTTCGATAATTCTCGGAAAGAGAATTCATGTTGATTTCAAAAGCCATCTGGAACATTCTGTTCTCCCGGTTGCCTTCTTCAATTTCCTTTTCCAGTGAATTACGAAAACTCTGACTCACGATCAGCATACCGAATACACTGAAACCCACTGTCATAAGTGCAATAAACGCAAAAAAAATTTTCCAGAAAAATTTCATGCAGGCACCCTTTCTTTAAGCCTCCAGCCGGTATCCCACTTTATATACCGCTACAATCTTATCCTCCCAATGGAGCTTCTTTTTCAACCTCTGCACATGCAAGTCCACGGTTCTGCTCTCTCCCATATACTCGCTTTCCCATACGTTTTCGTAGATCGTATCCCTATATAGAGCGATATTTTTATTACGAATAAATAGCAGCAGCAGTTCAAACTCCTTTAAAGTCAGCATCACTTGCTTTCCATCCTGCATCACCGTACGGGAGTAGGTGTCCACTTCTATATCCAGAATTTGGATTACGCGTTCCGCCTTATTATAACGACGCAGCACCGCCTCCACTCTGGCAAGCAGCTCCACAATTTCAAAAGGCTTGGATATATAATCATCCGCCCCCTTTTTTAGTCCCTTTACTCTATTTTCCACCGAATCCATGGCCGTAATAAAAATCACCGGTATATCCAGACTCTGGGCATATTCCAAAAGCTCGTACCCATTGATCTTAGGCAGCATGATATCCAACAGAATCAAATCAAAGCCCTTACCCGCCATCATATCGGCGGCTTCCTTGCCGTCAAAAGCACATTGGCACTGGTACCCCGCTTTTGTCAGATTCATTCTTATTAAATTGGAAATAGGTTCTTCATCTTCCACGATCAGTATCTTAACCATATCTCTTTTATCTGCCCTTTCTTAATCTTAAACCTGATATCATTCTAAAAAACCATTGTATCCGGATTGTATCAAGTACCAATGTAAAATTGTATCATAATACTGATACAAAATTGTATCACAATACTGATACAATTAACATTTCCACGCTCATGGTATCATTCATTCGTCCCGTCTTAACTGCTTCCTCCGCTTCCACGCAGCACGTCACAGCCCGTTTCAGTTCCCGCTCTTTAAAACCGGCCGCCTGGGAGGCATACTTGCCTGCCACAAAACCGGGCAGTCCCAGCTTCTCTCCTATGGCTTTATTGGCAAACCCTTTATTTTTCAGCTGTTTGACTTGCAGCAGTGTATTGCACTGTCTGGCAATCAGAAACAGAATCCGCATGGGCGGCTCCTTTAGGGCCAACAGATCATAATAAAGATTCAAGGCATCTTCTGTCCTTTTTTCTCCTATTGCCGTCACCATATCAAAAATACGGTTGTTGATACGAGTCGTGCAGATTGCCTCCACATCCACCGGGTCCACAACGCTCTTACCCATACAGTAGCAGACCAATTTTTCCAGTTCGGAACGTATATTTTCCATATCGGTCCCTACTTTATCTAAGAAGGCTTCTGCCGTACTTTCCGTTATCTGCAGTCCCTCTTTTTTGAGTATGCCTGCCATCCAGCGTTTTAATGTTTTTTCATCCTGTGCTCCGAATTCGGCCGCATGTCCTGCAGCCTGCACCTGCTTGTAGAGCTTACTGCGTTTGTCTACCTCATTCTCTACAAACACAAAATATGCTGTGGGGGCCGGTTCTGCCAGATATTCCGCCAGTTTCTCTCCACCGCTCTTAAACAGGCCCGTATTCTCCATCACAATGACCCGACGTTCGGCGAGAAAAGGCATGGTTTCCGCCAAGTCTATAATCTCACCCTGGTTAATATCCTTCCCCTCAAAATAATGGGTATTCATGGAATCTCCGTCCCCTGACAGGGCCTGACGCAGCCGATCCCTATACTGTCTGCGCAGATAGGCCTCTTCTCCGAAAAGAAGATACATCTGTTTCCAATTTCCGCTTTTTATATCTCCATTAATCTGTTGCATGTATACCCCTTTGTGCACTGCTTTTGTATTAGTATAGCATTAAATTAATTCAGCTTCAACACCTGCCCATCCGTATAAAAGCTGACAGCGCCGGTACCGCCGGTGCCGAATATACGGCAGCCGGATTCAGAAAGCCGCTTGAGTAATTCGGGATGGGGGTGTCCGTACAAATTATTTTTTCCATAGGAAATAACAGCTATGTCCGGAGATAGTTGTAAAAGCAGTTCTTCTCCCGTACAACCGCCGGAACCGTGATGGGCTACCTTTAAAATACTCAGATCCGTAATGCCGTAATCTTTAAGCGTCTTTAACAATGCCTGCTCCCCGTTTCCTTCCGTATCTCCGGTAAACAGCATGGAAAAATTGCCGTAAGAAAGATAGAGTACTTGGGAGCCTGCATTGTCATTTTCTCCCACAAAATCCACAGTCGGATGCAGACAGGTAAGAGCAACATCCCCGCTCTGCCAGTTCATTCCGGCACTCATAAAAAGAACCGGTATTTCCCTCTCCTCTGCCATTCTTAAAATTTCTGAAAAGCCTTGTTCATCTTTATCGGCAGCTGCCGGCAATACCAATGTCCGTATCCTTATATTGCCTTCCTTTAGGAGCCGCATGACACCGTTAGTATGGTCACTGTCCCCATGACTTAGAAAAACCGCATCCAGACCGGTAATACCCCGACTTTTTAAAAAAGGCTCTATACGGTAATCCGCCACTTCCGATACGCTGCTGCTTCCCCCATCTATCAGATAGGTCTCTCCCATCGGCAGTTCCAAACAGATACATTCTCCCTGGCCCACATCCAGAACGGTAACCGTAAGCCCTATGTGGAAATGTATGCACAACAGGAATACTGCACCGCCAAGCAGCCCTGTCTGATAACGAAAGCGCAGAGCCGGAAATCGGATAATAAGCAATACCAGTGTATAAAAGATTCCAATCTGCCACCACTTAGGCTGCCCCGGCGTGAGAAGATGATGGGGTAATTTCCCCACTAAGAGACTGCCTTGCTCATAAAAATGAAGAATCCCCTCTAAAAGAAATGCAAACGGTCGAGCAGACCATGTTGAAAAGCATCCCGTTACCATAGCTGTTATTCCCAGTACAAGTACCGTTCCTGTCAGGGGCAGTACCAGTAAATTAAAAAGCGGTGCATAGACGGAGAACTCATAGTAAAACAAAAGCTGAATCGGCAGAGTAAAAATAGCAATGGAAAGAGAAGCTGCTAAACCTTCCCCCAATCCGGGAAACCTTAACTCCGGCATATGCAGAGCCGGCTTTAGCCAGAGAATTGCCAATACAGCAGAAAAAGAGAACAAAAATCCCGCATGCAGAAGATAGAGCGGCTGCTCCAATAACAATAGCGCCGCACAGAGAGAAAGCGCTGTCAATCCGTCATAAGTTCTGCCTACGACATCTGCTAAAAGGCGCATCAAAAACATAAAGACAGCTCTGATGGCCGATAGTGGCATACCGACCATTTCTCCATACAATAGTATAAGAATGCCACAGAGAACGGCAGATATCCACCGAGGCAGCGCGCTCTTTTTTAAAAGTCTGTAAATCCCCATTCCCAAGAAACTGATATGCAGACCGGAAATACTGAGAATATGCAAAATTCCCGCTTCTTTGTATAGCTGCTTTTGCTGCGGGGCAAATGCGGACTTGTCCCCTAAAAGCATAGTTTTCATAAAGGCCGCATCTTCCTCGGAAAGTACTGCATCCAATGAATTTCCTAAGCCTCTTCTGCATTGCCATAACAATTCCCGCAAAAGGTTCTGCTCTGACGATACTGCGGTCAGCTTTCCGGAAAACAGACGCGCCGAGATTCCCAGCGTCGTATAATAGAGTCTGGCATCAAAACCGCCTGGGTTGAGAGCAGGCTCGTTTTCTATCAAAATACCTTCCACTTTTATGCGTGCGCCGATTGCCGGCTCGTAAGTGTCGGCTTCCATGGTACACAATATTTGTTTTTCAAAAGAAATGGGATGATTTTCAAAGAAAAGAGAATCCGGTTTTAAATAGATAAGTAAGACGGGGGCATCCTCCCCCTTTTTGAATTCTTTGGCACATACCCTGCCTGTTATCACAACCTGCCCGCCGGAGGCTTCTCCATATGAGAAATACTCCGGCGGATATAGCCACAGTCCGACGGCAAAAAATAGGATCACAGCCAGGCATGCCATACATAGAGGTCTTCGTAATATCATTCATGCCTTTCTATTATGTGACCAAAGCCTATTCCACCGTAGTGATCAAATCCAGATTTCGTTCAAATACGGTTGTCAAGCTGGTGTTTTCCCTGTAAAGCAAATTCGTTTCTCCGTTTATTGAAATCTGAACCTTGTTGACACCCGATAATTCCACCAGGGAATTCACAATGGAATAAATGGTTACATCTGAAGATACATTATAAATCTGAGTTAAAAAGTTCTCATCCAAATCAACATAACAAATACCGTCCCTGACTGAGACGCTGACCACCTTTGTACTGGGATTGACGGTAGGATACACTACATCGGCCACTTCCGTTCCGGGCCCTGCCAACAGTTCATCCATCACCAGCCTTTCCATGGGAATGTTTGTATTGTAGGCAATCGTTCTGGTAGTAGCAATTAAAGCGGTCCCGTCTTCATTTGCAAAGTAAAGCCGCAGGCTCACCCTTTCATATGCATTAATTTCGTTTCCTGCATTATCAATAAATTGATCCGCAGTCATCAGTCCCACCACATTGCCCAGATTGTCATAGAGCTGATTTTCCTCCACGGTGATCACTACATAGCTCACTCCGGCCGCCTGAGAAAGGGTTCGTACAAGGGCTGCCCTTACAAGCACTTCTGTTGTGGGGCTTAAATTATGATACTCCTCGCTCATATCTAAATACAATATGGCATCTTCCAGACGATAGGACAGCAGACGAAAGCCCATCTTCAGAGGCGGCTTATATTCCAACTTGGCAGGCAGGATTCCCATCTGTTCAATCAGCTCATCCAGTTCTGCCTCCTCTGTATCGGCCTGCATTTCATATTCATACATGCCCACGCCGGTTTCGTTATTGTTTACATAATATATGTTTTTCACACGGTCCGCATTCACCTGCTTGCTGCCGCAGCCTGCACATAAAAGTGTGGCGGCAAGAAAGAGCACAACCATAGAAAACTGCGATCTCAATTTATTACAGCTTTTCATACTGCCTCCCCAACTGCCTACCCTGCAATATGACTCAGGGGGATTTTTACTATAAAGGTACTGCCCTCACCTTCCAAACTTTGTACGGTAATGGAACCTCTGTGCATCAATATGGCACTTCTGGTAATAGCCAGTCCTAATCCCGTTCCACCCACTTCCTTGGAATGGGATTTATCCACTCTGTAAAAGCGTTCGTAAATATGTTCCAGCGAATCCTCCGGAATCCCAATACCTGTATCGGATATCTCCAGAGAAAACATCTGATGATCCGCATTCAGCACTACCTCGACAGAACCATGTTCCTTGTTATACTTGATCGCATTCTCCACCAGATTGGAAATGATCAGGGTCATTTTCACCTCATCCACCTCAGCCGTTACCGGCCGGATGCTTTCAAAAATGACTTCCACATCTTTCTTTCTGGCAATAGGGCGAAGTCTTTTTAAAACCAACTCCGTCAACTCGTTAATGTTGACAGTACTGATATTTAGATCTGCCGCTTTCTTATCCATTTTCACCAGCGCCAGCAAATCCGTAATAATCTGATTTTCTCTGTCTATCTCAGCAGTAATATCCCCCATGAATTCCTGATACATTTCCACCGGAGCTTCCGGCTGTGCCAACAGGGAATCCGCAAGTACCTTCATGGAGGCTAAGGGCGTTTTTAATTCATGGGAGACATTGGCTACAAATTCCTGTCTGGAGTCATCCAATACTTTCATCCTGCCGAGCAACTGGTTAAAAGCATCCACAATATGTACGGTTTCCATATAATCCGGTACGGAAATGCTTTTGTCACTGTAGCCTGCCTTTACGTCATTGATGGCCTGGGTAATTCTGGCAAAGGGTCGGGTCAGAATGTCAGAAAGTAAAATCGCAATACTGATAATAACCACGATCATCAGGGCCTCTAAAATCATAGCCCTCTGATTTAAACTGTCCATGGTAGCAATGATACTGTCCGTGGAAATACTGGTCAGCATAACCCCCCGTACCACTGTTTCCTCTACCTCACCGTTATCCGTCATGATCTTTACTGTTTCCGTAATGGGGGTTGTCATCTCGATATAACCATGGACGCTGTCATAATTGGACAGAGTCTCTCCCCTAAAGGAACGAATTACTTCCTCGGAAATAATTGTTTTCCCCTGACTGATATCATAGGTATCCTTAACCACTTTAAAATTGCCGCCGATAATGACCACCCGGCCGTCATAGAGATTGGAAAGCATGGCTAACTCTGCGCCGATGACTTCTGAAGAATTGTCCTGCAGGTAATTGTAAGTAATCAGATGGTTGGCCAATATACGCAGCTGATTCTGTACGGTATTCGTCCGAAGCGCCACCGCACGGTCCTCATAGCTTTGCATAATGCCGTATCGCATCAAGACGCTGGGCAAAATACCCACCACCATGATGATCACTAAAAGTCTTACCCGCAGGCTTGGAAAAAGCCTGAATTTATGAAAGACCTCTCTTAACTTTAACAGCATATTTTACTCCGCATTTAAAAAATAGTAACCCACACCCCATTTGGTATGAACGAACTGAGGCTCGCTGGGCGTGCTTTCGATTTTCTCACGCAGTCTTCTTATGTGCACATCCACAGTGCGCACGTCTCCGGGATAATCACTTCCCCACACGGTTTTTAACAGATTCTCACGGCTGTATACTTTATTGGGATTACGCACTAACAGCTCCAACACTTCAAATTCCTTGGCGGTCAGACCGATTTCACGGCCTGCGATATAGACTCTCCTGCCTTCGCAGTCCAAACGCATGGAACCGCTCTCCAGTACGGAATCATCCTCCTGTGCGCCTTTCTTGGGCTCCATCCTGCGCATGATCGCTTTGATTCTGGCCTTTACTTCCAGAATATTAAAAGGCTTGGTAATATAGTCGTCGGCTCCGTATTCCAGACCGAGTATCTTATCCATATCGTCTCCTTTGGCGGTCAGCATAATGACCGGCACACTGGAAAATTCCCGAATCTGCTGGCATACTTCAAATCCGGAAAGCTTAGGCAGCATAATGTCCAGCAGTACGATATCATATTGATTGTTTCTGGCATATTCCAGAGCTTCCTCTCCGTCATAGGCACAGTCCACTTCCATGCCATCCTGCTCTAAACTAAAGCGGATTCCCTTTACAATCAATTTCTCATCGTCTACTACCAGCACTCTCTTTGCCATCTGCACATCTCCCTAAGCATTTCGCTTTCTATATAATTTATAAAGTCATTCTACGTAAATTTTATCCTGTATTTTAGCATAGAGCCCTTCCTTAATACCGTCCACCTGCATGATCTCTTCCACACGGGAAAATCCCCCCTGCGCATTTCTGTATGCTAAAATAGCCTCTGCCCGGCTTTCTCCAATACCCGGAATCGTACACAGCTCTTCTTTCGAAGCGGTATTCAGATTCACTAATCCCGCTGCTTTTCTCTCCGCTTCCTGTTTGCGCTCTTCCTCTTCCGAAAGTGAGGGCACCGTAATCTGCATACCGTCTTCTACTTTTTTTGCGAGATTGATGCTCTCGGCTGCCGCTTCTTCCGTAAAACCGCCTGCTGCCAGTAACACATCCCAAATACGGCTCTCAACCGCCACTTCGTAGACGCCGGGAGAGACCACCTCCCCGCATATGTAGACAAAGACGTTTTGTCCGGTAGTAAGCTGCGGCTTTTCAGACAAAACCTCTTCCTCTGGTTGCTTTTCCAACAGACTCATGAGCGTATCCTCTTTCTGTTTTGCCCCGCAGGCGCTCAAAAACAAAAAGATCATGAACATAAACAGTCCGATTTTATATATTTTATTCATATGATATCTCCCTTCTACTGAAACGTAAAAGGGAATGCCTCTATGCCGTTATCCTCATTGTAAAATAATTACCTGCAATTTACAAGAAATTTTCTTCTTAAGTTTCCCTTAAATTTTTGATTCCGACCTTTCAATCTCTATTTCCATTTGAATATGATAATTCCGACTATTGCCACTGCCATACCCAGTACTTTTCGCAGTTCTAAGGGCTGTTTTTCCACACCGAAAAGGCCTAAGAGTCCAATGCCGTATGCAACAATGAGCTGTGCGATCACAATCAGCATAACGGCTCTGGCAGGCCCCAACATATCCATACCCTTGATCACGGTATAGGTAATGCCCGCTCCGATCACGCCGCCAAGCAGCATGTATTTGGGTTCCACCTTAAGTAAAGAAGCAAAGGAACTTCTGTCCGTGCAAAGCCAGACTCCCATGCATACCAAAAAAGCTGTCAACTGTACAAAAGCATTGGCCACCCAAATACCGGAGGTTTTTGTAACCTGGGTATTAAAAACGCCCTGTATACTCATCAATGCACCCGAAAGTAACGCAATAAAAAATCCAATCATATAGACCTCCTGCTAAATTTTCTGCCTTTAGCTTGCCCACATGATTGGATTTTATGCTATCTATTGTATCTGGGAAACAATTTGCTCCGACAATTCCAAGAGCAGGCTGTCGACATCACCGCCCTCCCATACTCTGGAAAAGAGAATTTCCAGCTGAATCCAGAAATTACTGGTTTCAATCAGCTTGGGCAGGGACTGGGAGTTTTGATACTCCTGCATAAAGACCGCCAGATTCTCATTCTCCGGATTGGCCGCAAGATTTGCGGAAGCCTTTCCGGTCCTTTCATAGAGTCTCTCATAATAACTGCCAGTCAAAAAGGCCGCAAATTCATTAGCTAAGTCCTTGTGTGTGGAATAGCCGTTTACCGCAACGCAGTTGGTAACAGAGAGAGAGCGGCCTCTTAGTTCTGCGCTGGGTCTGGGAATAAGGGCAATTCCATACTCATACTCAAAAGCCCCTTCCTCCTTTGCCGCTTCCAGCCGTTTTAAAACATCCGTGGTGGCCACGGTAAACACCAGCTTGCCGTCAATAAAATCCTGTACCACGGAATCATAGGTAACGGTATCGGACTCGATAAAGAAAAACTGATTGAGCCGCTGGTAGACCTCCAGACACTGCTTGGTTTCGTCATTGTAGATGTCGATCAGGGTTTCATCGTCACCGCTTTCACCGCCCACGATCATATAATTCCCTACATAATAGTAATTATAAAAAATATCGGAAACATCCCAACGAAGCACGTCCACATTTTCCGGAGCGTCATAATTATCGGCAAATGCCAGCACCTCGTCCATGGTGGAAGGAATTCCGGCAGCAATCTGCTCCGGTGTGATCTCCAGATTGATTTCTCCTACAATCTCTTCTCCTTCTTCTGCCTCCGGAAGGTCCTCGCCATCCTCTTCCTCCCCATCGCCCGCTTCCTGGGCCGCCAGCTGCTCTGCCGTCCAGGCCTCCAGATAGGTTTTATTATAAAGAAAGGCACTGGTTTCATAGTAGAAAGGATACGCTATCAGCTTGTCCTTATAGGTTACTGCCGAAAGCGCCGTCTGGGGAAAATGTTCAGTGGTACATAGATTTCCCGTATCCGTTACCCGACTGGCCAATCCTGCCAGATATGCTTTCTCCAACGAATCATTACTGATAATGAACACATCCGGAATCTGTTCACTGTGCAGGGAGGCTTCATTGACGGCCTCCAAATAAGCGCTGTCTGAAATCAGCACGGGAATCACTCTCGCATCCCGCTCTTCGCCAAAGGCTACCGCCGCACTGTTAATATAATCACTTAAACTCGCGTCCGAATACCAGAAATAAATGGTTTCCTTGGTATCAAACAGTTCCTGAAACCCTTCGTCTCCTACTGTTATGCCGCTTACACCTACGTACAACAGTCCTGCCATTACACACACTACCGCCAGTGTGGCCAGTAATCGCTTTTTTAATTCCATGTATACACTCCTTTAACGGCTATCCCGCAAGGCAGCCGTCCAAAATCTCGATCATCTTATCAATATCTTCTTCGGTAATAATTAACGGCGGAACAAAACGGATAATATTTGTGCCCGCGTTGATAAGCACCAAGCCCTGCTTTAGGGCGGCATTTATATAATCAGCCACGGGACGGTTAAATACCAGTCCCTGCAGAAGTCCCGCTCCTCGTCTTTCCGTAATAAAATCATATTTTGCTGCCAACTCATCCAGACGTTTCTCCAGATACGCCGACACTTCTCTTACATGTTCTATTATATGATTCTCCTCAAATAAATCAAGCACTTTGCTGATCGCCGCACAGGCTAAGGGATTTCCGCCATAGGTAGTTCCATGGTCTCCGGCAGTCAGCGAATTGGCCGCCACCTTTTCCGTCATGAGAAAGGCACCTACCGGCACACCGCAGCCCAGAGCCTTGGCTGTCGTCATAATATCCGGCTTGATACCGTATTTCTGCCATGCAAACATATGCCCGGTACGCCCCATACCGCACTGTATTTCATCCAATATCAACAGGATATCCCTTTCATCACAGAGCGCGCGCAGCTTTCTTAAGAATTCCTCTTTTGCAGGGAAAATACCGCCCTCCCCCTGTACGGTTTCAAAAATCACGGCGCAGGTTCTGTCGTTTACCAAGGCTTCCACACTTTCAAAATCATTGAGTTTGGCAAACCGGATATTGCCGATTCCGGGTTCAAAGGCCTCCCTGTAATGGGGATTTCCCGTTACGGACAGTGCACCCATAGTTCTGCCGTGGAAAGAATGCTCCATGGCTATGATCTCATGGTCCGTCCTGCCATCCTTCAAATAAGCGTATTTTCTGGCGGCCTTAATGGCACCCTCCACCGACTCTGCACCGGAATTGGTAAAGAATACCCTGTCCATACCGGAAACCTTCTTTAACTTTCCGGCTGCCTCTATGGCGGGCACATTGTAATAGTAGTTGGAAGTGTGAATGATCTTATCTATCTGCGCCTTCAGTGCAGCATTGTAGCCTTCATTTCCGTAACCTAAAGCAAACACTGCGATCCCTGCCACAAAATCCAGATACCGCTTCCCTTCCATATCATAAAGCCAGACGCCTTCTCCCCTGTCAAATACCACCTGATAGCGATTATAGGTATGAAGAAGATCCTGCTCCGCTTCTTCTATATATTCTTTCATGCTTTTCTCAACAGAATTCATGTAAATTTCCTGCCTTTCCGGGCCGCACGCAGATACAGTGCAAGCCCCTGCTTTTAATACTTCCCGTTTTATAGATCCATGGAGGCGGCATCCCCATCCTCAATAATAGCAGTTCCGATACCATGATTGGTGAAAATCTCTAACAACAGGCAATGGGGAATGCGCCCATCCAAAATATGTACTCGCTTTACACCGTTGCGGATAGCGGAGGTACAGTTGTTTAACTTTGGCAGCATACCGCCGCCGATAAATCCCTCCTCAATCAGCTCTTCCGCCTGCGCCGCCGTCAAACGGGAAATGAAACTGGATTTGTCGTTGATATCCTTATACAGCCCCTCGATGTCCGTCAGGAAAGCCAGCTTTTCTGCTCCTACTGCTTTGGCAATCGCACAGGCAGCATCGTCCGCATTGATATTATAGGTATCAAAATGCGCATCCAGTCCTATGGGCGCCACTATGGGCAGAAAATCCTTTTCTAACAGATCGTAGAGCACCTTGGGATTTACTTCGGTCACCTCTCCCACATAGCCGATATCCTGACCGTCGGAATATTTTTTCTCCACCTGCAGCAGTCCGCCGTCCTTGCCGCTGATGCCCACTGCTTTCACACCCAGCTCCTGCACCATGCTGACCAGATTCTTATTCACTCTGCCCAAAACCATTTCCGCTATTTCCATGGTTTCTGCATCCGTCACCCGCAAGCCGTTTACAAACTTTGCTTCCTTGCCGACTTTACCTACCCAGCGGCTGATATCCTTGCCACCGCCGTGCACGATAATGGGCTTGAATCCTACCAGTTTAAGCAGGGTCACATCCTTGATGACATTGCGCTGCAGCTCCTCATTACTCATGGCGCTGCCGCCGTATTTTACAACGATGATCTTACGATTGAATCGCTGTATATAAGGCAGGGCCTCAATGAGCACCTCCGCCTTTTGTAAAACCGTATCCATATCCTTATTCTGCATTTCCTCTTCTCCTGTTATTCGTATTTTTCTAAGAGCGGTAGTCCGCATTGATCTTTACATATTCATAGCTTAGGTCGCAGCCCCAGGCAGTTGCCTCCGCATCCCCCTGATGCATATCCACCAGTACGGTGACCTCCGGCTCGGAAAGAATCTTGGTGGCTTCTTCCTCGCTGTAATCGCAGGCCACACCGTCCCCGTAAATATGGATTTTATCATTCTTGCCTTGAAAATAAAGGTCCACACGCTCCGGGTCAAAGTCCACGCCGGCATAACCTAACGCACAGAGAATCCGGCCAAAGTTGGCGTCATGCCCGAAAATAGCCGCCTTTGTCAAGCTGGAGCAGATGACCGACTTACTTAAAGTCCGGGCCTCCTCCTTATTTCTTGCTCCCACCACTCTGGTCTCAAACAGGGCCGTGGCTCCCTCGCCGTCTCCTGCCATTTTTCTTGCCAGCGTGGTATTGATATAGTGAAGCGCCTCTTTAAAGATCTCATAGTCCGCATTTTCTTCCGTCAACTCAGGATTCCCGGCCTGTCCGTTAGCCAAAAACAAAAAGGTATCATTGGTGGAGGTATCCCCGTCCACGGAAATCATATTGAAGCTGTCCACAATGCTCTCGCTGACCGCCTTCTGCAGCAACTCTTTGCTGATGGCAATATCACAAGTCACGAAAGCCAACATGGTGCACATATTGGGATGTATCATACCGGAACCCTTGCACATGCCGCCCATGGTCACGGTCTTGCCGCCCATTTCAAAGCGCACTGCTGCCTGCTTATCCACGGTATCCGTGGTCATGATGGCTTCCGCCGCTGACTGCGCCGCTTCTGTGGAATGGGCTTTTCCTGCTGCCAGTTTTTCAATGCCGGCCTCAATTCGCTCTACGGGTATTTGCATGCCGATCACACCGGTGGAACCGATCAGTACGCTATCGGCCGGTACATTCAGCGCCCGTGCCGCTGCTGCCGCGGTCTTTTCGCAGCATTCCATGCCTTCTCTGCCGGTGCAGGCGTTGGCAATTCCCGAATTGACGATAACGGCCTGAGCATAGGGGGCATTTTCCACTATCTTTTTGTCCCAGAGCACCGGTGCCGCTTTCACCACATTACTGGTAAAGGTTCCGGCACAGACGCAGGGCGTCTCGCTGTAGATCAGGGCCATATCCTTTCTGTTTTGATACTTGATGCCGGCCTCTGCGCCCGACGCGTAAAATCCTTTTGCGGCACAGACGCCGCCTGTTAGTACTTCCATTGTAATCTGCCTTTCTGTATATACTTAATAATTAATCCTTGTTTATCTCTCTTTGCAAAAGTGTTCCTACGTTAAAAGAGAATTTTTGTTGTAGGGAGCGCAAGTTAAAATTGTCCTTTTTACATCTATGTTGTTAGTAAGGTAAAGCGGAATTTTCTAATCAATTCATTCTTGATAGTAGTACAATTCCTCTTATAATATATTATCTGCAATAAACCTCGCTGCTCCATCCTCGTCATTGGATAGTGCAATATATTTTGCTACAGTCTTTACCTCTTCAATAGCATTGCCCATCGCAACTCCCATGCCAACTGCTTTTAGCATTTCTATGTCATTGTAATCATCACCGAAAGCAGCAATTTCCGAAATGCCTATTCCAAGATATTTCGTTACCTCGCGTATTGCCGATACCTTATCTGCACCGATAGATGCAAATCGACGCCATTTCTCGCCACGAAAATTAAGCGTTTCAATAGCATCCACTTCATGGCATATATGCTGAGCAAGTTCTGGTGTGTCAAGCAGTGCAGTTATTTTATATGCAGGGCTGTTAAAATTCGAGAAGTCGTTATATTTAGCATGTGCCCAACTGCCTTCAGGCTTTGTTGTATAATTCCAGAAATAGTCCTCTTCAGTCTCGACTGTCAGTTCATTGCCACCAATTTCAAAAAAAATGTCTATGATTTTACGTACTGTACTGGCAGACATCATTTTCTTATAAATGCATTCTTCCCCGATAGTCACACGAGCACCACCGTTTGAAATAACTATATCAAAGTCATTAACTTGAATAAAACTGCCTGCCGAAAGTTCATTACGCGCTGTAGCAACACCTATGTATATTCCACGTTCTTTGCATTTTTTGAGTACGCCAAGAGTGTAGTCCGATATGCTTTTGTCACTTCTTAATAGTGTATCATCAAGATCAAAAATCACTGCGGCTATATCTTTCATACACTAATCCTTCTTTTCAAGCGTTGGGCAACTAAATTCTGATTTATGCTACTTCGCATATCTTGGGTCTAAAAGGGGTTTTCCATCCCGATCCAC
>JAFLSX010000028.1 GCA_022510705.1 Lachnospiraceae bacterium
TAAGCCCTCCGATATTGGTCCAATGAGCCATTAAATACTGTACACCGGTTTCTGTATCAACAATGATTCTGGTTCCTTCAGCAAACCCATTCTTTTCTACGATTTCAAATCTTTTTCCCATAGTTTTTCCTCCTATAAATTTTAATAATTCATCTATTTCTTACACACATAAGTTACAAAAGAGCCCAATATCTGACCGTTAGACTCTTTTCTTTTTACATAATTGAGCCTAACATAGCAAAAAATGATAAAAATGCTGCAATAGTTATATAAATTGTAGTTCCCACAATTGCAATTGTAGTTGGAATCTTTGATGATTGCTTTTCCTTTTGTACTTTTATACAATACCTTAACGCAAAGATATTATATAAAAGAACAACTATGTAAACCGAACATAAAATAGTCATAAACCGCACAAATCCGCCATTGAGACATCCCAGTTTATCTAATATAATAAGCAATGCATTACTCCATACAACACTGAATAAACTAATCATACTTAATACTTTGTTCATTGTGGTTTTTCTCCAAATTTCAGTTATACAGTAATATCCACACCCTCTAAAGCAAGCAAATAGCGTTTGCAGTCTATACCGCCGGCATAGCCTGTAAGGCTGCCGTCAGTTCCTAACACTCTGTGGCAGGGAATGAGGATGGAGATGGGATTGTGGCCCACCGCCCCGCCTACCGCCTGGGCGGACATGGTTTTAAGTCCTCTCCCGACAGCTACTCTTTCCGCTAGTTTTTTATAGGTCGTCACTTCACCGTAAGGGATTTCACAGAGCAGCTTCCATACTGCCTGACGGAATTCTCCTCCCACAGGGGCAAGGGGAAGTTCTGTCTGCAGAGGACGCTCCCCTGCAAAGTATCTGTCCAGCCATTTGGCCGCCAGCTTCAATACAGGAGGCTGACCGCTGCATATCTGCTCTCCTCTAAGGGTACTTCCAAAATACTTCTGCCCTTCTATCCACAGGCCCATAATACTATCCTCGCTGCCCGCTATCGTTAGTTTTCCTATGGGGGAAGCATATTCCATAGTGTAAATCATTTTTCTCTCTTTTCTATGAATCTCCCGCTACTTATTAAACGCCGTGATATTTTCCTCATTCAGCACAAAGTCATAATAGTTTAAATCTTCCCGCTTCGTCCAGCCGATACGGCGCCAGAAAGCGTTTCCGATATCGTTGACGGTAAAGGCGATCAGGGAAACCTTGCTGATCTGTTCTTCCTTTAGTTTTTCCATACAGCGGACTACCATGGCCTTGCCTATGCCCCGCATACGGCAGTCCTCCCGCACGCACACATGGTATAGACAGCCCCGTCTGCCGTCGTGCCCGCAAAGGATGGCGCCCACGATTTCGCCGTTTTCTTCCGCCACCACGCTAGTAGTGGGATTGCGCTTGATAAATCGCTCAACGCCCACCCGGGAATCGTCAATACTGCGGATGGCAAAGCCCTTGATGCTCATCCAAAGCGCATAGACACCCGCATAGTCCTCTATTGTCATAGTCCTTACCGTATACATTTTCCGAAAAACTTCCTTTCCTAGCTACTCTGCCTTCTTTTCTAAATATAAACAGGAATTTAAGGTTAACTATCAATCGCTTTTTTCCACCATTGCATTTTTGCAAAAACAAGACTAAGGATTTTAAAGCACAAGTACCCTACCAATCCGCCCAAACAGTTCATAATGATATCATCAATATCGGCACTTCGTCCCATTAAATATTGCAGAGCCTCTATTGAGAATGTGGTTAAAAATACCGCAATTATTTGCATAGAAATACTTCTTAACTTTTTGAAAACCATAGGCAACAATAGCCCATATGGAACAAACATTGCTATGTTAAGGAGAAGCTGTTGGATCATTTTTGCTACTCCCATTCCATATACCTCACTGATCCAGATGAAGGGTTTTAGATTAAGAAATCGGTATTTAGGGTGAAAAGTAATGTTAGGATAATACCATAGAATTGTCAAATATAATAACGACAAGCAACACCCAATGAACGCATATATAACAACATAACGAATTACAGGCCGTTTATTTTGACGCCACTTATCATATGCAATTATGGGAAAGCACATAAATAAACTCACAACTGCAATTATAGGAAGCTCAAGTACAAGGAATCCTGAAAGCATATTTTGCCCTCCACGTTTTCTCTGTTTTACAAATTCCGATTTACCTTACCAACAGCACAAATGTAAAAAGGACATTTTTAACTTGTGTCCGCAGGGAACGCAGACAGTATACGGCAGCAATTGCGCAGGGGAATGAGCTTTTCTCCGAAGCTTGCTGCCGCATACTGCCTGCGCTCCCTGCAACATAAAATTCCTCTTCACCTTATCAACACCACAACCGAATTGGGATTATCTTGCTCACAGCTCCACAACATCGTAGCCATGTCCTATATAGGGCAGAAATTTATTTAACACATCCGACGTTTTAAGCCGCAGGCTGGAGGTATTAATGCAGGGATGGCAGCCCATCTCTTCCGCTTCCAGCACTTCCTGATCGATATAAAGGGATACTTGTTTCTCCTCGTCATTCATCAGTCCCATAATGCTGACGCTGCCCGGTGTGATGTTCAAAAGCTTCTCCATGTACTCCGCCGGTGCAAAAGAAAGTCTTGGACTTTCAATCTGGCGGCAAAAAGTCTTAGTATCAAAGCGCTTTGCGCCGGGCATGAGCAACAGATAGAACTTTGTCTTCTGCGCATTGCATAAAAAGAGATTTTTACATATAGTAATGCCCAAAAGCCTGTCCACATCCGCACAGGCCTCTATAGTCATCATGGGTTCATGATCCAGCCGCAGGTAGGGTATCTGCAGTTTTTCCAACAGAGCATAGACCGCCATTTCTTTATCCAGGCGTCCCTCAGGTGAGGGCGCTGTTGAATAAAGCGTAGTATCGTGTATCGCCTCGTTCATCTCTTCATGCTTCTTTCCTTAATATCGTCCTTTTTCGGGAAATTATCTTTTACAGTATAACACAAAGTTTATTCGGGGCAAATAGACATAATATATAATTTTGTATTTTATATTTGTGTATTTTTATGCAATTATTTTTATAAATATTCACTATATTCATATATCAACACATTTTATGCAGTATATTTTTCTATAATATGCAAATATTCTTCTTGCAATCAGAGAGAAGTTGTTGTATATTAAGGAAAAAGATTTGAGAACTACTCAGGAGGATTATTATGAAAGAAAAAGTAATACTTGCCTATTCCGGTGGTTTAGATACCACCGCCATCATTCCCTGGTTAAAAGAAAACTTCGATTACGAGGTTGTATGCGTCTGCATCGACTGCGGCCAGGAAGAGGAGCTTGACGGTCTGGAGGAGAGAGCGAAATCCTGCGGAGCGGAAAAACTTTATATCTTGGATGTTACGGATGAATTCTGCGAGGAGTATATTGCTCCCTGCGTACAGGCTTATGCCGTATATGAGAACAAATATCTCTTAGGTACTTCCATGGCAAGACCCCTGATTGCCAAGAAGTTAGTCGAAATTGCCCGCAAGGAAGGTGCCAGCGCTATCTGCCACGGCGCTACCGGCAAGGGCAACGACCAGATTCGCTTTGAGTTGGGCATCAAGGCCTTAGCTCCCGATATCAAGATCATTGCCGCATGGAGAAATGACAAGTGGACCATGGATTCCCGTGAATCTGAAATTGCATACTGCAAGGCACACGGTATCCACCTTCCTTTCTCTGCGGATTCTTCTTACAGCCGTGACCGCAATATCTGGCACATCAGCCATGAAGGACTGGAGCTGGAAGACCCTGCCAACGAACCCAACTTTGAGCATCTGCTGGTACTTGGCACCACACCTGAAAAGGCACCTGAGGAAGGAGAATACGTTACCCTGACTTTTGAAAAGGGAATTCCCACTTCCGTAAACGGCAAAAAAATGAAATACGCCGACATTGTACGTGAGTTAAATAAGCTGGGCGGCAAGCACGGCATCGGTATCGTGGATATTGTGGAGAACCGTGTTGTGGGCATGAAGTCCCGCGGTGTCTATGAGACCCCCGGCGGCACCATTTTAATGGAGGCTCATCAGCAGTTAGAGGAGCTCATCTTGGACCGCGATACCTACACCATGAAAAAGGAAATGGGCAACCGCTTTGCAGACATCGTATACGAAGGCAAGTGGTTTACACCTCTTAGGGAGGCCATTCAGGCTTTCGTAGAGAAGACACAGGAATATGTGACCGGTGAAGTAAAGTTCAAGCTCTACAAAGGAAATATCATCAAGGCCGGCACCACCTCCCCCTACTCCCTGTATAACGAGTCTATTGCTTCCTTTACCACCGGTGATCTGTACGATCATCACGATGCGGAGGGCTTTATCAATCTCTTCGGTCTGTCCTTAAAGGTACGCGCTATGAAGATGCATGAAGTAGAAAACAAGAATTAAACTATTAGAATGAATAGGATATGAACGCTGTTTTATTTCTCATTATATATTTTATTTGTATCAATTTTATAGGCTTTGGCCTAATGGGAATCGATAAAAGAAAAGCAATAAAGGGTGCCTTCCGGATTCCGGAAGCCACCCTCTTTATCGTTGCCCTTATCGGTGGCAGCTTAGGCTCTATTCTGGGTATGTATACTTTTCGTCACAAGACCAGGCATATGCTCTTTGTATATGGTATGCCCGGCATTTTAATCCTGCAGATCGTGGTTTTTCTGGTAATACTGAATGCACCCATAGAATTTCTGACCATTTAGGAGTAAATACATGCTGGCTTTACAGATCACCTCTTTGAAAACTTTTATGAGCGCCATGTTGACCGGAGAGCTTTTTGATAGCTTTTTGCTTCAGGAAGCCTCTATTACCACGGCTGCTTCCTATACGATAGACGGCAGAGTGAATAAAGCTTTTTTTCCTCCCGAAGAGCGGGACGATACAGAACTACATCCTTACGAATTTGCACTTTGGAAGGATATGAAAAGCACTTGCTATGATCTGATAAAGGGAAAATATACTCCGACTCACTTTCATTTTGTGCTGCAGCTTGCACCCACACATACAGCTTCTATTCTGGAAAAGGGCGGCTCGCCCGTATCACCGGATTTCATCAAGGCTTTTGTGTTAAATATCCGCTTTGACGGAGAAAAGGTTTTACTCTATACCGGAATTGCCTACACGACCTTTCTTACGGATAAAGAACCGGAGCGGCTCTGGGATGCAGCCATCAAACAATTTCTCTATAAAAAAGGAATCGCCTGTGAGGAACTGTGACCTCACAGGCGTTTTATATTTGTGCAAAGCGTGTTTCGTCCGGTTACTATGTATCAGCGCTTTCCGTTTGGGCACCCGTATTGCTTTCGCCCTCTCCCTCCCCGCCGGTTTCTTCAGGCTCCGGATCCGGCTTGGGTGCCGGCGGCCTGGGCGCTGTCCACTCAGGGTCTATGTTCGGATGATACTCCTCCGGCAGGTTTTCCAATACATAGCTGTAGAAATCGTTGTTCAGGATATTGGCCGAATAGTTGTAAAGGCCTTTCACCTGACTTTTCACTGCTTCATAGTATTCCTCATCTTCTTCGTAGCCATCTCTCCAGATAATCTCCTTGGTCTTATTATTATACATTACCATTTCGGTAATAAAACTTCTGTCTTTGAAAATGACCAAACCGGGACTGTCGGAAAGGATATCCCTTCCCGCATACATTCTGGAATCATATTCAAATCCGAAAAGGTTCAGCAAAGTGGGCAGGATATCCACCGAGCTGGCCGGCTTTTTCACCTCCACGGTTTCCATTTCACTGTTCCAGAGGATCAGATTGTTCCGATAAATATCCAGTGTGCCGTCCAAAGGTCTTCCTGCCAATTCTTCCAAATTGGCAATCTCCATAGCATAGGGGTAATGGTCTGCACTCAGGCAGATAACCGTTGTTTCCAGTTTGCCGGCCTTATCCAGTTCCTCAATCATATAAGCTAATGCTCTGTCCAGTTCTATATTGCAGGCAATATATGCCCGGCCTTCCTCGGAATAGGGCAGATCGGCCACCTCCTCTTTGTGCAGGGAGGACATTCTGTTGCCCGAAAAATTATAATTCATATGTCCGGATACGGTCATGTAGTAGACATGGAATCGTTCTTCATTAATATACATGGGCATGGTGGCCTCCATCATATTCAGATCCGAAGCCGGCCAATAACCCGCATTCTCCATTTCAAATACCTGCCCGCCCCATACGGCCTCATCTAAGTCTCCCAGCTTGCTGGCCATGAAGTTATAGCCTAAATTGGGATGTGAAAGGTTCCTGTCGTAATAGGACAGGGTATTGTTGTGGAAAGCATAACTGTTCACACCCTCTAAAGAAAAGAATGCCGGCAAGGAAAAAGGCATGGCGTTACCATTCTCCCCACTTCTCTTCATGGAATGCATCTGGTCCGGAATCAGACCGGTACAGTTGGTATACTCACCGTCACTGGTTGAAGTGGACCAGAGAGGCACATAGAATTCATCAAACACAAATCCGGAATGTATCAGCTTATAAAGAGTCGGGGTCAGATTCTCGTCCACCGCATAGGGTGAGAAGCCCTCCGCCGTCAGATAGATCAAATTGTAGCCCTCAAACATGCCTGTATACTCATTCCGATTGGTAGGCGTCATACTCTGCGCATACTCGGCAATCTTGATGATATCCTTGGAATCCGTACCTGCGATGAGACTTTCAAAGTCAATGGGCAGCACATTGGGCGAGGTATCCAGCGGCTCTTCCACAATTTCCTCTTCATCTATCGCATCGGGGTCGGGGACATCTTCTCCGGTCACAGGCGCATATACGGGAATCTCCGTGAAAGTATCCATGCCATCGGACTTCTCCGGAAATATATTTCCCAGGAAATCTCTCAGCACGGAGGGAACCACGCCGTATTTGGTAATGACACCCTGTGGATCATAGAATCCGCCGTAATCTTCGTAATAAAGGGTATCTCCGAAATATCCTCCCACCAAAAGGGCAACATACACCAGAATGCCGCCCACAAAGAGTCCCACATTGCACAAACGCTCCTTGACGGAATGGCTCTTTAATACAATATTTCTGTTATTTAATAGAAATCCCGTCAATAAAAGGGGCAGTGCCAGCAGCAACAGATATCCTGATGCATGGAGAATACCCGTGAGGGCCTCTCGCCAATAATTTGTCAAAGCATCCTTTCCTGTATTGATAACTGCCGATATCAACATGGGCTGGCGGAATATTTTCATATACACCAGCTGGCTGGCAAAGGTCAGATAGACAAGAGCCAGACATACCCATAGAATGATCTTGTTGGCCTTTTTGCGTAAAAAGCCCATGAGAAACGAAGCTATTGCTGACCAGGCAACCCAAATCGGCAGCGCTATGACCGGATTGAGTACGGTTAAGCCAAAACAACCGAAATGATAGACCAATTCCATATAGACGTAAGTGCCGGCAAACAAAAAAAAGACTTGTAGCATGCTTCCCATTTCGACAAAATCCTCCAAATAATTCAATCTTTTCTCATATTACCACACTTTTGTCGAAAAAGGATAAATATTAAGCATTTTAAAAAAAGATTAATACTTTTTTCATAAAGCCAGTTTTTTTGTTATTTTTTCATCTTAGGATTGAAGACAAAAGCGGCTAAAAGTCCAAAGATCAGTGCCGCACTACACCCTACTGCGCCGGCCTTAAAGCCTCCTTGGAACAGTCCTAAAAAGCCCGCCTGTTCCAAACCTTCCTTGACGCCCTTCATCAGCACGTTTCCAAATCCCAGCAAGGGAACCGATGCGCCTGCTCCCGCAAACTCTATAAAAGGTTCATACCAGCCAAGCGCACTGATAGCGGCTCCCAAACAGACCAAAAGCACCATGATCCTTCCCGGCAGCATTTTTGTTTTTTCCATCAATATCTGAGCCAGGGCACAGACCAGTCCCCCCACCCAGAAAGCATTAAAATAATCCATGATTTTTCCTCCTTTTCGGAATCGTTCAAATCATGGATTATTATGTGGAATTTTTTAAGCTTTATTCGGATTTTTCCCGATGTTTCACAGGCATCTGTACCAACAACACCGCCGCCAGTACGATCGCACAACCGGCTATCTGTCTGCCCGTCATGCTTTGGTCGGTTTTTAAAAAGCCCAGTTTGTATGCAAAGAAAGCACTGACAGTAGCTACCACCGATTCCATACTTAAGATCAGAGAAGCAATTGCCGGATGCATTCCTTTTTGTCCGACAATCTGCAATGTATAGCCCACACCGCAGGACATAATACCCGCATACAGCAGGGAACCCAAACCCTCTTTTAGCTGCAAAAGAGAAGGGGCCTCCAGTAAAAGGGCAAAAATCAGACTTACCACGCCGCAGACAAAGAGCTGTATACAGGAAAGATATACGCCTGCCACCTTTGGGGTAAAATGGTCAATGATCATAATATGCAACGAAAAGACAAGGGCACAGAGCATGATCAGCGTATCTCCGGGCTTTAGGGAAAACTTTTCCTCCATGCACAAAAGATACAGTCCCACCGCGGCCATGACCGCACCGATCCATACTACGTACGATACCTTTTTCTTAAGAAAAATCCCCAAAATAGGCACAAAAATAATATATAGGGTGGTAATGAACCCGGCCTTACCCACCGTAGTATATATGATACCGATCTGCTGCAGCGTTGTTCCGGCTGTAAAGGCCAGTCCGCAGAAAAGTCCTCCGGCCAGGATAAACTTTATTCCTTTTATGCCCCCCGCCGGCTTGCCGCTCCTATCTGTTTCTGCTATTTTGCCTTCTCTTTTTTCTCTATGTATCTGCATCAGCACTAACGGCAACACCGCCGCCGCACCCAAAAGAGAGCGGACCCCGTTAAAGGTAAAGGGTCCCATGGACTCCATACCCTTGCTCTGGGAGACAAAAGCCAGTCCCCAGATACAAGCCGTCATAAATAAAAGAATGCTGTTACGTATTGTATGCCCCTTAGCCAAGGTACGCAATGACCTCCACTTCGCAGAGTACATTCTTAGGGAGTGTCTTTACGGCCACACAGCTTCTGGCCGGCTTTTCCGTAAAATAGTTGGCATATACGCCGTTGAATGCCACAAAATCATTCATATCAGCCAAAAAGCAGCTGGTCTTTACTACTTTGCTGTAGTCGGCTCCTGCTGCCGCAAGCAGGCTGCCCACATTCTTCATTACCAGTTCTGCCTGCTCCTCTATGGTATTTCCCTCCACATTGCCGGTGGCAGGGTTGATCGGGATCTGACCGGAAGCAAAAAAGAAATCTCCCGCAATAATTCCCTGAGAATAAGGTCCGATAGCTGCGGGCGCCTTATCCGTTTCCACTTTTTTCATCATGACATTTTCCTCCTTCAGTCTTTGGGCGGCGGTGCGTCAAACTCCGCCGTCACATAGAACCCTCTTTCATTTTCTACAATATTCGTAACGACACCTTCCCTTGCCAACATCCGATTCCGCAGCGGAATATTGCCGGACATGGCCAAGGAAGGATCAATGGTATAGTAGTAGTTGCTGGGCAGAACGCCCTCCGTGACGGTAATCTTTTCTCCCACCGTCAATAAACCCGGACGTTCCATTTTAAACTCCATCACCCGCATACCACTGCCTCCGTTTCATTACTTCGCTTTATTGTACTAAATTCCATTAGGTAATGCAAGAGGGCTTCCCATAAATAAGACTTCAGATTCTAGGCATTACAGACCTTCCAGCACCACGGCATGGGCAATTCCGGGTACGGTCTGTCCTTCGTTGAAACTGGTTTTGCTTAACAGCGCGCCGGTGGGTACAAATAACACTTTATTCCAATTGCCCTCTGAAAGCTGTTTCAATATATAGGCGGATAAAGTGACGGCGCTGCAGCCGCAGCCGGAGCCGCCCGCATGGGTATCCTGACTTCCCGCATCATAGATTTCCATACCGCAATCCATATGCCTGTCAGCAATGTCATATCCTTTGTCACGCAGCAAATCCAGTAAAACGCGCTGTCCGACACTTCCTAAGTCACCTGTGATGATTTTATCGTAATCTTCCGGATGACTATTATAGTCAACAAAATGGCTGGCAATGGTGGAAGCCGCCGCGGGGGCCATACAGGCTCCCATGTTCAGGGAATCCTTCAGGCCAAAATCCACGATCTTACCTATTGTCATACCCGTAATACGGGCCAAAGCCCCTTTCTCCTGCTTATTTCCCAGCACGAAAGCGCCGCTGCCCGTTACTGTCCAGCTGGCCGATAGGGGACGTTGACTACCATAGCCTAAAGGATATCGAAATTCTTTTTCCGCACTGGCAAAATGGCTGGAGGTTACACAGATGACATCTTCCGCAAAACCGCCGGAAATTGCCATTGCTCCTAAAGTCAGGGATTCTCCGCAGGTGGAACAAGCCCCATATACGCCTAACAGCGGAATGTTATAATTCATAATACCAAAGGAGGTTGCAATAGATTGACCGAGAAGGTCACCCGCAAAAATATAGCGCATATCCTCTGGTTTTTTCCCCGCTTTTCCCAATGCCATATAGACCGCATCCTTCTGCAGGCTGCTCTCTGCCTCTTCCCAGGTTTTACAGCCAAACATATCATCCTCGCCTATCATATCAAACAAAAGTCCCAACGGACCTTCACCCTCTTTTTTTCCCACTATGGAGGCGCTGGCGTTGATATAGACGTTACTTTTTAGTTTTACACTCTGGCTTCCCAATGTGCACAAATTATTTTCGCTCATTCAAATTTACCCTCTGCCACCATCTTGACCAACTCGTCCAGTTTACTATCATCTGTCAGCTGACTGCTTTTTTGCCGTAACACTTCCCTCTGCTCATCACTCATTCTGCTTATCTGCTCTAATGCCTTTTCTTCAGAAGCAAACGCCACAGGCAGCCCCCAAAATTGTTCTTCGCCATATACGGCATTCATCATGTTATATCCGTCCATACTTTCATTCCTTTCTTTTTTACTTCTCCCGCTTTATAACAGGGAACTCTTACTCTCAGTATGGACGAAGTTGTTTCATTTCATACATTTTCCAGACAAGTACAGCCGGATGAAACGTACAAAAAAGGCACTACACAAAAAGTGTAGTGCCTAGCTCTAAATGAATAAACGTTAGAAAGTACAGATATGTGAAAGCTTAGTCGGCCCAATCCTGATATTCTACCCAAACATCATCATACGGAACATGATAGATATAAATACATTGAATTTTATCATTATAATTAAAGTTTACGGACAGGATCACAATCTCGCCATAATCACGCAACGGTGCATCACAGAACCAGGTATCCCGTACCTCCATATCCGTCATGATTCTCCAGGCTCCGTCTTCCTTACACCAGCCTAAATCCAGCCACACATCATCGGCTCCATCTTCATACATTTCTCTTGCGCTTTGTCCTGTATATGCTTCCATATAGGTAGTATAGCCATAGTTAGTGTAATTCTCTTCCCAGATGGCATAACCGTTCTCAACAGGATACAAGCTCTGATAATCGGCAAGCGTCATGCCAACTTCCAAACCTCTGGCAGTTGCAAGCCCTTCCTCAAACTCCTCGGTATAATAGGTAATCGTGTTGATATAACCGGTCCAGTCACCCTCCACAAACATCATACCGCCATTTTCAACAGTGACACTTTCGGAACCCTGCATTACAAAATCCGCATCCGACCAATTATAGCCTCCGGACACCATTGCCGCTTCTATTTCCTCAATGGCTGCCTTAATCCTCTTTTTGGCTGCCTGACTGTCTGCATTTTCCAAAACTTCCAGCGCACCCTCATAGTCACCGTCCGCTGCCAGAGCATATGCCCAATCTACATAAGCATCAGTCAGGCCGTTAATGGCATCTTTATTGTCCGCATTTATCTCCAATGCATCCAGATAGTAATCCACAGCTTCCTCATAATCCCCGTCTTCCATACACTCCTCTGCAGTTTCCAGCAGATTGTTGAATTTGTTCTCTTTCATCCTCTTACTGATTCCAAGCGTCGCCAGAATTCCTACACACAGAAGAAGCAATACAACAATGATAATAATAAGGGCCTTCACTCCGCTATTACCCTTCTTAGGCTGAGCAGAAGGCACTGCCTGCATGGGCGGCACCTGGTACATGGGACCTGTCTGCATCGGCCTGCCTCCCGGCATTCCGTGCATTCCGTTAGGCTGCATAGGCTGTCCCATCGGTCCTACAGGCATTCCGTTAGGCTGCATGGGCTGTCCCATCGGTCCTACAGGCATTCCGTTAGGCTGCATAGGCTGACCGGTCGGCATTCCCCCCGGTGCTCCGGGTATATTGGCCTGCGCTCCGTTAGCGGCTCCGAACTGCCCCCCCTGCTGTCCTGTTACTGCTGTGGGCATTCCGCTAACCGCTGCCGGCTGCCCCATCGGTTGGCTGTTTACCTGCTGGTTCTGTTCTCCTGCTTCTGCCGCAGGCGTCACCTCGGGCATAGGCTGTCCGCAGGCCATACAAAATTTCACACCCTCTGTATTTTCCTTACCACAATTTTTACAAATCATTCCGTTCCTCCTCTAAACGTAAATTCATTCCAAACCCTCTGCCTATCATTTTAAAAGAATGAAGCCTGCTATGTCAATAAGGACCCTTAAATATTCCTTGAAAAATACAAACTAGTTTAAATACTTCTCCTCAGCTTCCTCTAAAGTGGCATATCCATAGAAATGCACGCTGTTTTCCATGGTGAGTGCGGCAATATTTTTTCCTTCTCTGCACAGCTTTGCTATAAATCTTCCATATAATTCCAACATTTTATCGGAATAAGTACTCAATTCTCCCCGTAGATAGGTTTCATAAGAGGTATCACTCGGCCCATCCTCATAGGTATGAATATGGCGGGCATTATCTGCAAGCCTGGGATAGATGGATGCAAATTCTTCCATGCATCCCACCTGTATTCCGACAATGGCCTCTATGATCTCTTGCTTTTCCGGTGAAAGAGGCGGGAAATATGCTTTAATATCCTCATACTCTTCAGGTGCCGTGCTCTCCATCATTCTGCCATATTTTTCCTCTATCATATTTCTGCCCGCAGCATAAGCGATCCTGAAATCATATAGATACTGCATGAGCATTTTTTTATCCCAAGTCAGATACTGGCTCTTACGCATAATGGAAAAAGTTGGCCAGTTATTTTGACAGCTGGCTCTGCCTCCCTTATTCTGTACCTTGTCAAAGGCCTTAAATTCCGTTCGGGCAATTTCCTCTGCCAGTTCTTCCTTTGTTTTATCTGCAAACACCGCCTTTTGCAACAGTTCTGCGGTATGGGCATCCAGATATGGCTCCCTGCTGCTAACAAGGTCTTTTTCGTAGAGTCTGTCCGCAAGCAGTCCGGCCAATTTCTCTACCGATTCCTCTTTCTGCTTTAGAAACTCCTCTTCCCCCTTGAGCCTCCCTTGCCCAACAGCCTTATCCTGCCATCCTAAAAGCTTGCTAAACAAAGCTGCCTCTTCTTTCTTATCGGTTTTTTCACAAATTCCCCGATAGAGCCATTTATCATGGGGCGGATAGTCCCCGTCCAGATAATACAACAGCTTCATGCCGGATTTCAGTCCCGCCGCCAGAGAAAGCGCTGCGGCCACTTCATCCCCCCGGCTGACCATCCTCGGGAAATTATACTGCGCTCCCTGAGAAAACCGGGCAGCAGCTTCCGCAATCTTTAAATAGACAATGCGCCCGGGAAAGCCTTTTTGTAAGAGTGTGCGGACGGCAGAAAAACTGCCCTCCCCATCCACAAAAACCTCTCCGTTTGTTGCGGCAGCCAATGCCTCGTCGGGAATATCACTCCAATTTATGTCCGTATCCTGTATGTCCACAGTCAGATTCTTTATGTTGCCCTTGCCAAGCAGCCTCTCGTAGAAACCGGAAACCGTATGTACGCCTCTTCTTTCCCTGATACGGGGACCGTCCGCTCTTTTGTATCCTTTAAATTCTTTGGGCAACTCATCATATGCCTGCTTAAGCCGCTCTCCGACGGCGCTGTATATTTCATCGGACACCCACATACAAAAGCCGGGCCCCCAGTCATGATCCTGTGAGAGCACGTCATCCCAGCCAAAGCAGTCCGAACCTTCTCCGCACAGTCCCACCGCGATTTTTTCCTCGTACTCCGCAAATTGGGTATGCAGCATGGGCTTTCCATAGGTTTCATAGTATTCCCTGCACAATTGTAAGCCTTTTTCACCCATGGCCTGCCGACAGGCTTTGAGATTCTCTGCGAGTCTATGATAATATGCATTTTCTCCCAGAGAAGCTTTCATACCTTCCATTGCCCGCTCAAAATAAGCCGCTGCCTCTTGATAGTCTTTTTTCTTATAATGATAGGTCCCCAGAGCCGACAACACCGCACAATAGTGGGAATCCTTTACCTGCAGCTCATCAAACAACGCAAGTCCCTTCTTACAGTATGTGAACGCTTCCTCATCCCGGTCAAGCCGCAGGCAGACCGCTGCCAGATTGGCATAGGTCACCGCCTCTTCAAAAGCGGTATTATCGTTTACTTTCACAATCTCCAGCGCTTTCAGGAGATTTTCCCCGGCCTTTTCAAAATTCTCCATTTCCTGATAGAGCAGGCTGATATTGTTATACAGGCTGGCAAAGAGCATATCATTTTCCTGTAACAGGCTGCCATATAGGCTCAGTGCCTGTTCATATAACTGCATGGAATCCTCCAGCCGTCCCCCTGCCCGGTAAGCATTGGCAATATTTAAGAGGGTAGTGGCATAAGCTGTACTTCCCTCAATCTGCATTTGCTCCATCAGTCTCAGCGCCTCCCCGGCATACCGGTAAGAGGCTTCCACCTGACTGGTTTCCCGCATGTAGCCCATGAGTTCATTCAACAGCATTAACCGGGAGCCGTCATCTCCCTCGGTCATAGCCCTTTCTTCGCTTTCCTTTAACAGTTTCTCTGCCTCTTCATTCTTCTGCTCTTTTAATAGAGCATCATATTGTGCTATTACTTCTTCTACCCGCATCATATTCTCCCATCTTATCCTTTTCTTAACCCTTTGGGGTAATGGTTTTTGAGGATTCCGGCAGTAAGTTTTCCCCAGCCCAGACTACATCCCTCCACACAGACCAGACACCAGCCTTTTTCACCGTCTTTATATGTAAGCGTCTGCCCGCTTAAAAAACGTGCCGCCTCATTACCCTCGGCAGACAAATTTATGTATCTGCGCACCTGCGTAGGTCTTAGTGCCAATGCCAACGCATGGGACGGCTCGAAACGATTCTTTTTAAAGGTCCCAAGATGCAGTCCCGGCCGTAATACTTTTAAGCCTTTTAATGCCGGCATACCCGCAGGCCCTAAGTACAACTGCTCCCCAAAGCGCAGATAGATTCCCCGAAAGGGAAATTCCCGCAGGTTTTCCTCACAAAACAGTGTAAAATCCCTATATTCTTTCTCAGAAAGGCCTTTTTCTTCTCCCCCTGCGGCAGTGCATAAAAAGCTGCCGCCGGGTCCGCTCTCCTTTTGCAGAATGGCCAGATAGTGCCCCTCCCCTTCTATTTTATGAGGCATCAGCCGCATGGTATCTTCCAAGCCGGGTACAGGATGCATGATCCAGTCAGGACGTCCTGCCTGGAAGCCTTCCGGCTTTTTTACATACTGTACGGAAAACTCCGGATGCTCATGCAAAAAACGGCTGATGCTTCCCTCGTCCTCCTCGGGTGCGAAGGTGCAGGTGGAATATACCAGCCTGCCGCCGGGACGCAGCATCTTAGCTGCCTCTTCCAGAATCTGATCCTGCCTCCTACTGCACAGTGTCACATTCTCCGGACTCCACTCCCCCGCCGCTTCTTCATTTTTACGGAACATTCCCTCTCCCGAACAAGGAGCATCCACCAGAATTTTATCAAAATAACCCGGAACGACTTTCGCCAGCTTCTCAGGGGATTCATTGGTTACAATAGTATTAACAAGGCCCATCCTCTCCACATTTTCGGAAAGTATTCTGGCTCTGGCAGGATGAATTTCATTGCTGATAAGGAGACCTTCCCCTTTCATGCCTGCTGCTAACTGGGTGGTCTTTCCCCCCGGTGCAGCACATAAATCCAAAACACGTTCACCCTCTTTCACCTCTAAAAAAGGTGCCGGCGCCATGGCGGAAGGCTCTTGAATATAATAAAGCCCCGCCTCATGAAAAGGGTGCCGCCCCGGCTGATCTCCCACCTCGTAGTAGAAACCGTTTTCTGTCCATGGCACCCGCCGTAAGGCAAAGGGGCTGATCCGCAGAAAATCTTCTACGGTAATCTTTTCGGTATTGACGCGCAGAGCCTTGTAAGGCTCCCTTTCAAAACTTAATTCAAACGCCGGAAATTCTTCTCCCAGCAGGGATTGCATTCTCGTAAGAAATTCCTTTGGAAGCATCTTCCACTCCTTTATCTGCGCAGTTGTTTTATTTCCGTAAATATTCTAACAAGCCTAAGTGGGAAGGTCAACCCGTTTACCCAAACATTTTGACCATATCCACAATCCAACAAATCAGTCCCAACACCCAGCTGGTAAAAATACCGTATAAGATCACCGGTCCTGCAATAGTGAAAATCTTACAGCCCACGCCGAACACCCATCCCTCTTTTTTAAATTCAATAGCCGGAGCAGCCACCGAATTGGCAAAGCCGGTAATTGGCACCAAGGCCCCCGCACCGCCGAACTTAACAATTCTCGGATAGATGTTAAAGCCCGTTAAAAGCACGCTTATCAGTATCAGACTCAAAGAACACCAAGCGGCTGCTGTTTCCTTGTCCATATTGATAATACCGGTGCAGAAATTCAATATACCCTGGCCCAGCAGGCAGAGCAGCCCTCCCACCAGAAAAGCCTTTAGCATCTGTAGCCAAAGATTGTGGGTAGGGGTCATACCCTTAACGTATTTTTCATAGTTTTGCTTCTTTTCTTCCACCTGATATTCCGGCTGGATTTTTACCTGATCATTTTCCATTTTTTCTCCTTCCTTTCTATCTATATTCATATACATTGTTATACACGCCATTTTTAAGGTATGACCTCATGCAGCTGCACCGCAAAATAAAACAGGGAACCTACCAGCTTTCCTGCCGCCATGGCTGAGATTGCAATTCCCAGTCCGTGACGAAAGCCCACTCTTCTTGCAAAGATAGGAACGCTGTCTAACATTTCCGCAATTGCCAGTGCCAGACAGCCAATGAACATTCCTGCCAAAATACCGAAAATGACCAAAAATGCATTGCCGGCCATCTGCAACAAGCGGTGGGGGAGCCCTTGCTGTAACAGCCAGTCTCCAATATGGCAGTAACGTTCAAACACACTGACAAGTCCACCTATCACCGTTCCCGCGATCACCATTTCTTCATAGAGCATCACTTTCTTTGCGGTGTGGGTCTTTCCCGCAAATCTGGGGATGAGTCCCACTGCCACCAGTACGGTAAATACACCCGCTGCTGCAAGCAGCCCAAAACTTGCTCCGCAGATGATCAACAGCAGATATCTTAGACTAAGAAGCATCGATGGTTCTGCCCTCCCTTTCCGCCGTTTCTATCAGAGCGTTGTTCACATCCGTTTCATAGACCCGCATCTCTACCTCGATGGGGGTGGGGTCTTTTGTCAGCCTGCGCCCGCCCACATGGTTAAAGAAAAGAATGATTCCCAGCGCCAGTCCTACGGAATAAGCAGCTTCCAGCACGGAGACACCCTGGGGTTCCTCTCCCATCACAATTCTGTGGATCTGGGCAAACACATCTGCAATACCGATATCGTTGTGATAAGCCATAATGGTAAAAGCCGTACCGAAGAAGCTGATGACTGCCACCAGAAAGATTTTAATCCCCTGTTTAAAACCCTTATGGCGGTCTACATCCACCCACTCTATCAAGACATCATTTTCTCCCAAGCTCTCCACCGTTACGCCCGGGACAGCTTCCTCTATCAGCTCTATGATTTTTAAAACACTGATCACGCAACGTTTTTCCTCAAATTTTTCTTTGCGGCTCTCTTTCCTGCCGGTTTTATTTTCTTCATTTTTCTTAAAGTGATGTACCCTGATATTCTTAACCTTGGCTGCCACTACAGTATCCGCACAGCGCACTCTGCCTACATCCTGCAGCCGTACCTCCTGCTCTCTTACCTCGACATTGCGATTCAGCTTAATGTAACAGATGGGTTCTGCCAAATCCACACATCCTTTCCCGTTTTTCTTCACTAAATTAACAAAAGGTGACTGCAGTTTCTACAGTCACCTTGTCAGTATTTCCCACTTTGTTTTTATTATTCGCATTGCACCGGCCCAATATTTGCAATGGCCTGCCTGCAAGCCATGTAAAAATTAATTTTCACACTTACCAATCCTTGAAGCTGATATTTAGGTCCACATCCCCACTGATACCGTCGATGCGCCCCGTATCGGAATACTGCCATACAGCATATTCGTAGGGGAAGTACAGATTCGTACCGTAGTAAGCGAACCACTTCTCCACATCCTCAAAGGAGGCCATGTCGATTAACACGCTCCACATTTCCATATTGGAATAGATCATAGGGGTATAGCCCGCTTCCTTGATCTTATCAATAAAAACTCTGGCCACTCTGGTGCGCTCCTCCACGGAAATCTGATTCATGCGCCCGTCCGGATTGCTGGTCTTTTCCACATCGTAGACAATGGGATAAGTAATATTATAACCGGAAATAGCCTCCAACACCACTGCCGCTTCCTCAGCGGCTTCCTCCTCGTTGACCGCCTGGGAGAAGAAATAGACTCCCACCTTGATGCCTGCTGCCGTAGCGCCCTGCACATTATCCTCAAATTTCTCATCCAATGCAATGTTGCCCTCGGCGCCCCAGCCGCGGATACCCACCCGGATAAACGCATACTCCACACCGGCCGCCGCCACCTTGTTCCAATCAATGTCCTTCTGATAACGGGATACATCTATGCCCTTATGCGAAACTACGATACCGTTTTCTACATACTGCAATTCGCCGTTCTCCAATACCTGCAGATTCTCCTGCAGCAGATTACTCTTTTTTAGTTCGTCCCGTATGGGAACGAAGTGAAAACGTCCGTTGCTGACTACCACAACATGTTCCGGATAGAGAGGTCTTAGGGTATCTACCACCGTCCCTCCTCCCTCCAGTCCAAGCTGAATCTGGGACAGAATGGATTCTGTAACTTCTACGCGGGTACTGTCCTGCGCATTGGCAACGGCAGTCGCCAGCATCAGATCCACTTCTTCTTCCGAATAAGTGATTCCGTTTACATCGGCAGATACCTCTACCGCGTCCTTCTCTTTGTTTTGCTGCAGTCTGTCATATATGAGCACTGTCGCAACGATAACTATGCACATTGCCGTAATGCAGCTGATTACCGTTACCGCATAAAATAAAATTTCCTTTTTCTTTCGCTTCATGATTTCCCTTTCCGTACATTGCATTCTCTTACCGCTATTATAAACCACTCTGTTTTTTTAGGGAAGTGGTAACGGATGGAATTCAAAAATTCTTAACATTTTAGGAAATCATTTCTTCCCGCAGCCGCAGCAATATCTTCTTCTCCAAACGGCTCACCTGTACCTGACTGATCCCCATGTACTCTGCGATTTCCGTCTGGGTTTTGTCCTGGAAGTAGCGCATGGTGATCAGATTTCTTTCCTTTTCCGGAAGCGCCTCCAAAAGCTGTCCGATCAGCATATGGTTTAACAACTCTTCTTTCTCATAGTCCTCTCCGGCATAGCCATTACAGCCGACGCATGCCCCCATACCTCCCCGTAGTCCGCAGGCAACCTTGTCCACCAAATAAGTTTCACTGCCATCTGCCTGTGAAACTGACTTATAGAGGGATTCTACTTCGGCGCCTGCTGCCAGAGCCATGGTAACCTCCTCCGCCGTCAGCTCCGCTTCTTCGGCCACCTCTTTAAGCAACGGTTCCCGTCCCAGCCTGGCATTCAGTCTTTCCATTGCCATTTTTACTTTTAGTCCGTTTTCCTTTAATGTCCTGCTGACCTTGAGCATACCGTCATCCCGCAGAAAACGTTTGATTTCACCTACGATCAAAGGAACCGCGTAGGTAGAAAATTTCACTTCGTAGCTTAAATCGAATTTATCTATAGCTTTCATCAGCCCAATTGCGCCTATTTGAAACAGGTCCTCCATATCGTGCCCTCTGCCCGCAAAACGCTTGACAATATGATGTACCAGTCCCAGATTCTGTTCCACTAATTGTTCTCTGGCCGCTTTATCCCCATTTTGTGACTGCTCTATCAATAGGGTTATTTCTTCCATGCCGCGGCTATTCTCCTCCGTAAATCCATGCGCCGCATTCCAATTTCTTCTGCATACGCACAATGGTTCCCTGCAGAGGAGTGGATTCTACTTCCAGATCATCCATGAAGGCCTCCATAAAGGCAAATCCCATACCGGAGCGTTCCAACTCCGGTTTGGTGGTATAGAGCGGTTCCATGGCCTTTTCCAGATTCTCGATACCTACTCCCTTATCTTCCACTTCTATATGTAAGATACCGTTTTCAATTCTACAACGCAGATATACCTTTCCCTCTTTTATCTTACAATAGACCGGCCTTACTTCTCCGTGCCTGCCATAACCGTAGACATTTTCATAGCCGTGGATAATGGCATTGGTTACAGCCTCGGAAACTGCGGTCTTAATATCGGAAAGTTCTTCCACGGTAGGATTTAGGGGTGCAATAAAGGCAGCCACGGCCACTCTGGCAAAGCTTTCGTTATTGGACACCGCATCAAACTCCATAGCCATTTCATTTTTCATACCTTTTGCTTCCTGCAGAGGATCGCATTCCTGTTTTTTGATCTCTATCATCTTAGTTTCTCCTATTCCATAATCTCAATGATTTTGTTTAGCCCCGACATATGCAGGATCCGTTTTATCTGCCTGTCTGCATGAATGGCAAACACCTTACCGCCAAAGCAGGATATTTTTTTGTATCTACCCATGATGATTCCTATTCCGGAAGAGTCCATAAAGCGGGTATCCTCAAAATCAAACACCACATTACTCACCCTCTCCTTCAGGATATACCTGTCCGCATTTTCAGAAATATATGCGGACTTGTGATGATCCACTTCTTCCGGCAGTCTTACACAGAGATAGTCATCGATCACCTTAAAATCTTCCATATCCAAACCTCTCACTCCCTTCTTTTTTAATTCAGTACCATCTGCCGTTTCTCATAATAGCAAGAAAAAAAGAACCTATAATTGCTTATAAGTTCTCTTTCGTGCTTTATTCATGATAACGGCAAAACCTAACTGCCGTTTAACTGATTGATATACTGTTGTGCCCTTCTGGCCCTTTCCGTACCGGGGAAAAGTTCAATTACTCTTTCGTAGGTTGCAATGGCTTCCGCGTCATGCTCCTCACTGCGTCTATAGGCATTTCCTAAAGTAAATAACGCATCCCCATTGGCAGCATCATAAGTTACGGCTCTGACTAAATCCTCGATTGCTGTATCAAAATCCTCATTCATATAAGCCGCATTTCCGGACTCAAAATAAATCTTGGAAAGCTCCGGCCCGATCTTCTCTAAAAGGGTCTGATACAGAAGCTGAAATGCATCGGAGGTCTCCGACAAACTGATGGTGGCCGCTAAATTGTCTAAATAAGCAGCCGTGGCCAGTACATCCCCTGTCTGCAGATATTCGGAAGCCCCTTGCAACAGTTCATCAATGATATGCAAAGTACCGTCCGGTCCCGCATAACCGTCCAATTCCTCATGAAGGTGCGCATTGTCTGCAGTCAGATCGTCAATTTGCTGCTGCATTTCTACGATAGTGGCTGTCTTAATATCCATTTGCTCACTGACCGTCCTGACCCTCTCCTCCGCTTTTTCCCGCTCCGCGGCAACTGCGGAAGGCAGTACGAGGAAAAACATGGATGCAATACCCAGCACCAGACCGATCCCTACATTAAAAAGGGTTCCTAAGCCGGTATTCTTGGGTTCTTTTACGTTGAGTGGCTGAATGATGATCTCGTTATCACTTTGGTACCTGACCACTTCATTATTCTTACGTTTCCCCCCCGTCTTAGCCGGTTCATCAGAGGTCATCATAGCCTCTACTTCCTGTTTATAACGGAGAGTCAATGTATTGTTTGCATCAATTTTACAGCATTTATCCAGCTCTCTGGACGCCTTCTCCCACTGCTCACTGTCAATATATAACAGTGCCAACAGCTGGTGTGCTCTGATAAATCTGGGATTTAGGGACAACACCTTTTTTAGCTGTATCACAGCCAGATCCTTACTGTCCTGCAAACAGTAGACCAGCGCCTGATTGTATTTCTTGATAGTCTGGTTAATGGTATCCAGTCTGGTCGCATTGCTCTGGATCATGTCGATATAATCATCGGCAAGATTCTTTTGCGGACGCAGATTCTTACTGATCACCCACTCACTCAAAGCCGCAACCACTTCACCCATTTCAAAATAAACCAAGCCAAGCAGATTTCTGGCTTCCACGTTCTCTTTATTAAACTTTAAGCTCTGCCGTAAACATGTCACAGCTCCGGACAAATCCCGGACACCGGCTTTCTCCAATCCTTGGTTATAATACATGTTGGATATTCGCAGGATTCTCTTGTAAAGGGAAACATCGGCACCACACCCTGTACAAAAGTCGTGTTCTGACAAACGGCAGCCACAGTTATAACAATTCATGCTACCTTCCCCTTTATTGATCTTCCGCTTTGGTTTCTTGCAACATCCTCACCAGAATATCAGCCATATCCGTCATATCCTGATTGTAAATAGCCTCTTCTGCATCTTCCACTTCTAAGCTGGGATGAAACTTTTTCAGTTCTTCTTCAAAGTTAATCATAGCAACTCCTTTATCTCTCCAACCAGATACAGGGAACCGGTAATATATACTCTGTCCTGCTCCCCGCGCATATCATATAGCGCCTGCAGTGCTTCCCGTACGGAAGAATATCCGCCGGCACACCGGTCCGTGTATTTTAGAAAAACCTCCTTAAGACGCATCTGGGAAAGTGCTCTGGGGTTCTCCATTTTAACCGGGAAAATCTTCTCAAAAAGATTGCTTTTTGCAATTTGCTCTATCATGTGTTCGTAGTGCTTGTCCTGTGCTACACCAAAGAACAAGTATCGGTTTCCCCGGCAGTCATCTTTCTCTACCGTTTCTAAGAATGCCCTCATCCCGTCGTCGTTATGGGCACCATCCACATAAACGCCCGGCAGGATCTCCTCCATTCGTCCGGCCCAAAAGGCCTTTATCATTCCTTGCTGCATGACCCCCGGTTCCATGACTTCCTTACCAAGCAAAACTTCCAAAGTCCGTAAGGCCAACGCTGCATTTTCCATCTGATAGGCCGCTATTGTGTTTAAATGTAGCCTAACACTATCATAATAAAGGGAACGGTAAGAAAAATCAATGCCTTTATGATGAATTTTTGAGAATGTGTAGTCCTTTTTCGACACCTCAAATGTTGAAATTTGCAGTTTTGCCGCATAATCGGAGAGAATAGTGCTTACTTCGGCATTCGTCCTGAAATATACAACGGGTGCGTCTTTTTTTAAAATACCGGCTTTCTCTTCTGTTATTTTTTCCAAAGTATCTCCCAGATATTCCGTATGGTCCAATCCCATATGGGTAATGACCGCTATCTCCTTTTTCTCCACTGCATTGGTGGCATCCAGTCTTCCGCCTAATCCGGTTTCCAAAATAATAAAGTCCGGTGCTGCTTTCCCATAGATATACATTGCCATCAGGAATAAAAATTCAAAGAAAGAAGGATGCGCGCCCTCCCGGCTGATCGCTTTCACACACAGAAAAGCCTCAGTAAAAGCTTCCTCACTCAGCATTTGGCCGTTTATGCGGATGCGTTCCCGCATAGTTTGTAAATGGGGCGAGGTAAACATTCCTACAGAAAATCCCGCTTCCATCAAGAGTGACTGCAGATAGGCACAAACGGAGCCTTTGCCGTTTGTGCCTGCCACATGAATGATCCTGCTCTTTACACCGGAGCCGGTTATTTTAGCAAGCAGCTCTTGCGTATCTTTAAGAGTATGCTTTCCCGCAAACCGCGGGATATCCAGAATATATGCTTCCGCTTCTTTGTATGTGCACATGACTAACCTTTATAACTGGGACAGGCGCTGCCTTACCTGTTCCAACATCTGCGTATACTTTTGCAGCTTTTCTTTCTCTTCGGCAACCTTAGCTTCCGGTGCCTTAGAGAGGAATTTTTCATTCTTTAACATACCTTCCGCGCGGGCAATCTCACCTATAAGACGCTTTTCTTCTTTCTTTAACCGCTCTGTTTCCTGCGCAATATCCACTAACTCCGCAAAAGGAATGTAGAGTGTGGCGCCGGGAATCACAACAGACACCGCATCGGAAGCTATACCCGCCTTATCCTCCTGTACCTGAACTTCTAAAGCCGATGCCAAGGATGCAAAGAAGAGAGCACCTTCTGAAAATGCACTGCGGATTTTTTCGTCCCCGCTGACCACATAGACCGAAGCCTTTCTGCTTACAGGTACATTCATCTCCGTGCGCACATTCCGAATTCCTCTGACTGCTTCCTTGATACTTTCAATATCCTTTTCCTCTTTTGCATAGCAGCGCTCTTTTTTGTATTCCGGCCAAGAAGAAACCATGATGGACTCTTCCTCGCTCTGGAGCGAGCAGAAGATTTCCTCGGTGATAAAGGGCATATAAGGATGTAAGAGCTTCAAAGCGTCTAACAGTACGGTCTTTAAAGTATACAGTGCAGCATTCTGGCTGACTGCGTCATCGGAATTATAGAGTCTGGGCTTCACCATCTCGATATACCAGTCGCAGAATTCATCCCAAATAAAATCATAGACCTTCTGTACCGCAATACCCAGTTCAAAGCTTTCCATATTGTCGGTAACCTCTTTGATCAGGCTGTTGAGCTTACTTAATATCCACTTGTCCACAGGAGCAAAGTCTGCCGGTGCCGGAGTATAGAGTTCCTGTCCCCTCTTTTCTGCCGCTGCTTCCATATTCATCAGGATGAAACGGGAAGCGTTCCATACCTTATTTGCAAAATTTCGGCTGGCCTCCACTCTCTCATAGTAAAAACGCATATCGTTTCCGGGCGCATTGCCTGTAATCAGGGTCAGGCGCAGGGCGTCCGCACCGTACTGCTCAATAATCTCTAACGGGTCAATCCCGTTGCCTAAAGATTTGGACATCTTGCGGCCCTGGCTGTCCCGCACCAATCCGTGGAACAGTACCGTTTTAAAAGGTTTTTCTTTCATCTGCTCATAGCCGGAAAAGATCATGCGGATAACCCAGAAGAAAATAATATCATAGCCCGTTACCAGCACATCCGTAGGATAGAAATACTTCAAATCCTCCGTCTGCTCCGGCCATCCTAAGGTCGAGAAAGGCCACAGGGCGGAGGAAAACCAGGTATCCAGCGTATCCTCATCCTGTGTAAAATGAGTGCTGCCGCATTTCGGACATACCTTCGGCGCTTCCGGTGCTACTATAACTTCATCGCAGTCACCGCAGTAGTAAGCGGGAATCCTGTGCCCCCACCAGAGCTGACGGCTGATACACCAGTCTCTGATATTGTCGGTCCAGTTAAAATAGGTCTTCTCCATGCGCTCCGGAATCAGCTTGATTTCACCCTTCTTTACAGCTTCTACCGCGGGCTTTATCAATTCATCCATTTTTACGAACCACTGCTCTTTCACAAGAGGCTCGATCGTGGTGCTGCAGCGGTCATGGGTTCCTACATTGTGGGAATAGTCCTCAATCTTAACAAGCAGGCCCATTTCTTCCAGTTCCTTTACAATAGCCGCTCTGGCCTCATAACGGTCCATACCCTCGAATTTACCACCGTTTTTATTGATAGTGGCGTCGTCATTCATGATATTGACAATGGGAAGATTGTGGCGCTTGCCCACCTCAAAGTCATTCGGATCGTGCGCGGGCGTGATCTTTACGACACCGGTACCGAATTCCATATCTACATAATCATCCGCTACTATAGGTATCTCCCTGTTCACAATGGGAAGCAGTACCTTTCTGCCGATCAGGGCCTGATATCTCTCGTCCGCAGGATTGACAGCCACTGCCGTATCACCTAACATGGTCTCCGGACGGGTGGTGGCAAACTCCAAAAACTCCTCTTGGCTGGCCTGGCCGTCCTCGGTCAAAAGCGGATATTTGATATGCCAGAAATGCCCTGCCTGCTCCTCATACTCTACCTCAGCATCGGAAATGGAGGTATTACATACGGGACACCAGTTGATGATGCGGGCTCCCTTGTAAACCCAGCCTTTTTCATGCATTTTACAGAATACTTCCGTAACGGCCTTATTGCAGCCTTCATCCATGGTAAATCGCTCTCTGTCCCAATCGCAGGAGGAACCCAGTTTTTTCAGCTGGGAAATGATCCTGCCGCCGTACTCTCTCTTCCAATCCCAGGCACGCTCTAAAAATTTCTCCCGGCCCAGATCCTGCTTGTCAATGCCCTCTTCCTTTAACTTCTGGATGATCCGAACCTCTGTGGCAATGCTGGCATGGTCCGTACCCGGCTGCCAGAGGGCATTATAACCCTGCATTCTCTTAAAACGGATCAGGATATCCTGCATGGTATTGTCCAGGGCATGTCCCATATGCAGCTGTCCTGTAATATTCGGGGGCGGAATCACAATGGTAAAGGGCGTCTTGTTATAGTCCACCTCGGCATGGAAATATTTCTTATCCAGCCACTTCTGATACAATCTCTCCTCTATGCCCTTGGGGTCATAGGTTTTTGCCAATTCTTTGCTCATACGATTCTCCTTTGACTCTTTTTAATAATTGAGACATTAGATTTCAATACGGATTATAACCAAAACGGGCTCAGATGCGGTAGCATTCGCCCTTATTTGGTTATAATCCTGTTATTAGATTTCTCCGTTTTTACAAAAGCGTTCCTACGGTAAATCAGAATTTCATGTTGCAGGGAGCGCAGGCAGTATGCCGCAGCTATTGCGCAGGGGAATGAGATTTTCTCCGAAGCTTGCTGCCGCATACTGCCTGCGCTCCCTGCTATATACAAACTAAAAAAACGCCCTTTACTGACATACATCAGCAAAGGGCGATTTCTCACGGTACCACCTTTGTTCACAGCTTACGCTGCCTCAGCGACTTCTATGAAAGTCTTGTCCGATAACGGGGACAGGGCGTGAAGACTTACTTTGCATATGCTTTCGGCCTTCCGGTTCCAAAACTACCTTCCATATCCTTTCCTTTAGACAACCTTTCAGCCGGTTTCCCGGGTCATCCTCTCTGATAAGGGGTAATATGTACTCCTTTTTGTCATTACCTTTGTGTTTATATGCTGTTTCTCAAGAAAACCCTTATTTTGCTGCCGGTGTACCACATTTGCTGCAGAAAGCAGCGCCGTTTAAGGGTGCTCCGCAGTTAGCGCATACATCGGCGGGAGCCTGTGCGGGCGCTGCAGGAGCTACAGGTGCTACAGGTGCTACGGGTGCCGCAGGTGCTACGGGTGCCGCAGGTCTTACTTTAATCTTACCGTATGCCCAATCAGCAAAGTTGCTGAGCAGAGGTAAGCCGGCTTCCTGGCCCTTTGCAGTCTTAAGAATCGCTACAAGAGCAAGTATATAAACTATGATCGTGATCGGATAGCGAACAACCGATTCAATCCTGTTCCACATCATGGAAATCTTATACAACGCACTGCCGTACTCGGCCCAGCCAAACCAATTAATAAATCCTAATACATTAAAACATACACTGACAATCGTGGAAATCAGGCTTAAAAGAATTGCCTGAATAACCTGACGGCTGGCCCACTCGTCCTGCTCAACAAAAATAACAGCGCCTGCCAGTAAAACTAAGACAGTCAGATTACCAAATACTGCTAAAAGAAATGCAGCTACTGCGTAAAATGAAAGTCTAATACCAAATTTTCCTTTTTCCATTTTGAAAAAGACCTCCTTTGATTTTGTAAAAACATTATAAATATTATATAACGCAAGCTTCTTTTCGTCAATTCTTTGTCTCGATTTTCATCTGCGCAAAACTGGTATGGTAAAAAAATTTCATTTTGGCACTTTCTGTATATCCAGTTTTGTATATAATAGTGTCATACCACATGGGCATATGCACTCTGTATGTGGACAGATTTCCGTGACAAGAAAAGAGGAGTCAAACTATGAAAAAGAAAAATCCCATTACACTCATCATTGGCGTTACCTTACTTGCCCTGGGCATCTTCTTCGGACTCAGAACCTATCATTCTTCCTATGCAGAGTCCCGGACCCTCTCCGATACTCTCTCGGAAGTAAATACATCCATCTCTAACGTGCAAGATAGCATTGAAGCTGCTTCGGATACGGAAGCAAAAACTGCATTGGAAGAGCAGCTGCAGGAACTGCAGACCCGGAAAGACCGGATAAGTGAGGAAAAGCTTTCCCTGGAACGTCCATATTCCTATTCCCTTATTTTGGTATTCTTAGGTGTTTTAGTTTCCATAACCGGCCTCGTCGTTTTGATAAAAGGAACAGCTGTCAATCCGAAAGCCGATTTGCTCAAACTGGCACAGGCCGGCCTGCTGGCAGCCCTCTGCTACATCGGTTTTGCTTTCTTTAAAATTGATATGCCGGGTCACGTTGCTTTTCACTTCGGCAATGTCTTCTGTGTACTGGCCGCATTACTACTGGGCAGCTTCTGGGGCGGTCTGGCCGGTGCGGTAGGTATGTCCATTGCGGACCTGACCACCGCCTATGTAACCAGCGCTCCTAAAACATTTTTATTAAAACTCTGCATCGGTGTGATCGTGGGACTGGTGGCCCATGGAATTTTCAAACTGGCAGATGCTTCGGATAAAAAGAAGATTGTGGGCGTTACTGTATTTGCCTCTGCCTGCGGTATGGTATTTAACATGGTGGCAGATCCTCTGGTGGGCTATTTCTACAAAACATATCTTTTGGGAATTCCTCAGGATCTTGCCAAAGCCATGACCCAAATGGCAACTATAGTTACTTCCGTGAATGCTGTACTGGCCGTCATTTTTGCCTCCATTTTTTATCTGGCTCTCAGGCCCGCCATCAAAAAAGCCGGTCTGCTGGTAACGGAAAAAACAAATACCTCTACTCGGAAAAAGTAACTTCCAGATTTCCCATGGCGCACTCCAGTTTATATAAACTTCCTGTACCGTTATCTATCTTCTTGTCTGCCGCCACTCCGGAAAAAGAGGTACTTCCTACACGCAAATTGCCTGCGGCACATTGCAGATTGTAATCATGATCTCCTTCCCTGCTTCCCTCAATATGGAAGCGCATCTGCCCCATGGAGCATTCTGCCTCTAAATTTCCGGGAACACTGCCGGTAAACTCTAAATCTCCCATTCCTACTTCAAAATCCAGATCACCCGTTGTCTCGGCATCCCGAATAATAATCTGTCCTGCGCCCACTTCACACTCCATATCTGCTATAGAGAGTTTCTCAATGGTCACCCGTCCGGCGCCCAATTCACATTCCAAAGCGTCTGCCGTAAGATTCTCAAAGGTAAAATCTCCGCCTCCCAGTTCCAGCTTTACTTCCTGACTCGATAGAAAATCCGATGTAAATTCTCCCGCACCTAAAGACATACGCACTTTTTCAAACTGAAATCCCGCCGGAATCTCAATCGTTATAACGGTACTGTTGGAAGAAAAGCTCCAACTGCCGCTCACAAGAGAATTCACATAGAGTGTGTCACCCTTTACATAGGTCTGAAAATTTTGAACTTTTTCAGCCCTTACGTGAAAGTCTCCGTCCGCAGATTCCCTTAGGATCATTTTACAGCCGCCTAAAGAAAGCTCCATATTTTGAATTTCTTCGCTGTTAAAATCGGTGACAGACTCCCCGCTTCGGAGAACGTCATATGCATAGTCAAAAATATTATCCATATTTAAGTCGTAAGTATTCCATTCTTCATTCCAAAGCCACCTAACACCCCAATCCCTGACATCGGATCCAAAACTGAATACGCCGTCCAACACCTGCCTCTCCAGTGTTCTGTCTCCGCCTCCAAGCTTTCCTATGGTAGCCATCCCAACTCCCAGCAGAAATATGATCAAAACCGTAATTCCGCAAATCTTCATAAACTTCTTCATGCTTCATCCACTCCTTATTTACTTCCCTTAAAAATTTTTCTCCAAAGTATACCTATCCCTCTGCAAAAAGCAGGAACCGCCCAGCCGCACAGCCATACGGTCAACATCATAAACAGCATACCGATTGCCAACAAAATCAGCCCGGTGCCTGAAAGCAACATGCCGGCCATAGGCGTAAAGAACATATCTCCAAGTCCCATGACAAACAAAATCAAGCCACCGATAATAAGCCCGATTCCTGCACCGCCAAAGCCCAGTATCAGACCGAGGCAGGAGAAGAAAATTGCGGCCAGTACACCGAAAATCGTACCACAAACTCCCAGGATCACAGGTGAAAAAAAGATGCATCCAAGCACGATCAGTACAATAGCCCAGCCGGGCATTCCTTCCGTCTCAGGGGTAGGAGTCGTATTCTGATAAAAAGTATTTCCCTGATAAATCGTACTGCCCTGATAGGAGGTCCCGTTCCGATAAGAGGCTCCATTCCGATTTGCAGCGGGAAAACCCACAGCGTTAGTGACTCTTTGGGAATCCGCATTGGGTCGCAGACCATCCCTTATGGTCTCAGCCACCTTAAACGGTGATCCCAATTCCTCTATTACCTTCTGCCAGTTTTCCTCTCCCGCATCACTGAAATATTCCTCATAGTAGTTTAATGCTTCTATCCTTTCATTGTCGGGAACATTTGACAGCAAACGTTCTAGTTCCCGCATAAATTCCTCTTTACTCATATCCCATACCTCCCTCCAGAATCCCTTCGATCTTACCGGAATACAGTCTCCATTCCTGAATGTATCCGGTCAGCGTTTCCCTTCCCTTCGCTGTGATTTTATAGTAGCGCCGGTTTCTTCCGGCGTATTCTCTGTCATACACCTCCAGATTGGCATCTTTTTGAAGCCTGCGTAACACCGGATACAGGGTGGATTCTGAAAGCTCTATGACCTGCCGCACTTCCTGCGTAATCCGATAGCCATAGGTTCCCTCCGCTTCTCTGGATACAACCGCCAATACAATGGCATCCAGCAGCGCAGCGCCAGTATTAAATACCATGCCCGCTCCTCCTCTCTTTTATTTTACCGTCTCCATTTTCAATATGGGGTTAATATAATGCTATATGTCATATAATATTATTTATTTTAATAATATATGCCATATAATATGGGATGTCAAGGAGAATTGCTATAATTTTGTAAATTTTAGAGTTTTCTTTAGAAAATATAGAGAAAGAGGAGGGTTGCGCCCGAAAAAAGCGCATGGGATCGTCCCATGCGCTTTTGTAAAAAACGTTATCTGCTTTAATCTCTTGTAATGCGGCCGCAATTTTTTATTGTCTTCTCAGGTGCGTGCCAGGCCATCAACACTCAGTACTACGCCGGTGATGTAGCTGGCTTTATCGGAAGCCAAAAATACCAGTGCGTTGGCGATGTCTTCCGGCTTGCCGATGCGGCGCATCGGGATGGAATTGATCATCGGCTCAATGACCTGTTTGGGCAGGGCCTTAACCATATCTGTTTCGGTAATACCGGGCGCAACAGCGTTCACGCGCACGCCTTTGGGCGCCAGTTCACGAGCCAGAGACAGCGTAAAGCCGTTGACTGCAAACTTGGAAGTCGGATA
>JAFLSX010000029.1 GCA_022510705.1 Lachnospiraceae bacterium
TTACATTTATGGTAACGCTGTTTATCATGATTGTAATGGGGAATACCAGTCTGCCGGTATGGGCTTGTGTGTTTAATACGCTTGTTGTAATGATAGTATTAGTACCTACAAAACTGCCGGCAAAAGGAAATATTGCAGGCGCGATAATGTATTTAGGATTACTGATATTGATATAAGAGATGGATAAATTCCAGTTTATCGTAGCAGCACTTTTGTAAAAAAGGAAAATAAATATAGTGCAAGTTTTCTGCGCAGTACCTACCCATAAAAACCAAAGCGGGTGAATGCCACTGCATCTGAGCCCGATTTGGTTTTTATGGGTGGAAGCAGCGTCAGAAAGAAACGGGCGAATGCTACTGCATCTAAGCCCGGTTTTGATTATGATGCAGCTACATAGCATATATTTAATAACATGTGTCACACAACAAGCGGAAGAGAAGAAGGGAGGGACATTCATGGAAAAACTATATGCAGATATTATTATAGATATTGCCCATGAGAAACTGGACCGTCCCTTTCAGTACAGGATCCCGGAGACACTGCGGGAAACGATAACGGAGGGCCAATGCGTCCATGTACCTTTTGGAGCCGGCAATACTCTGCGAAAAGGCTATGTGGTAGCTATCAAAGATACACCGGATTGGGATGTGGAAAAAATAAAGGAAATCATGAGCGTGGCTCCGGGAGGCGTTTCCATTGAGGAGAAACAGATACGGCTAGCCGCTTTTTTAAAGAGGAATTACGGTTCCACCATGATTCAGGCCATGAAAACCGTACTGCCTGCAAAGCAGTCGGTGCGGGCGTTGGAGAAAAAGACCGTCCGCCTCATACTGGAGAAAGAACAGGCAGAGGAAACGCTGGATTTTTGCAGAATGAAACACCAGACGGCCAAAGCCAGGCTGTTGGAAGAACTGCTGCAGTTTTCCTGCCTGCCATATCCGTTGATAACGGGCAAACTGCATGTCAGTCCCCAGACCATCAAGACCATGGAAAAGCAGGGTATGCTGGTGGTGGAGAAAGAGAGTCATTACCGCAATCCGGTCAGGCTTCAGGTGGGAAATGCAGAAAGAAAAACCTTAAGCGAAGAGCAGCAACAGATTGTGGACAGACTGCTTAAGGATTTTGACGGTGGGAAAAAGGGTACCTATCTGCTTCATGGAATTACAGGCAGTGGGAAAACCGAGGTTTATATGCAGTTGATTGAGGAAATACTGAATAGGGGATGTCAGGCCATTGTACTGATTCCCGAGATTGCTCTGACCTACCAGACCCTGATGCGTTTTTACAGCCGATTCGGTGACAGGGTTTCCGTATTGAATTCCACTCTGTCTGCAGGAGAAAAATATGATCAGTGTGAGAGGGCAAAGAAAGGGGAAATTCAGGTCATCATCGGGCCAAGATCAGCTTTGTTTACACCTTTTCCCAATATTGGTCTCATTATTATAGACGAGGAACACGAAAGCAGTTATAAGAGTGAAAATTCGCCTAAATATCACGCCAGAGAAACAGCACAGGAAGTGGCCAGGATGCATGGAGCCAGTTTGCTCTTAGGCTCCGCAACTCCTTCTTTAGAGGCGTATTACAGAGCAAAGCAGGAGGAGTACACGCTGTTTACTTTGGAAAGGAGACTGACGGGCGGAACGCTTCCGGCGGTTTCTGTTGTAGATTTGCGGGAAGAATTGCGGGCGGGAAATCGCTCCATTTTCAGTCGGAAACTGCAGGAACTTATGTCGGATCGACTGAAGAAAAAACAGCAGATCATGCTCTTTTTAAACCGCAGAGGCTATGCAGGCTTTATTTCATGCAGAGCTTGCGGTCATGTTATGAAATGCCCGCATTGCGACGTTTCTCTTTCAGAGCACAGGGGTGGCAGACTGATTTGCCATTACTGTGGTTATGAGCAGCCGGCAGTACATATTTGCCCGGAATGCGGTTCGAAATATATATCCGGATTTCGAGCAGGAACGCAGCAGATAGAGGAAAAGCTTAAAGAACTGTATCCTGAAGCAAGAGTTCTGCGTATGGATGCGGATACGACCAAAACCAAGGATAGTTATGAGCAGATTCTTTCTGCCTTTGCATCGGGAGAGGCGGACGTACTGATCGGAACCCAGATGATCGTGAAAGGACATGATTTTCCCAATGTCACTCTGGTGGGGGTGCTAGCAGCGGATTTGTCCCTTTCTGTGGGAGATTATCGGTCAGGAGAGCGAACTTTTGCACTCTTGACCCAGGCTGTGGGACGAGCCGGACGGGGGATACTGCCCGGTGAAGCCGTGATCCAGACCTACCAACCTGAGCATTACAGCGTCACCCATGCTGCGGCACAGGATTATGAAGGCTTTTATGAGGAAGAAATCCTCTATAGAGAACTGCTTCGCTATCCTCCCGTATGTAATATGTTGGCGGTACAGATCTTTGCCGGAGAAGAAAAACGTGGAGAGGCATTGGCACAGGAGTTGGCTGCCCTTGCAAAAAGTTTTATCGATATGTCTGAAGATCAGCAAAAGCGTCTCATGGTAATAGGACCCGCTCCGGCGGCAATCGGAAAGATACATGATATTTTTAGATTTGTATTCTATATAAAATATGAAAAATATGATAGACTGGTAGAGGTAAAAGACATTTTGGAGGAAAAAGCGGCAACGTTGTTTTCTTCTTCGGAAATGCTGCAGATAGATTTTAATCCGGTCAATACTTTCTAAGAATGATCAACGGTGTTACAAATGAAATGAGTATAGAAAGCACAAACTATAGAAAGAAAGGATAAGAATATGGCACTAAGAAATATCAGAGAAATCGGAGAGGACTGTCTGACAAAGTCTTGCAAAGAGGTAAAGGAAATGACTCCCAGACTGCGGGAGTTGATCGAGGATATGCTGGATACCATGTATGAGGCAAACGGCGTGGGACTTGCCGCACCACAGGTAGGGATTTTAAAAAGGGTGGTAGTCATTGACGTGACGGGAGAAGACCCCTATGTACTGATCAATCCCAAGATCATAGAGACAAGCGGGGAGCAGACCGGGCAGGAAGGCTGCTTAAGCGTACCGGGTAAGTGCGGCATTGTAACGCGTCCTAATTACGTAAAAGCAGCAGCTCTGGATATTGATATGAAGCCCTATGAACTGGAAGGTACCGAACTGTTAGCCAGAGCCATCGTGCATGAACTGGAGCATTTGGATGGTCATCTCTATGTGGAAAAAGTGCAGGGCGGCTTAAAGAACGTAGAGCCGGCCGATGAGAGTGAAGAGGAATAAAGAATGAAGATTGTTTATATGGGAACCCCGGATTATGCTGTGGGGGCACTGGATGCTCTCTGCAGGGCGGGGCATGATATTGTAGCGGTGATAACACAGCCGGACAAGGCAAAAGGGCGTAGCGACAAGCCGGTATATTCACCGGTAAAGGCTTATGCAGTAGAAAAACAGATACCTGTGTTCCAGCCTGAGCGCATCAAGCGGCCGGAGGCGGTGGAGGAACTGCGCAGATACCCTGCGGATGTATTTGTGGTAGCGGCTTTCGGGCAGATCCTGTCCAAGGAAATATTAGATATGCCAAGATTCGGATGTCTGAATATCCATGCGTCCCTGTTACCCAAATATCGGGGCTCCAGCCCCATTCAATGGGCTGTGATAGATGGGGAAGAAAAGAGCGGCGTTACCATTATGCAGATGAACGAAGGAATTGATACGGGTGATATCCTGTATCAGAAAGAAATCCTGCTGGATAAAAAGGAAACCGGCGCTACTTTATTTGATAAGTTGACAACTCTGGGAGCGGAGGCCATAGTGGAAGCCCTTTCTCTTTTAGAGGCGGGAAAGTTAAAGCCCGTTCCCCAGAATGAGTCGGAAGCCAGTCATACGGTCATGTTAAGCAAGGCCATGGGCCAGCTGGATTTTTCCAAATCCGCAGAGGAGTTGGAAAGACTGATCAGAGGATTGAATTCCTGGCCCAGCGCTTACACCTTTTTAGAGGGAAAGCAGCTAAAAATATGGGAAGCGGAGGTCTATACACCTGTGGAGCAGACAGTGGATGCGTGTGAGGGGAAGTATCCTGTCGGCAGTATCATAAAAGTGACCCAGGATGGTTTTGGCATAAAATGCGGCAGTGATGCCCTTTTAGTGAAAGAGCTTCAGTTGGAAGGCAAGAAGAGAATGAGTACCCGGGATTTTCTGATGGGAAAAGAATTGCTGCCCGGTACGGTTTTAGGATAAAAGGAGGAGAAATATGCCTTATTACGGTTATTATTTTAATGGTTATTATAGTTTGGATCCCTCTTATCTGTTGGTATTGATTGGCGGGGTAATCTGTATCATTGCCAGCGTCTGGGTCAATGCTGCCATGAAAAAATACAATGGTATACAGAATGCCAGAGGGATAACCGGCGCAGAGGCGGCGGAAAGGATATTAATGGATGCCGGCATCTATGACGTACGAGTGGAATGTCTGCCAAAGGGTGGGGGAGACCATTATGATCCGCGCAGCAAAACCGTGCGTCTTTCTTACGAAAATTATAACTATACTACGGTGACGGCAGTAGCGGTGGCCGCCCATGAATGTGGGCATGCCTGCCAGCATCATGAGAATTATATGCCTCTTTCTCTGCGTACCTCCATGGTACCTGTAGTAAATCTTGCATCCAAGTGGGCAATACCCTTGATTGTGATAGGAGTAATTGTTTTAAACTCAAACCCCATATTCATACAAGTAGGGATTTGGGCTTTTTTACTGGCTGTACTGTTCCAATTGGTAACGCTGCCGGTGGAGTTCAATGCTTCCCGCCGTGCCATGGCTGTCCTGGAGAGAAACGGGCTTTTAGGGATGCAGGAACAGCAAGGTGCAAGGAAGGTACTGACTGCAGCAGCCATGACTTATGTGGCCGCAGCAGCCTATTCTGTTTTTGAGCTGCTGCGTTTGATACTCCAGTTCGGTGGTGGCAGCAGAAAGCGGGACTAAGGTATGGCATCGGAAAATATAAGGGAAATCGTATTGGATATGCTGCTTAGCATAGAGCGGGAAGAGGAATATTCCCATCGTCTTGTGGGAGAAGTACTTACAAAATACAGCTATCTGACAGCGCAGGAAAGAGCCTTCCTCAAAAGACTTTTTGAAGGAACTTTAGAAAGAAGGATTGAGATGGACTACAGGCTGAATGATATTTCAAACGTCCCCACGGGGAAAATGAAACCTCTCATCCGTAATTTGCTGCGTATGAGCGCTTACCAGCTTCTGTATATGGACAGTGTGCCGGATGCGGCAGCGGTAAATGAAGCGGTCAGGCTGGCAGGAAAGCGCGGTTTTTCTAATCTGAAAGGCTTTGTAAACGGTGTATTGCGAAAATTATCGGCGGACAAGGCCGGAGCAAAGCTTCCTTCCGAGCAGAAAGATCCCGAGCGGTTTCTTTCTGTTACTTATTCCATGCCGGAATGGATGGTTGCCCACTTTTTGGATAACTATTCCTATGAGGAAACCAAGGATTTATTAGAGGGGTTATTGCATATCAGACCCGTTATGATCCGGTTTTTTTCGGGACTGTCAGAGGAGGAAAGGACAGACTGCATCCGAGACATGGAGCGAATGGGTGTAAAAGTGAGCAGACATACCTGGGTGAAGGAAGCCTGGTACTTACATAATTGTGAAAATATTGCTCTCTTGCCGGGATTTGAGCAGGGGTTTTTTACTGTTCAGGATGCAAGTTCCATGCTGGCGGTAGCGGCTGCCGGCATACGGCGGGGAGATAAGGTGTTGGATATTTGTGCTGCACCCGGCGGAAAGAGTCTGCTGGCAGCGGAATATGCAGGTCCTGAAGGCAGGGTGGAGGCAAGGGATAATTCCCCCCGAAGAATGGAACGCATGGAAGAGAATCTGAGCCGGATGGGATTGTCCAATGTGAGTCTGAAACTCTGGAATGCAGTCATGAGGGATGAAACGGCGGCGGAAAGCGCGGATGTGGTGCTGGCCGACGTACCCTGTTCCGGTCTTGGTGTTATGGGCAGAAAAAGGGATATTAAGTATAGACAGACGCAGGAGGGACTGGATTCTTTAGTTCTTCTGCAGAGGGATATTTTGAGACAGGCAGTGGACTATGTGAAACCGGGCGGTACGCTTCTATATAGCACCTGTACCATCAATCCGAAGGAGAATGAGGAGCAGGTTGACTGGCTCTGTAAGGAATTTGGATTTGTAAGAGAATCGATGACTTCCTTTTTGCCTGCGGATTTACCCCATGCGGATACGGCAAAAGAAGGTTTCTTACAACTTTTACCCAACCTTCATGATACGGACGGTTTCTTCTTTTCCCGCCTAAAAAAGCCGATACTACCATAGAGAATGGTTCTGAATGTGTCCACCATAATCAATCCGGGCGAATGCCACTGCATCTGAGTCCGGGTTGATTATGGTGGGCAATGAGCTGAAATGCCTTCGTTTGATTATGGTGGGTAACGAGATAATTTTCCCTTGTTTGATTATGGTAGGCAACGGAGAGGAACATGGAAAAAAAGGATATCAAATCTCTGACACTTGCAGAGTTGCAGGAAGAACTAAGCGGTTTGGGAGAGAAGCCCTTCCGTGCAAAACAATGCTATGAATGGATGCATAAAAAGCTGGCCCGCAGTTTTGAGGAAATGACCAATCTGTCCAAGGATTTTCGGGAAAAATGTGGGAATACTTATCATTATACGGCACTGCAGATGGTCGATTGTCAGGAGTCTAAGCTGGACGGTACCAGAAAATTTTTGTTTCAGTTGGCTGATGGGAATATGGTGGAAAGCGTCTGGATGCGGTATAAACACGGGAATTCCGTATGTATTTCTTCCCAAGTGGGTTGTCGGATGGGCTGTAAGTTCTGTGCCTCCACCTTGGATGGGTTGGAAAGAAATCTGACGGCCTCAGAGATGTTAGATCAGATATATGACATTACGCTGGCAACAGGAGAAAGAGTATCCAATGTGGTGGTAATGGGAACGGGAGAACCACTGGACAATTATGACAATCTGCTGCGTTTTATCAGATTGTTAAGTGATGAAAACGGTTTGCACATTAGCCAACGCAATATTACGATCTCTACCTGCGGTATTGTACCGAAGATGTATGAACTGGCCGGAGAGAGGCTGCAGATTACCCTGGCACTTTCTCTGCATGCCGCCACAGATGAAAAACGGCAGCAGTTAATGCCCATTGCAAACCGATACAGCATAGCAGAACTGATGGAGGCCTGTGATCATTATTTCAAAAAGACGGGCAGAAGGATTACTTTTGAATACAGCCTGGTAGGTGGAGTCAATGATTCAGATCAGGATGCGGAGGCACTTTCCCATCTGGCAGGGTCTCTGTGCTGTCATATCAATCTGATTCCCGTAAACCCGATCAAAGAGCGCGAATTTGTACAGTCTGAGGGCACTAGGATAGCTTCCTTTAAAAATAAACTTGAAAAAAACAAAATAAATGTTACTATAAGAAGAGAAATGGGGCGGGATATTGACGGGGCTTGCGGCCAGCTCAGACGACGGTACTTGAATGCACATAAGGAGACAGATTGTGTTAAAAACGTTTTCCATAACTGATATTGGTAAAAGGAGAAAACTGAATCAGGATTATGTATATACCTCAGAGATGCCTGTTGGTAAGCTGCCCAATATTTTTATTGTTGCAGACGGTATGGGAGGACACAATGCGGGAGATTATGCGTCAAAATATACGGTGGAAACCATTGTAAAGGAGATTGGCGCTTCCGGGGAAGAGAGTCCGGAGAAAATACTGGAGAGTGCGATCAAGACGGCAAATGAAAAACTCAGGAAACAGGCAAGAGAAAATATGGATTTAAGAGGGATGGGTACCACCGTGGTAGCTGCTACCTGCAGAAACAGTGATCTACTGGTTGCCAATGTGGGAGATTCCAGACTCTATGTGGTGGGTGAGAAAATCCGGCAGATTACCAGGGACCATTCCTTGGTGGAAGAAATGGTTCGGATGGGCGGTATAGATAGGGAAACCGCACGTAATCATCCCGATAAGAATATTATCACAAGGGCAGTCGGTGCCGATGAGGAAGTGGATATCGACTTCTTTAGGGTGTCTCTTTTACCCGGAGAACTTGTGCTAATGTGCTCGGACGGTCTGACTAATATGCTGGAAGATGAAGAAATTCGCATGATTTTGAACGGACAGCGGGACATCGTGGAAAAAGCAGAAGAATTAGTCAAGGCTGCCAATCGTAACGGCGGTAAGGATAATATAGCAGTAGTATTGATTGAGCCGTTTACAGAATAGTTAAGGAGTTAATTATGATTAAAATTGGAATGATGATAGGAGAACGCTACGAAATACTGGAAAAGATCGGCACGGGCGGTATGTCGGATGTTTATAAGGCAAAATGCCATAAGCTGAACCGTTTTGTAGCGGTGAAGGTACTGAAGCAGGAATTTTCGGAGAATGCCAATTTTGTATCCAAATTCCGTGTGGAGGCACAGGCGGCAGCAGGCCTTATGCATCCTAATATCGTAAATGTATATGATGTAGGGGAAGAAAACGGCATCTATTATATTGTAATGGAGCTGGTAGAAGGAATCACCCTGAAGAAATACATTGAAAAGAAAGCAAGGCTTTCCTATAAGGAAGCTGTCAGTATTGCCATTCAGGTGTCTCTGGGAATTGAAGCTGCACACAACAACCATATAATTCACAGGGATATTAAACCGCAGAATATCATTATATCCAAGGAAGGTAAGGTCAAAGTAACGGATTTCGGCATTGCCAAGGCCGCTACCAGCAATACCATTACTTCCAATGTCATGGGCTCTGTGCACTATACCTCCCCGGAACAGGCAAGGGGCGGATACAGTGACGAAAAGAGTGATATTTATTCTCTGGGCATTACCCTGTTTGAAATGTTGACCGGCAGGGTGCCTTTTAATGGGGAAACAACGGTAGCGATCGCGATTAAGCATATACAGGAGGAGATACCCTCTCCCAAAGAATTTGTATTGGAAATTCCCAACAGCGTGGAGCAGATCGTGCTAAAATGCTGTCAGAAGAGTCCGGACAGGCGCTACCAATCCATGGGAGAGCTGATTGAAGATTTAAAGCAGTCTTTGATCAATCCCGAAGAATCGTTTGTGGTATTTCAGGATCCGGATGAAGAAACTGCTACCCGATTTATTTCGGACAATGAAATGGCGCAGATCAAGCGCCAGTCGGAGAGAAGGGACACCATGGACGAGGCTCTCCGCTTAAAAGCCGATGTGGAAGCAGATATGGAAGAAGAATACGGAGAAGACGAATATACGGATGACTACGATCCCCGTATGGAACATATTACTACTGTATTGACCGTGATAGCAGGCATTGTGATCTGCTGTGTCATCATTTTCTTTGTGGGCAAGATTACGGGTATTTTCGGTGCGGGGCTTAGTAGTAACAATGAGACTTCAGAAGATTCAGGCAGCCTTTCTGATGAAACCGTATTTATGATTCCGGTAGCAAATAAATCCGTTGCAGTTGCACAGAATGAGTTAAAGGCTATCGGTCTGCTGTCGGAGATTGTCTATGAGGAATCTGAAGTCGAACAAAACATCGTGATCAGAGCAAGCATCACGGAAGGAACGGAGGTTCCGATAGGTACCACCGTCACATTGTGGGTCAGCGCGGGAACGGAAGGCAGAGAGGTACCCAATGTAGTAGGATACTCCTATGAAGATGCGGTGAAACGGTTGCAGGACAGCGGTTTTGAGGTAAACAAAACGGATAGCTATTCTGCGGACGTGGCACAGGGATACGTGATTTCCCAGAATCCTGTCAGCGGAAAAGCACCCTTAGGATCTTCGGTTGTCATTAATGTGAGTCTGGGAGAAGACGACAATAAGGTCAGGGTTCCCAATCTCATGGGCCTTCCGGAGGATGAGGCAACTATCAAACTGATTGAGGCGGGACTGGCAGTGGGAGCTGTATCTCAGATGTATTCTGAGGAATATGCAGAGGGATTGGTTTGCTATCAGAGCTATTCCGACGGCTCCTATGTGGATCAAGGCGTCACAGTGGATTTTAAGGTCAGTCTTGGTTCCGCGGCGGTAACTTATCAATATAATGCCGGCATTGAAGCGCCTACTCTGGAGGAAGCACCGGACTATGTAGCCGGCACTCCTATAAGCATCAGTCTTGTAGCAGAGGATGGAAAGATTCTGTTGGAGAATACCTCCGTCACAACATTTCCTTATGCGGCTAACTTCTTTGGGATTAAGAGTCCCAGAGGTACGATCACTTTTACCTATGCTGTGACGACAGAAAGTACTACGGCAACCGATGAGGCCGGAAATACGGTGGTGGTCCCCGGTACTACGGAAAGTAAGACATTTACAAGAGAAGTTACATTTACGCAGGAAGTACAGTAATAACAAAATCGGGAGCATTATGCAGGGTAAGATAGTCAAGGGTATTGCGGGATTTTATTATGTGCATATAGAAGATTTGGGAATATACGAATGTAAGGCCAGGGGAAGCTTCCGTAAAGATAAGTTAAAACCTTTGGTCGGAGACGACGTAGACGTGGAGATTTTGGAAGAAGAGGGGAAGAAGGGCAATATTACCGCCTTGCTTCCGCGCAGAAACACCTTATTGCGGCCCGCAGTAGCCAATGTGGATCAGGCACTGGTGATTTTTGCGATTACAAAGCCGGCTCCCAGTCTGAATCTGCTGGATCGTTTTTTGATCATGATGCGGCAGCATCAGCTGCCCTGCATTATCTGTTTTAATAAGCAGGATATTGCAAAAGAAGAGGAACGGCGCATACTTGCCGCAACCTATGAAAACTGTGGCTGCAAGGTGCTGTTTTTAAGTGCGTTAACAGAAGACGGTGTGGGAGATCTAAAGGTTCTGCTCCAACACAAGACTACTGCGGTGGCAGGCCCCAGCGGTGTGGGTAAGTCCTCTCTGGTAAACAGATTGCAAAGTGATACCGTTATGGAAACCGGAGATATCAGTAAGAAAGTGGAAAGAGGACGACATACCACCAGGCATTCCGAACTTTTGGCCATGGGAGAGAAAACCTATATCATGGATACGCCCGGCTTCAGTTCCTTAGGAGTTTTTGAACTGGAAAAAGAAGAATTGGCGGAATACTATCCGGAATTTCGGCCCTTTGAACCGGACTGCCGTTTTAAGGGCTGCTCTCATGTGAGCGAACCTGTCTGCGGTGTGAAAACAGCTCTGGAAAAAGGGCTCATCAGCCGAACCCGCTATGATAATTATACGCTTCTCTATGAAGAACTGAAGAATAGAAAAAAATACTAGGAAAGGTATGGATACTAATTATGAAACTAGGCATAGTGGGTCTTCCCAACGTAGGAAAGAGTACTCTTTTTAATTCCCTTACCAAGGCGGGAGCGGAATCTGCTAATTACCCGTTCTGTACCATAGATCCAAATGTGGGTATTGTAGCGGTACCGGATGAAAGATTAAAACTTCTGGGGGATATGTATCATTCCAAGAAAGTGACCCCGGCGGTAATTGAATTTGTAGATATAGCGGGCCTGGTAAAAGGCGCTTCCAAAGGAGAGGGACTGGGAAACCAGTTCTTAAGCAATATCCGAGAGGTGGATGCCATTATTCATGTGGTACGCTGTTTTGAAGATACCAATGTGGTACATGTGGACGGCAGCGTGGATCCTATGCGGGATATTGAAACCATTAATCTGGAGCTTATTTTTTCCGACTTAGAGATATTGGAGAGAAGGATATCCAAGGTAGCCAAGGCAGCCAGAATGGACAAGACACAGGCCAAAGAACTGGCACTTTTAGAGCGTATCAAGGCCCATCTGGAGAGCGGGAAGCTGGCAAAGACGCTTTCCGTGGAGGATGAGGACGAAGAGGTACTATTTAAGGGCTATAACCTGCTGACCTATAAACCTGTCATCTATGCTGCCAATGTGGCGGAGGAAGATCTTGCAGATGACGGTGCTTCCAATGCGGGAGTGAAGGCAGTCAGAGAGTTTGCTGCAGGAGAGAACAGTGAGGTCTTTGTCATCTGTGCACAGATCGAGCAGGAGATCGCAGAACTGGATGAGGATGAGAAAGCTATGTTCTTGGAAGATTTGGGACTGTCCGAATCCGGATTGGAGAAGCTTATCAAAGCCAGCTACCGACTCTTAGGGCTGATCAGTTATCTGACTGCAGGTGAGGATGAAACCAGAGCCTGGACCATTAAAGTGGGAACCAAGGCGCCGCAGGCTGCAGGAAAGATACATACGGATTTTGAAAGGGGCTTTATCAAAGCTGAGGTCGTCAACTACCGGGATCTGTTAGAGCAGGGTTCCTTAGCGGCAGCCAGGGAGAAGGGGCTGGTAGGTATGGAAGGAAAGGAATATGTAGTGAAGGACGGAGATGTGATTCTGTTCCGTTTTAATGTGTAGATAATTATTTTATGAAATTCTAGATATTGTTGACAAAAAAATATTCATACAACATATAGCATTTTGTGAAAAATTACGTCTTGCAAATTTTTGCAGGACGTATTTTTTTTGATTTTTTTATTAATTTTGCTTGCTAAATGTGCTATTTTAGTATAGAATCATAGTAAAAGTGGTAAAAAGTGGTGCAAAGTGGTATAAAGTGGTAAATAGAAACAGAAAAATGTAGTGCACTCTTTTGTGGCAGACCACTTTTGAAAGCGGGTGATTGCAATGTTCATGGGTGAATACAATCATACGATAGACGCAAAGAGCAGGTTGATCATTCCTTCAAAGTTCCGTGAAAGTCTGGGAGAGACCTTCGTGGTTACGAAGGGACTGGATGGCTGCTTATTTGTCTTTGATCACACCGAGTGGACTGCATTTGAGGAGAAGCTGCAGAAATTGCCTTCTCTCACAAACCCGGATGTACGTAAATTTATTCGTTTCTTCATGGCGGGCGCTTCGGAAGTAGAAGTGGACAAGCAGGGGCGTATATTAATTCCGGCCAGCTTAAAGGAGTTTGCTGTTCTGGAGAAGGATGTTGTACTGATAGGCGCGGGCAGCCGTGTGGAGATCTGGAGCAAAGAAAGATACGAAGGAACCGTATCCTATGACGATATGGAAGAGATTGCAATGCATATGTCGGAATTGGGATTGGGTATCTAGCGTAAGAAGGATATAACGGATGGCATTTAGTCACTATTCAGTATTACTGGAGGAAACAATAAAAAATCTGAATATCAAGGCAGATGGCATCTATGTGGATGGAACCCTGGGAGGCGGAGGACATGCTCTGGAAGTAGTAAAAAGGCTTTCCGATAAGGGACATTTATTTGGTATTGATCAGGATGATGCAGCTATAGAAGCAGCAGCCAAGAGACTGGAGCCATTCTCTGAGCGCGTCACTTTACTTCGCAGCAATTACTGCAATATGAAAAGGCTGCTTGTAGAACAGGGCGTTACGGGAGTGGACGGTATTGTTCTGGATTTAGGTGTTTCCTCCTACCAATTGGATACGGAAGAGAGAGGATTTTCTTATCGGTTTGATACGGCACTGGATATGCGGATGGACAGAAGGCAGTCCCTCACGGCAAAGGATATTGTAAACAACTATACCGAGCAGGAGCTCTACCGCATTATCCGGGACTACGGAGAAGATCGATTTGCAAAAAATATAGCCAAGCATATTGTGTTGGCAAGAGAAAAAAAGACTATAGAGACAACCGGTGAACTGAACGAAATTATTAAAGCCGCAATACCGGCAAAAATGAGGCAAAACGGGCATCCATCAAAGAAGACCTTTCAGGCCGTCCGGATTGAATGCAATCGGGAGTTAGAGGTGCTAAGGGATTCTTTGGAGGACATGCTTGCGCTTTTAAAACCGGGAGGCAGACTTTGCATCATCACCTTCCATTCTCTGGAAGACCGTATTGTAAAATCGGCCTTTAAGCAAGCGGAAAACCCTTGTATCTGCCCGCCGGAATTTCCGGTGTGCGTATGTGGAAAAAAATCCCGAGGGAACGTGGTGACGAAAAAGCCGATTTTACCTTCTGAGGAGGAGCTTTTACAAAACAGCAGATCTAAAAGCGCAAAACTAAGAGTATTTGAAAAGAAATGAGGACAAGTCTATGGCAGCAAGTCGCAGAAGACAATATTATTATACAGATGGTAATACGGCCAGACAGCTGGATGTCAGACGTATTAATGAGAACGAGCCCAGAAAGAGGCTGAGCAATGAAGCCAGAAAGAACAGGGAGCGTGCTTACCACATGGATCTTGGCTATGTGGTGTTTTTGGCATTGGCACTGTTTGTAGCAGGTTATGTGTTGATCGGCTACATTCAGATGCAGGCAGATCTTACCTCTCAGATCGAGACCATTGCAGCTCTGGAGAGTGAATTGAACAGCTTAAGATTGGCTAATGACGAGGAACTGACCCGTATCAACAGCAGTATTAATTTGGAAGAAATCAAGAGAATTGCGATTGGAGAGTTGGGAATGGTATATGCTACGGAGGGACAAATCGTAAATTATACCAATGAGGGAAGCGACTATGTCAGACAACTGGGAGATATTCCCAGATAGTAATGAAAAGCAGGTGTCGTGATTGAGTAGAGAAAAAGGACAAAATAAGCAGAACCGCAAAAGTGAAATAAAAACCAAGCGGAAATTTACCATCAGAATGCAAAAAAAGCTGCTGGTACTTTTCGGCTTGTTTTTATTGGTGTTTATAGGATTGGGAGCAAGACTGTTCTGGATAGGAAGAGAAAAAGGAGAGCAGTACAGCAGACAGGTGCTCTCCCAGCAGAGATATGACAGCATAACGCTGCCATTCAGAAGAGGAGATATCTTAGACTGCAACGGAACCACTCTGGCAGTCAGTGAAAAAGTCTATAATTTAGTCATTGATGCCAATGTAATGTTGAGCAAGGATACCTATTTGGAACCCACATTGGAGGCTTTGGGAAACTGCTTCCCGCAGTTGGATATGGCTGCTGTCAGAAAGTATATTACAGAACATCCCGGCAGTCGTTACTATGTTCCCTTAAAACGGCTGACTTATATGGAAATCAGTGCATTTACGGCTTTGCAGAATAATACGGAAAAGGATGATGAAGGAAATCCGGGTCCGGGCAACTATATCAGGGGCGTATGGTTTGAGGAAGAATACAGAAGAACTTATCCGAACGGCAGTCTGGCCAGTGATGTGATCGGCTTTACCACCTCTGACGGTACGGGCATGTACGGTTTGGAAGAGTATTATAACGATGTCTTAAACGGTACTACCGGCAGAGAGTATGGATATTTAAACGGAGATTCTACTTTGGAGAGAACCACCAAGCCCGCAGTGGACGGCTACACCCTGGTCAGTACACTGGACATCAATATACAGAGCATTGCTGAGCGTTACTTAAAAGAATACAATGACGAATATACCGATCGTTATACGGAAGGACCCGGCGCCCGAAATATGGCGGTCATTGTTATGGAGGTCAATACGGGAAATGTGCTGGCAATGGCAAGTTATCCCAATTTTGATTTAAATTCCCCTTATGATCTGAGCGCTTACTATTCTCAAGAAGAAATAGATAATATGCGGGAGACGGATATTGACGCATATTATGATGCTTTAAACGGCATATGGAGAAATTTCTGTATTTCCGATACCTATGAACCGGGCTCTACATTCAAGCCCTTTACCGTAGCTATGGGTTTGGAAACCGGGAAGCTGAATAAGAACGATACCTTTCTGTGTGAAGGTAAGCTGACTGTGGTGGAGGGAGAAAAGCCTATCCGCTGTCACAACAGTGTCGGAGACGGTACGGTAAGTCTGGAAAAAGCGATTGCTACTTCCTGTAATGTGGCACTGATGAGAATGGCTCTTAGAATCGGTGCGGATACTTTTGCAGAATATCAGCGGAATTTTAATTTCGGTTTAAGAACCAATATTGATTTAGCGGGTGAAACCAGAACTGCTGAGTTGGTGCACAGTGCCTCAAGCTTAAGAACGACGGAACTAGCTACCGGTTCTTTTGGACAGGGCTTTAATGTTACCATGATTCAGATGATCACCGGATTTTGCTCCTTAATTAACGGAGGTTATTATTATGAACCTCATTTGGTTAAGCAGATTTGTACCACCAACGGGGCTGTAGTAGAAAATATTGAACCCCGTGTATTACGTCAGACCATTTCAGAGTCCACTTCGGACTTGATCAGAGAGTACTGCGTGGCAGTGTGCGATCCGGACTATCCCGGAGCCACCGGTAAGAAAGCCAGGCCCGCAGGATATGTGATCGGCGGCAAGACGGGAACTGCGGAGACATTGCCCAGAGGTAACGGAGAGTATGTCGTATCCTTTATCGGTTTTGCACCGGCTAATGACCCGCAGATTGCCATCTATGTTGTTTTGGACCGTCCCAACATGAAGGATCAGAGTACCGGTACGGCACAAGCGGCTATTATTGCCCGTAATATCCTGACGGAGGTACTGCCCTATGAGGGTATCTTCATGACGGAAGAATTGTCAGATACGGAGCAGCGGGAGTTGGAGGAGAAGAAACTGGAGGATACCAGAAGATATACGGAGGGTCTTGCGCAAGACGGTACCAATGTGACACCCGGGGAGAATGATCCTACAGTGGATATGCCGGCACCCTGGATGAATCTGGAAAGAGACCCGGCAACCGGCTATTTGATCGACCCTGTTACGCATGAACTGCTGGATCCGGATACAGGATACCCAGTAGAGAGCAATTACGATCCGATTCAGTAAAGCTGTATCAGATAAAATCATAACCTCATAAAAAGGGGAATAGAGTATATCAACACCTTTTTTATGAGGTTCTCATGTTAGAGCGGGGAAACAGAACATTTCACAGGAAGAAGATTACCACCGTTTTTTTTCTGTGTACGGCTGTCTTATTTATACTATTTCTGCGTTTGGTATATCTGATGATAGCCAAGGCAGATTATTACGGAGGCAAAGCGGTAGAACTCCATGAGAGGGAGCGGAGCATCAAGGCTGCCAGAGGCAGGATCATTGATTGTAACGGACAGGTGATTGCAGACAATAAAACGGTTTGCACCATTTCTGTTATACATAGCCAGATTGAGGATCCGGAAAAAGTGATTGAAGTACTCTGTAGGGAATTATCCCTATCAGAGGAATATGTGCGGCCAAGAGTGGAAAAATATTCCTCCATTGAACGTATCAGAAGTAATGTTGATAAAGAAATCGGAGATAGGATTCGAGAGTACGATCTGGCGGGAGTTAAGGTAGATGAGGATTATAAGAGGTATTATCCCTACGGGTCTTTAGCTTCCAAGGTACTGGGGTTTACGGGCAGCGATAATCAGGGCATTATTGGTCTGGAGGTTATCTATGAGGAGTATCTGGAAGGTCAGCCCGGCACGATACTGACGGTGACGGATGCAAAGGGCATAGAAGTGGAAGCGGCCGGAGAGAGCCGGATAGAGCCCATAAGCGGAGGCGATTTACATATCAGCCTGGATATGAATATTCAGAGCTATGCGACGCAGTTAGCTTATCAAGCCATGGAGACCAAAGAAGCACAAAGCGTTTCTATCATTGTGATGAACCCGCAGAATGGGGAAATCCTGGCCATGGTGAACGTGCCGGAATTTGATTTGAATAATCCTTATGAACTGCCACAGGAGGTTTCTGTCAGTGCAAACGGAGAGGAACTGTCCGCAGAGGAAAAACAGGATCTTCTGAATGCTATGTGGCGGAACGGTTGTATCAATGATACCTATGAACCGGGTTCCACTTTTAAGATCATTACGGCAGCTGCAGGATTAGAGTCCGGTGTGGTGACCCCGGAGAGTACTTTTTCCTGTCCCGGCTTTATTGTGGTAGAAGATAGAAAGATACGTTGTCATAAAGTGGGAGGACATGGTGCAGAGGATTTTGTGTTAGCTACCATGAATTCCTGTAACCCGGTTTTTATCACCGTGGGGCTTCGCATGGGGCCTGAAACTTTTTACGGTTATTTTGAACAATTTGGTTTGTTAAGAAGAACCGGTGTGGATTTGCCCGGTGAAGCGGGCACCATCATGCATGATCTGGAGAATATCGGGGATGTGGAGTTGGCAACCATTTCCTTTGGGCAGTCCTTTCAGGTGACTCCCATACAGCTATTGACTACCGCTGCATCTATAGTTAATGGTGGCAGACGGGTGACTCCGCATTTTGGAGTCAAGATAACGGATACGGATGGAAATCTGATAGAGACTCTGGAATATCCGGTGGAGGAAGGAATCGTATCCGAGGAAACCTCCGCCACAATGCGGGAAATTCTGGAAATGGTGGTGTCCGAGGGTGGAGGAAAAAATGCCTATATAGAAGGTGTAAGAATCGGCGGAAAGACAGCAACCAGCCAAACACTTCCCAGAGGAAGCGGCCAGTATATAGCTTCTTTTATCGGGTTTGCACCGGCGGATGATCCACAGGTGATTGCCATCGCGATCATTAACCGCCCTCAAGGTACTTACTACGGAGGACAGATAGCAGCGCCCGTTATCCGCCAGCTTTATGAAAATATTCTTCCTTATTTAGGTATTATGGACTATAATGGGGATGTTATAGAAGAGGAATAGGAGCATACAAATATGGATTTAAAGAATAAGCGTGCTTTGATAATAGGTTCCGGAAAGAGCGGAATAGCAGCAGCTAAGCTGCTGTATGAAGCGGGAGCCAAACCTGTACTCTTTGACAGCAATGAAAAGCTGGAAGTGGAGGAAATTCGAGGAAAGCTTACCGATATGGATGATATGGAAATCTATGTGGGAAGTCTGCCAAAGGAAGAAAAAGAGAGTACCCAGCTGCTGGTCGTAAGCCCCGGAGTACCCGTGGATACGCCTTTTATAGAAGAATTTCGTCAAAGACAGATTCCCGTTATTGGAGAGATAGAATTGGGCTATCTGTTAGAACGGGGACGTGTGGTTGCCATTACCGGAACCAACGGAAAAACGACTACCACCACTTTGGTGGGAGAAATCATGAAAGCCTATTTTGAAAATGTCTTTGTAGTGGGCAATATTGGAAATCCCTATACGTTAGAGGCTTCCAGGACGGATGAGAGTTCTGTGACCGTAGCAGAAATCAGCAGCTTTCAGTTGGAAACGGTGGATACTTTTCATCCTGCGGTATCCGCAATTTTAAATATTACGCCTGACCATCTAAACCGCCATCATACCATGGAAAACTATGTGGCGGCCAAGGAAGCCATTGCCGGTAGACAGACAAAGGATGAGGTCTGTGTACTGAATTATGAGGACGGATATCTGCGTAGTTTTGCGGACAGATGTCCTGCTAAGGTGATTTTTTTCTCTTCTGTGCAGACATTGGAAGATGGCTTTTATAGGGAAGGAGATTATATTTACAGGGCTAAGAGCGGAAAGAGCCAAAAACTCATGAATATTCATACGGATATGAATCTGGTTGGGCAGTGTAATGTGGAAAATGTTATGGCCGCTTTAGCGATTGCGGAGAGTATGCAGGTTCCCTTAGATACAACGCTGGCAGTGATTAAGACATTTAAAGCCGTAGAGCATCGGATAGAATATGTAGCCGAAAAATGCGGTGTGACCTATTATAACGATTCTAAAGGAACTAATCCGGATGCAGCCATTCAAGGTATCCGCGCCATGTCACGTCCTACCGTATTGATTGGAGGCGGCTATGATAAAGGCAGCGAATATGACGAGTGGATAGAAGCTTTTGATGGTAAGGTTAAATGCCTGGTACTTATAGGGCAGACAAGGGAGAAAATTGCAGAGTGTGCAAAAAAGCACGGATTTAGTGCAATTAAGATGGCGGACAGTTTTGAAGAGGCTTTCCGTATCTGTACGGAAACGGCAAAAAGCGGCGATGCAGTGCTTCTTTCACCGGCCTGCGCCAGCTGGGGAATGTTCTCAAACTATGAAGAGAGAGGACGGATTTTTAAAGAGTATGTAAATGCTCTCTAAAAGGAGTGAAAACGTGGTAAAGAAAAAGAGACGACAAGGCCAAACAGAATATTTTTTTGACTATAGCCTGCTGTTCATCGTACTGTTTTTGCTAGGCTTTGGTCTGGTGATGTTATATTCCACCAGTTCCTATGAGGCTGCTCAAAAATACGGCAGTTCTACATATTATCTGATGAAGCAGCTGCGTGCGACCATATTAGGACTGGCAGGTATGATGATAGTGGCAAATATTCCCTATCATTTTTGGGAAAGATTCTACGGTTTCGGTTACCTGATATCGGTAGTGTTATTGGCCCTGATCATTCCTTTTGGCTACGAGTCGGGCGGTGCAAAACGGTGGTTTCGTATTGCGGGACTTTCCATACAGCCTTCGGAAATTGCAAAACTGTGTATGATATTATTTTTGGCGGTGGTCATCTGTAAAATGGGGAGGAGCATACGAAGTTGGAAAGGTTTTGCTGCGCTGATGATGCTGCCTATGCCCATTGTCGTTATGGTATGGAAGATAACTTCTAACTTAAGTTCTGCTATTATTATTCTGGGAATTGCAGCGCTGATGGTATTTGTGGCAAGTCCCGACTATAAAAAATTTGTACTGTTAGGTCTGGCCGGTGTGGCCGGTGTGGCGCTGATCGTATTTGTGATTGTGAATATGGCAAATGCGGACGGTCTAAATTACCGCGGTGAGCGAGTACTTGCCTGGTTGAATCCGGAAGCTTATGTCAGCGATACCGGCTATCAGACACTGCAGGCCCTCTACGCCATTGGCTCCGGTGGTATCTGGGGAAAGGGACTGGGACAGAGCATGCAGAAACTTGGCTTCATTCCCGAGGCACAGAATGATATGATCTTTTCTATTATTTGCGAGGAACTGGGACTTTTTGGAGCAGTAGCGATCATCCTGATGTTTGTGATGCTGATCTGGCGTCTTATGGTGATTGCAAATAATGCGCCGGACTTATTCGGTGCGTTGTTAGTAGTAGGCGTTATGGGACATATGGCGATTCAGGTTATTTTGAATATTGCCGTAGTAACCAATACGATTCCAAATACGGGAATTTCTCTTCCTTTTATCAGCTATGGCGGTACGGCAGTGTTGTTCCAGTTAGCTGAAATCGGACTGGTACTGAACGTGGCGAAGAGGATACAGCTTAAGGAAGTGTAAGATTTTACCCTTAGAACATCTCTTTTCACTGTGCATAAGATAAATTATATTTTTTCTTGTGTGCAGGAGGCATATATTGGATTCTGTTTATATCCGCGGCGGCATTGTCCTACAGGGACAGGTCAGCATACAGGGTTCTAAAAATGCGGTACTGCCGGTTCTGGCGGCAACTTTGTTGGCAGAGGGAACCAGCGTGATTGAGAATTGCCCCAGATTGGCAGATGTATACCATATGCAGACATTACTGCAGAGCCTTGGGTGCAGTGTGACAAGAGATAAAAACATGCTCAGGGTGAATACGGAGGGAATGAGCAGGCTGAAAGCTCTTTCCGGTGATATGCCGAAAGAAGCTGTGGAAAGCATGCGTTCTTCCATTTTTCTTTTAGGCGCCCTGTTAAACAAAACAGGAGAGGTGGAGCTTGCGTATCCGGGCGGCTGCGTCATCGGAGAAAGGCCCATTGATATTCATATAGAAGCCTTAAAGCAGCTTCATGTGAGCTTTGAGGAAAAATCTTACGGTCTTCATGCTTATACAGAAGGCCTTAAAGGGGCGGATATTACCTTGCCTTTTCCCAGTGTGGGCGCTACGGAGAATCTGTTGTTAGCAGCAGTGGGAGCTGACGGAACTACTATCATCCGAGGTGCTGCAAGGGAACCGGAGATTGTTACGCTCTGCCGTTTTTTGAGCGCCTGCGGAGCAGATATTACCGGTGGAGGAAGTAGTACAATTATCATACAGGGTAGAAAGAAGCTCTGCGCAGCCGATTTTGCGATTCCGGGAGACAGGATTGTAGCGGGCACCTATTTGTGCGCCTGTCTTGCGGTAGGTGGTGAGGTGTTGCTGATGGAAGCTCCCACGGAGCAGATGCAGGCCATAAAAAAGGTGGCAGAGACCATGGGTGCCGTATGGCAGGAAACGGACAAGGGTCTGTATATACAGCGGAGGGAGCGGCTGAAAGCACCAAAACAGCTGATAACGGCTCCGTTTCCGGGTTTTCCTACGGATATGCAATCCTTGTTTTTACCGGTATTGGCCTTGGCAGAGGGAAATTGTACGGTAGTGGAAAATATTTTTGAAAACCGTTTTCATATCATCCCTGATTTGAATGCAATGGGTGCAAAGATAGAACAGATGGATGCAAAAAATGCCCGGGTGGAAGGTGTGGAGCAATTAACCGGATGCAGGGTGCAGGCGAAAGAGTTGAGAGGCGGCGCAGCCCTGGTCATTGCGGGTGCGGCAGCTAAAGGAGAAACCATTGTAGATGGCTGCGGATATATTGAACGCGGATATGAAAACATCTGCAGGGATTTAAGAGAGTTGGGAGTGCGCATTTACGGTGTATAGGTTTGAAAGAAACAGAAGCAGATTTTTTAAAAGAATAAAAGTTCTTCTGACATTGGCGGTCGTTGCGGCATTGCTGGGCGGCATATACTATTTTTTGCAGACCCGCACCGTGACCACCGTCTATGTGGAAGGAAATATGCACTACACCAGGGAAGAAATTGAAAACATGGTCTTTGATGGGCCGCTATCCCACAATTCCCTCTATCTGTCTTTAGTTTATCGGGACAAGCAGATTACGGATGTTCCTTTTATCGCCTCCATGAATGTGCAGGTACTTTCTCCGGATACTGTAAAGATAGAAGTATATGAAAAATCCCTGGCGGGTTATGTAGAGTATCTGGGACGGTATATCTATTTTGATAAGGATGGAATTGTTGTGGAAAGCTCCGATATTAAAACAGCGGGGGTACCGCAGATAACAGGATTGTCCTTTGACCACATGGTGATCAATGAGCCCCTTCCGATAGAGGATACCGAAGTTTTCTATCGGATTCTGACTCTTACCCAGGCTCTGACAAAGTATTCGTTGACAGTGGACCGTATTTATTTTAGTTCTTCCGATCGCATGACGCTGTATTTTGGAGAAGTGAAGATTGTTTTCGGAACGGACGAGCTCTTGGATGAAAAAATGGGATTGATACAGAGCCTGCTTCCGGAACTGGAAGGAAAAGCAGGAACCATGTCTTTAGAAAATTATACCGGAAGCTCTAATTTCAGACCGATTTTTAAACCTGATTCATAATTTTGAAAAAACCTTGTAAGAATTAAAAAAATGTGTTGATTAATTGGAAAAATAATTATATGATATTCTATATGGAGTTTATTTGAAAATAAGGAGGAAAAACCCTTGTTAGAGATTAAGACGAATGATGCTGAATCTGCGGCAAGAATCATCGTTGTCGGTGTGGGCGGCGCAGGTAATAATGCTGTAAATAGAATGGTTGATGAAAATATCAGTGGGGTGGAGTTTATCGGAGTCAATACCGATAAGCAGGCATTGCAGCTTTGTAAAGCCCCCAAGCTGATTCAGATAGGAGAGAAGCTGACCAAAGGACTGGGTGCGGGTGCGAAGCCTGAAATCGGTCAGAAGGCAGCTGAGGAAAGTACCGAGGATATTGAGAATGCACTGAAGGGTGCGGATATGGTTTTTGTAACCTGCGGTATGGGCGGTGGAACCGGAACCGGTGCGGCACCCGTTGTAGCAAAGATCGCAAAGGATTTAGGAGTTTTAACGGTAGGTGTGGTTACCAAGCCTTTTCGCTTTGAAGCAAAGGCGCGTATGACCAATGCGCTGGCCGGTATTGACAATATTAAAGGCAATGTGGATACCTTGATCGTCATTCCCAATGACAAGCTTTTAGAAATAGTGGACAAGCGTACCACCATGCCTGAAGCACTTAAGAAAGCAGATGAAGTACTGCAGCAGGCCGTGCAGGGAATTACGGATCTTATCAATGTCCCCGCAGTTATTAATTTGGACTTTGCGGATGTACAGACCGTTATGAAGGACAAGGGTGTTGCCCACATCGGTATCGGTATCGGCAAGGGTGATGATAAGGCATTAGAGGCAGTGAAGATGGCTGTAGAGAGCCCTCTGTTAGAAACTACCATCAACGGCGCAACGCATGTGATCATCAATGTGTCAGGAGATATTACGTTAAATGATGCTTCTGAGGCCTCTAATTATGTGAGAGAGTTGACCGGAGACGATGTCAATGTTATTTTCGGTGCTATGTACGATGCATCTAAGACGGATACCTGTACCATTACGGTTATTGCGACCGGGCTGGAAACGCAGGAAAGCAGAAGCAAAGGAAGTGCATTTAGTTCTTATTCGGGAGCCAATCGGTTTATCCAGCCGGCATCCTATCAGTCGAGCATGGCAGACAGCGCACTGAAACGTTCCTCTAATGATGAGCAGAATACCATAAAGCCCACGCTGGACGGTATTGCAAAACCCACGGATCTGCGCTCCTCGGTAGTGGAGAAATCTTTAAAGATTCCCGATTTCCTGCAGCGGGGTAATAAGTAATCATAGTACATATGTAAGTTAGGACAGTCGAAAGGCTGTCCTTTTTATATATAAATCATGTCTTTTTTGTCTCAACCCCCATGTCGAAGTATGCCTAAAATTTAAGACAGTCCATAGAAGAAATCCGACAAATTCCGTAAGAGTATCCCATTATAATGATTATCAGACAGTATCTTAAGTCCATGTATAACGGGAAAGGGGAGGAGGCCGGTGTATTATGAGGTCTACATAGACAGTCTGTTTCTGTTAAGTTTTACCATGAACCTATATCTTTTGATGCTGCTTAACAGAAGTCTGCATCGTACTGCCACACGATGGAGACTGGTATTGGGAGCAGCAGCGGGAGGTTTTGGATATTGTCTGGCGTTTATTCTTCCTTTTGGAGGGGCAATAGTCAAAACGCTTGTTATGGCTATTGTGCTAAACAGTGCCATTCTATACGCTGTCTTTAGGCCGGCATCCTTGAAAGCTTTTATAAAGCTGTTGGAACACACCCTCAAATATTGCCTTTTATTGGGTGGCGCTTTTTTTCTGCTCATAAACCATGTAAAGGTCTTTAGGGAACATCGCATGCAGATGATGGGGGTGTTGGCATGCGGAGGGCTATTATATTTGATCATCAGCTGTTATGAAGAAAAAAAGGAGAAGGAAAGGGCCGGTCCATGCAAGGTCATACTGAAAAGCAGGGCAGGAAGAAGTGTTGCCGTAGATGGCATAGTAGATACCGGAAATTGCTTAAGAGAACCTATCAGCGGAGAGCCGGTATCGGTTATAGATAAAGCATTATTTGAAGAATTATGGAATGGAGAAGAAGAGCCGGTAGGTTTTCGTGCCATTCCTTATAGAAGCGTAGGATGTGAGAGGGGCATTATGATGGGATATAAAATCCCGGAAATGCTCATCAGACAGGATGGTTTTGAATGGATATGCCGCAATGTTTACGTTGGCTTAAATGAAGGCAAGGTTGCCTCTATGGGAGATTACGGTATGCTATTGCATCCGGAGCTGTTAAAAAAGAGAGAAAGTACTAAAAACAGGAGGGCGAAACATGATATTAAAGGTAAGTATGCCGGGAAAAATACAGTTTAAATTATTGCAGAGGGAGAATGCTCTGTTTAGATTCTGTCAGGGAAAGACCCTCAGACAGGGGGATATCCATTACATAGGCGGGGCAGAGGTACTGCCGCCTCCCCTTGAAGCGGAAAGAGAAAATGAAGTGATCAATGATCTGGGAACCGAGGACGGAGACGCCGCTAAGACCATCCTGATCGAACACAATTTAAGGCTGGTGGTATATATTGCCAAAAAATTTGATAATACGGGGGTGGGCGTGGAGGATTTGATTTCCATAGGAACCATTGGCCTGATAAAATCCATTAATACCTTTAATCCCCAGAAGAATATCAAGCTGGCAACCTATGCTTCCCGCTGCATTGAAAACGAGATTCTCATGTATTTAAGAAGAAACAATAAGACCCGTCTGGAGGTTTCCATCGACGAGCCGCTGAATGTGGACTGGGATGGCAATGAACTACTTCTTTCGGATATTCTGGGAACGGACGAGGACATCATCTATCGGGATATTGAAACGGAAGTGGAAAAGAAGCTTTTAATGAAGGCCATTGATAAATTATCCGAAAGGGAAAGAACCATTATTAACTTGAGATTTGGGTTGAACACTCCCGATGGGCAGGAATTGACTCAGAAAGAGGTGGCTGCCCTTTTGGGCATATCCCAGTCCTATATTTCCCGACTGGAAAAGAAGATCATGAAGCAGTTAAAGAGGGAAATAGAGCGGCAGTAGAACATAACAAGTAAATTGCAGGCACATATAAGTCGGTTTGCAGGCAGTGACAAAAATATCCCTCTGTGGTATATTGTATATAGTTTTACCACAGGGGGATAACTTATGATTAGGTGTGAAGATATTTTATCACTTGAGTTTTTAAAGAAGACCGAATATACAGGCAGTCATGGCGGAATGCGTTATCGTCTGGAGAAAGTATCCGCAGGAGAAGAGCCAAAACTGAAAGCGATTATCTGGCCGGAACCCTTTGCCTACGGAGCCACACCGGATGAGCAGAAGCAGTCGCAAGAGTTTTCCTTTTCCGAGGAAGGGATACAGGCAGCTGTAGACTGGATGAACAGTCTGCTGCCCCAAAGCCGCTGATTTATTCTAAGCCGTCAGATAACTTCGCATGATGCGGAGTGCATTTTTTTCCAGTCTGGAAACCTGAGCCTGGGAAATGCCGATCATTTCCGCTACCTCCATCTGGGTTTTTCCAGCGAAAAAGCGCAGGGAGATGATTTCATACTCCCGTTCATTTAATCGTTTCATGGCCTCGCTTAAAGAAAGATGTTCTACCCAGGTTTCTTCCCGGTTCTTTTTATCACTGATCTGATCCATGACATAGAGTGTATCTCCGCCATCCGTAAAAATTGGCTCGTACAGGCTCATGGGATTTTGGATGGCATCCAGTGCATAGGTAATATCTTCCTTGGAAATACCGATTTCGGAAGCAACCTCCTCAATTGTCGGTTCTTTTAAATTTTTCTTGGTAAGTGCTTCTTTAGCATAAATAGCCTTATAGGCCGTATCCTTAAGGGAGCGGGACACCCGAATGGAATTGTTGTCCCGAAGAAAGCGACGGATTTCTCCGATGATCATGGGTACTGCATAAGTTGAGAATTTTACGTTTAGAGATGTATCAAAATTATCGATGGCTTTGATCAAACCGATACAGCCAATCTGAAATAGATCGTCTACATTTTCATTACTGGAAGCAAAACGTTTGATAACGCTTAAGACCAGTCTCAAATTACCTTCGATGTATTGTGTTCTTGCTTCCATATCCCCCTCGGCAATACGGGCAAAAAGCGCTTCTTTTTCCTCAGCCTTCAAAAGTGGAAGTTTGGATGTATTGACTCCACAGATTTCAACTTTGCTTTGTGCCATGATTCAGACGCCTCCGTTTTTACATTTTGTTTATCTGTGGGTATTTTTCTGTTTCTGCAGTAATCGATAATAGTATGAACAGCGGGGACTTGTTTTATGCAGTGAAATTTGGAACCATTTTTTGGTATAGGTATATAATGTAATAAGGAAATAAATCGGGAGTTTATCATGCTTTTTTCGGAATTTAAATGTAAAGAAGTCATCAATTTAAGAAACTGCAAGCAGTTAGGAAGAGTGAGTGATCTGGAATTTGATGAATGTAACGGTTGTATTCATAAAATATTTGTTCCCAGAGGAAATAAATGGGAAAATTTTTTTAAATGCGAAGAGGACTATTGTATTCCTTTCAGGGACATTAAGCAGATTGGACCGGACATAATTCTGGTGGATATCTGTGCAGACTGAATTTGTAAAAATAAGGTAAAAACATAGGATTTTTACTGATGAAATTTGACATAATAGCGAAGATATTCTATAATAGAAACAAATAGTGGAGTTTTCTGCCGACTGTTTTTAAGGCAGAGCTGCCATGCAACTGAAGCTGCCAAGTGACAGCAGAAAAGAGGCAAAATATGAAATGTCCGTTTTGTGGCCACGAGAATACCAGAGTTATTGATTCCAGACCGGCGGAGGATAACAATTCCATTCGCCGCAGACGTGTCTGTGATGAATGTGATAAGCGATTTACTACTTATGAGAAAATAGAAACCATTCCCTTAATTATTATTAAAAAAGATAACAACAGGGAGACCTATGACCGCTCCAAGATAGAAGCGGGTGTATTGCGGGCCTGCCATAAAAGGCCGGTGAGCGCCAGTCAGATTACGCAGATGATTGACGAGGTGGAAACAGAGGTTTTCAGTAGAGAGGATAAGGAGATACCCAGTGAGGTCATCGGCGAGCTGGTTATGAATAAATTAAAAGATTTGGATGCGGTTGCCTATGTCCGTTTTGCTTCCGTATATCGGGAGTTTAAGGACATCAATACCTTTATGGAAGAATTAAAAAGCGTTCTGGAAGAAAAATAAAGCTCTACAGTTTTGTCCAAATATGCCGATATACATAATAACGAAGGATAAGGAGGTGATCTCATGGGAATCGGCGGCGTATCAGATTATAGTAATTTGTTCCGTAATTACCAGGTTCCGGAAATACCCGCAGTGGATTACAGACGCTTAAACAAAGCGGAAGAAATGATTCCGCAGGCTGAGCAGCCTAAAGAGATTTCCCGGGATATTGACCTTACCGTTGAAGAGAAGCAGACTACGAGGCCTGTGTCTACCGATGTAAAGGAGATTTCCCTTTCCTTTAACCGCGGTGAGGACTACGGCTATATCGGCAGTGACAGAGATATAGCTGCATTGGATATGCAAAAGGCTATATCCGATTTGCAGAAGGATAAGGTTCTCCAGCAGTATCAGTATTTTGTGGGAGAATCCCAGAATTTACAGGGTGCCGGTGAGGACGGCGTTGTGATAGTTAAATTCTAAATAGGAATCGGACAGCATGTGTTTGACACATGCTGTTTTTTTGTGTAGGATGTAGAAAAGGTTTGGACCAAAGGAAGTGTATTATGTTTCAAAGATTTTATCCCCACCATGAGGCGGAGTCGGCATATGTAATTGATTATAACAAACTGTATAACAGTGGTTTCAGAGGTATTATTTTTGATATAGACAATACTTTGGTTCCCCATGGAGCTCCTGCGGACGAAAGAGCGAAAAAGCTGTTTGCACATCTGAAGGAAACAGGATTTGCGCTTATGCTGTTATCCAATAATAAGGAACCCAGGGTGAAGAGCTTTAACGATGAAGTGGGAGCGGACTATATTTATAAGGCCGGCAAGCCCGGAAAGACAGGCTATGTCAGGGCTATGGGAAAAATGAAAACCACTCCCGAAAACACCTTATTTGTCGGGGACCAGCTTTTTACCGATATCTGGGGGGCAAAGAAGGCAGGCCTTACAACCTATCTGGTAAAACCCATTCATCCCAAGGAAGAAATTCAGATTGTACTAAAACGTTATCTGGAAAAAATTGTACTGTTTTTCTATCACAGAAGGAAAATCGGTTAGGAAGGAAATCGTTATGGAAATAAACGGACTGACTAGAACCTGTGGTCTCCTCGGAAATCCGGTGGAGCATACGTTATCCCCTGCAATCCACAATACATTGGCGGAATTGACGGGCATCAATCTGACCTATCTGCCGTTTTTAGTGGAGAAAGAGAAGCTTGGTGATGCGGTGCAGGGCGCCCGGGCATTACATATTTTAGGTTTAAATGTCACGGTTCCGCACAAGGAGAAAATACTTCCCTTTCTGACGGCGGTGGATGAATTGGCGGAAAAAATCGGCGCTGTCAATACGTTGGTTTCCACTGAAGATGGCTACAAAGGCTATAATACGGATATGCCCGGTCTCTACCGGGCTATGGCAAGTGACGGTATTTCGGTGGAGGGAGAAAAAATACTGCTTTTGGGAGCCGGCGGTGTAGCCAGGGCAGTAGCAGTCATGCTCTGTGATAAGGCAGGGCAGATTACTATATTGAACCGTACCGTGGAAAGGGCGGCAGCAATTGCCGAGGAGGTAAACGCTTATGCCGGGCGCAGGGTAGCTACGGCGCTTGCTCTGGAACAGTACACTTCGCTGCCGGACAAAGATTATCTGACTATACAGGCCACCAATGTGGGGATGTATCCCGATACGGAAAAGGTATTGATCTCAGATATGGATTTCTATGAAAAAATACGGGTTGGTTATGATCTCATCTATAATCCGGGTGAAACCCGTTTTATGCGGCAGGTAAAAGCTGCGGGAGGAGAGGCCTATAATGGCCTGAAAATGCTGCTGTACCAGGGGATTATTGCATTTGAACTTTGGAATGACTGTAAGATTACGGAGGAGCAGGCAGCTGTTGTATATAGAAAGCTGTTGAATGGACTATGAACAATATAGTATTGATCGGATTCATGGGATGCGGTAAGTCCACAGTGGGTATCAAGCTTTCTTACAAATTGCGCAGAATCGTGGAGGATACGGATAAACTCATTGAGAAAAAAGCCGGTAAAAGTATTTCGGATATTTTTAAAGAAGAGGGAGAGCCTTACTTTAGGCAAATGGAAACGGAGTGCTTAAAGGAACTGCTACATACGAAAGATGAAAAGATTCTCGCAACCGGTGGAGGTCTTCCTATGCGAAAGGAGAATCATGTTCTCCTAAAGCAGTTAGGATGTGTCCTTTATTTACGTATTTCACCGCAGTGCGTTTATGAGCGATTGAAAAATGATACGAGCAGACCCCTGCTGCAGTGCGAAGATCCTCTTGATAGAATCAGATCCCTGTTAGCACAGCGTGCGCCTGTTTATGAAGAGGCTGCCGATCTTGTAATAGATGTGGACGGCAAGGACATGGAGCAGATCATAACGGAAATTGTACAGAAGCTGCGGGATTACGGATACCTTCCGGAAGAAGAGAGCAGCATCAGTAAATAAATCGGGAAAACGAAAGGAATAAGAATGAAAATACTGGTAATTAACGGCCCTAATCTGAATTTTCTGGGCATTCGGGAAAAGGAAGTGTACGGCACACAGGACTATGATCATTTATTGCAGATGATTGCAAAAAAAGGAGCCGAAACAGAGAGTAAGATCGAAGTTTTTCAGAGCAATCATGAAGGAGCTATTATCGACCGTATTCAGGATGCCTATTATGACGGTACGGAGGGAATTGTCATCAATCCGGGTGCCTATACCCATTACAGTTATGCCATACATGACGCATTGGCCAGCGTAGATATACCAAAGGTGGAAATCCATATTTCAGATATTACGGCCAGAGAGGAATTCAGAAAAGTCTCCGTAACCAGACCGGCCTGTGACGATCAGATTTGCGGAAAAGGGCTGGAGGGCTATCTGCTTGCTATTGACAGGGTGATCGGGTTGGCCGGGGAACGCGGCTAATGCCGGTATCATGTTATTTCTTAACGCAGGATTTGAAAAAAAGAGTTGAAAATTGGTACATCTTAGTATACACTAGAGTATGAATTAAAACGTGACAATTTTAGGAGGAACATTTTTTATGATTTCTGCAGGTGATTTCAGAAATGGTATTACGATTGAATTAGATGGTAATATTTACCAGATTATTGAGTTCCAGCATGTAAAGCCCGGTAAAGGTGCTGCATTTGT
>JAFLSX010000003.1:0-46161 GCA_022510705.1 Lachnospiraceae bacterium
AGAAATTCTAAAGCAGTATTATCAGCAGATTGAAGAAGAATCTAAAAAATATTCTTTTGATCCGGAAGATTACTATGCGAATGTATGCTTTATCTATCTTAATGATGATGAAATTCCGGAGATGCTATTCAGCCATGGTTATACGCCTACGGATTATGACGACCGCTGCAATATAAGAACTTATTTGTACACCTATAAAGACGGGACTGCAGTCCCGCTGTCACCGGGTGAAGACACAATAGAGGATTATTACGGATATAGAAAGCCTTTCAGTTATGTGGAACGGAAGGGAATGGTCTATTGTGATTACTATTATCCGTATAGCTTTACCACTTACGATAATGAAACGGACATTATTGATAATGTGGATGATAATATGTCGCGGATGGACGTCTGGGATCTCGATACCATGACCCTTACCTCTTCGAATGTTAATATACAAATGCTGCATGTAGTATACAATTACATGGAAGAAGAGTATGAAGACGCTGATTTCAGCTATGAGTATTATATAAATGTTTCGGATATCATTCGTGATGAAACGACCGGAGAAGTGAAAGAAATCGTTGGGGAGAAGGTTGCCCTAAAAGAGTATGAGTCAAGTGAGGCGGCACTTTGGGATGGAGAACAGATTACCACACTGTCTGTCAATGATTTTGATAAGATCTATCGTGATGATAATGTGCTTAAAGCTCTTGCACAGTGCTATATGAAAAGCAGGTAATAACCTATAAATGTTGATGATTAAGAGAATGCTGCTCTTGAGGCAAATTGCCAATAGAGCAGCATTTTTCGCATTCGCCGGAAACCTTATTAAATGAAAAATTACTTTAGAAAACTGGAACAACAATAGAAATGTGACGATATATACGATATATCCCAAGTAGACAAAGAAATGGATTTCGCTAGTATAAGATCAAGGAGGATAAATCTTCTGCTCGCTGAGAGCAGCTCGCATTTTCCTTCGGAAAACAAGGAGGATTAAAATATGTCTATCGTCATTCATCAGAATCAAAATTTGTATTGCAAGGGAACAGAAAACATTACGAATTCCGGGAAAAATGGGGTAGATTTGAGTATGGGTATGATAGTATTAGATTAACAACTCTTGGCCTGAAAGGAAATATATTACACATGGAAATAGCCGTCTTTTCTGATATACACGGTAATTATGTAGCATTTCAGGAATGTCTTGAGTATGCTTTAAATAGAAAAATTGATACCTACATATTTCTGGGAGATTATTTGGGCGAGTTTTCCTATCCACAGAAAACAATGGATATTATATATTCCATGGCGGAAAAGTATACTTGTTTCTTTGTGAGGGGAAATAAGGAGGATTACTGGATCAACCGGAGGGCGGATAGGAACTGTGAGTGGAAAGATGGAAATGCAACGGTAGGAGCGCTGAAGCATTGTTATGCGCAGCTGACCGAAAAAGACATCGACTTTTTTGAAACGCTGCCCATTTGCCGGGAAATAAAATTGGAAGGAGCACAACCGCTGTTAGCCTGCCATGGCGCTCCTGCCGGCAATAAGGTAAAGATGCTGCCGGATCATGCTGGAACAAAGAGCATTCTTGAACAATGTGAGCATAAATACATACTATGCGGGCACACGCATATACAATGCATAATAGAGCACAATGGAATAATAGCGATAAATCCCGGATCGGTAGGAGTATCATTACATGGTGCGGGAAAAGCGCAGTTTATGATCCTTCATCAGGATACACAAGGATGGAGTCATGAGTTTATTGCTTTAGATTATGACAAAGAACAGGTCATAAAAGAAATGCGTGAATCCGGGCTGGAAGACATAGCTCCTTATTGGTGTCAAGTGACAAAACATATGATGTTAACCGGAACAATATCCCATGGAACCGTTTTAGCCAGGGCGGTAAAATTGTGTGAAGCAGAAAGAGGAAGCTGTGATTGGTGCAGCGTACCTGATGAATACTGGGAGCAGGCAATAGCAGAATTGCTGATCCCATAGCCAGATCAGTCCCAGTTCTTTTATTCTACCCGTACCTTTTCTCCGGTCTTTAGAAAATAACATTCTCCCCGCCAAAATCCTTCTGCAGAGAGCTGCAGGAGGATTTCTAACATGCGGGAATTCAGCCTGTGGTAGACGGACTTCGGTTCCCAAGGTAACCCTTCTATATATTCCCGCTGCTTTTCATTTAGTACTCCAAGCAGTTCTTGAAAATGCGCCGGTTCCTGCCGCATCAGTATGCCGAACTCACAGGCAGCATAGGAGTGAGAGGACCCATTTTCGGATACTTTCTTTTCTAAGATTTTGCGGAATTTCTCTGTTTCATGGCTTTTTACTACAAACTCTTTCCATTGAATTTGAGGCTGCTCTGCTGTTGGCATAGCTACTTTCCGAAAGCTGGCTCTGCCGTACTCATCGTATTCCCGTACGTAATCTGCCTTTGTTTTGGTGTTGCAGCCCGGCTCACAGGTCAATATGACTTCTGTTTCTATCAGCCGCTCCCACACTTGGCGACGTATCCGCTCAGTAGGTGTGGGAAAAGAAATCTGTTCTGAAATTTGTTTTACCGTATACCCCAAATCCGTCAGGTGGCGTATGCTGCCTCCGGCTGCTACCTCGTGGGTAAAATTGCTAAGGGCATTTTGAAAGAAAGACTGTTCTGACATGCCGGTTCCTCCTAATTCGCAGATTATCATCCGGACGCTTTACTGTCAAGTGGACGGTATTACAAAATGCACTCTAAAAGCATTAAGTGTGCCGGCAATATTGTAAACGGACTCAGTATATGTTAAAATATTAAGACCAACCAAGGAGGTAACAGAAGATGAAGACGAGAAAAATCAGTATTTCGGCCCAGCTCTTTCTTTTTATTTTGGGAGCTGCCATTGTGGTTGCACTGATTGTGGGCACTGTAGCATATCTCACCATGGGAAACTTTCTGAGAAAAAAGAGCATGGACGATGTGGTGGAGATTGCGGTAATTGCAGCACAAAATGTGGATGGAGAAACTTTTTCAAAAGCTGTAGAGGGGGATGAAGATGCTCTCTTACAGGTTAAGGATTCGTTAAGCTTCTTTTTGGTAGGTGATTCTGTTACCTATGTATATACGCTTATGCCGAAGGATAAAAATAATTTTCAGTTTGTTGTGGACACCGATCCTGACGATCCCGGGGAATATGGAGAGGAATACGAGGCGCAGGATGCCATGTTTGAGGCAATGGAAGGAAGTTCATCCGTAACCAGTGAACCGTTTACCGATGAATGGGGGACCTTTTATAGCGGCTACGCACCAATCTCCTATAATGGTAAGGTGTTGGGCATGGTAGCCGTGGATTATGAGGCGTCCTCCATACAAACTTCTTTATTCAGCCTTATCAGTAATATTCTGATCGCAGTTGCCATAGGCATAGTTCTTGCAGTTGTGGTGGCGCTTTTGGTAGCAACGAAAATGAAGAGGAATTTTGTAAAAGTAAATAATAAGATCCTGGAGGTAGCTTCCGACGACGGAGATCTGACAAAGGTGCTGGATATTACTTCCGGCGATGAGCTGGAGGTACTGGGAAGTAATCTGAACCGGCTGCTTCAGAAGACCGGTAATACGGTCAAGGAGATCAAGAACGGAACAAATAATATTGAATCTAAAATGAAGAAGATCAATAGCTATGTTTCCGGTTCGGTTTCCCGTATTAGCGATATCAATGATACAGTACAGAGTATGGTGGCCGCCTCTGAGGAAATTGCGGCATCTATCCAGACTGCCGGAGAGCAGGCGGATTTTGTATATAATGATATGCAGAATATATTGGATATTGTGAACGGCAACACGGATTCTTTGCGCGAAATCAATGTTTCTTCCAAGGAATTGAGCAATACAGCCAAGCTTTCTTACGATAGAATCTTTAAAGACGCAGAAAACCTATCTGAGAACTTGCAGAAACAAAAAGAAAGGGCAGATGCCGTTCTGCAGATTAAAGAACTTTCGGATGCTATTTTAGGGATTTCAGAACAGACGAATCTGCTCGCACTGAATGCTTCCATAGAGGCGGCGAGAGCCGGGGAGGCAGGAAAAGGATTTGCCGTTGTGGCTACGGAAATTGGAAACCTGGCAAATAACACGAGCAGCGCGGCAAATGAAATCCAGACAATGAGTACTGATGTTGTGGAGGCAATTCAGGGATTGAACAGTCTGGCGGATCAGATGCTTTTACTTCTGCGGGAAGAAGTTTCCACAGATTATAAAAAATTTGGTGATGTATCCCGAAGTTTTACGAGTAAAGCAGATGATATTCAAAATTCCATGGAGCAGCTGCAGCAGAAAACAATGCAGTATACAAAATCTTTAGGAGAAATCAAAGATGCCATGCTGTCTGTCGGCGCAGCATCCCAGGAAAATAGCGCGGAGATCATAAATGTATCTGAAATATTATCTTCCATGGATACGGATATGCAGGATATCGGTAGCTCAACCAAGGAAACATCCTCAGCTATTTCAACCATGAATGATGATTTAAACAGATATCGGGTTTAATAAAGCAAAGGCTCTCGAGAGATTGATCGAGAGCCTGTTTTGTGTTTTATACAATGAATAATACCTACTTAAGTTCGACTCCTCGTTAGTGCCTTGACATTCTATGTCGGATTTCTTACAATGAATAATGCAAAAATAACCTGAAAAAATAGAATACATTTCATATACAAGGCCAGACATCTATTCAGAGAAGTCGGGTGTAAATCCCGCACGGCCCCGCCACTGTGATGTGCGCTCTGCGCACTAAGCCAGATCGCTGAGTCTGTCCTACACAAGTTTACGATGGGTGAAGTTGTGTTTGTTTTTTGACGGCAAAAACACCCTTTTGGTATATGAAGGGTGTTTTATTTTGCCGGGGAAAAACAAAGGAGGAGTTCATAGAATGAACAAACAAAAGCAACAAAAGAAACTGATAAGCTTGCTTATCATCCTTGCTATGGCCTTAGGTCTGGCAGCCTGTGGAGCGAATGCGCCGTCGGCATCCGGCTCCGGCACGCTGCCCACAGTTGATCCCAGCGGTGCGGAAATTATCGTGCCGGAGGAAATTGATTCCATTGTGGTGATGGCCCCTTCCATTGCAGAAACGGTAGTTGCATTAGGCTATGGAGACAAGATTATAGCCTATGATATCTCCAGTATGGGTTTGGAAGGACTGCCTGAGAATGTACCGGTCTTTGACCTGGTAGAGCCTGATATGGAGCAGCTCGTATCCTTAAAGCCTGATTTGCTGTTGGTGACTAACTTATCCCTTTATGATGAAAGTAATCCTTATCAGCAGCTGATTGATTTAGGGGTTTGTGTGGCATGTATTCCGTCCAGTGACAGTATTGCGGATATTCAAAGTGATATCGCTTTCATTGCCGCAGTTTTGGGAGAGAGTAAAAAGGGAGATGCGCTGATTGCGCAGATGCAGGTTGAGATTGATGAGATTGTTGCCATTGCACAGGGGATTACGGAGAAGAAAACAGTCTACTTTGAGATTTCCGCCGCCCCCTATATGTATAGTTTCGGAAAGGGCGTTTTCCTCAATGAAATGATCGAACTGATCGGAGCGGAAAATATCCTGGCAGGTGAAGAGGGCTGGCTCTCCGTCTCCGAGGAATCGGTGGTCGCAGCCAACCCGGATGTGATTCTGACAAATGTTAATTATATTGACAATCCTACACAGGAGATCATGGAACGCAGCGGTTGGGATGCACTTGCGGCTGTGCAGAACGGAGATGTATATTATATTGACAACATGGCTTCTTCGTTGCCAAATCAGAATGTGGTAAAAGCAATGAGACAGATGGCGGAGGCCATTTATCCGGAGTATTATGGAAAATAAAACAATGTTAAAAATCCTGCTGCTGGTAACAGCAGCAGGTGCTTCGATACTTTTGGGAATCGGTGTGGGGAGTGTGTTCATTCCCCCCGCCGATATTCTCGCAATTTTGGGAAATTCTCTTCTGGGAAAAGGAAAGGCGATAGACCCCATTTATGCTACACTTATCATGGATATGCGCCTGCCCCGGGTATTATTGGCATTTCTTGTAGGGGCAGCACTGTCTGCCAGCGGAACAGTAATGCAGTCGGTATTAAAGAATCCACTGGCATCACCCTTTGGCATGGGAATTTCTGCCGGAGCCGGTCTTGGGGCGGCAGTTGTAATTGTCAGTGGCACTACTGCCGGCATGATGGGTGTTTTTTTGCTGCCGACAGTAAGTTTCGTTTCGGGACTTCTTACGGTCATTCTGGTTATGGGGGTGGCCGCCCGTATAGACAGGGGACTGTCCAATACCACGATCGTGCTCATCGGTATGGTGATTTCTCTGTTTTTTAGTGCAATTATGAATCTTCTGGCGACCCTTTCCCCTACCTATGCCCAGAGAATCAATTTGTGGCAGTTGGGAAGCTTTTCCATGAAAGAGTGGAGCAGTATATGGGTGCTTTTACCGGTGACAATACTGTGCCTGATTTGTTTTCAATGCGCTGCCAGAGAACTGGATATCATGACATTCGGAGAGGAACAGGCGCAGAGTATGGGCGTTAACCTGAAAAGGAGTAAGTGGCTCTTGATGCTCTGCGTGGCAGTACTTACGGGAACGGCTGTGGCTTTTGCGGGAATCATCGGATTTGTGGATCTGATTGTCCCTCATGTGGTGAGGCGCTTTTTCGGTTCTTCCCACCGCAGGGTAATACCGGCCAGTGCTTTGTTTGGAGGAACTTTTATGGTCCTCTGCGATCTGGCTGCCCGCACGATTGCTTCTCCCAGAGAAATTCCTATAGGCTCTGTTACTGCGCTGATTGGAGTTCCATTTTTTATCTATATTTATTTTGGAAAGAGGAAATGAGTATGTTTAAGGTAGCGCATCTGAGTTGTGGTTATACAGATGTTCCTGTAGTAAAAGATGTGTCCTTTCAAGTGGAGAAGGGACAGCGGCTCTGCATTCTGGGTCCTAACGGCTGCGGCAAAACCACGCTTTTAAGAGGATTGGCAGGAATACTGCCCACTGCCGGTTCCGTAAAAGTGCAGGGAGTTGACATAAAGGAGCTGTCCGCAAGGCAGAAGAGTCGTCGGATTGCCCTGATGAGTCAGTTGTCCACGACCTATTTTACTTATACGGTATATGAAACGGTGATGTTGGGCCGATATGCTCACCAGAAAAGAAGCGTTTTCTTAGGAGAAACAGAGAAAGATCATAGGATTGTGCAGGAAAATCTTGAACGTGTGGGTATGCTTGAATATAAGGATAGGTTGATCACGGAATTGTCCGGAGGACAGCTTCAGCGCGTTTTCCTTGCCAGAGTATTTGTGCAGGAACCGCAGGTGATTCTGTTGGACGAGCCTACCAATCATCTGGATTTAAAATATCAGCTGGAACTGATAGAAATGCTGAAGGAATGGGTAGGAGAAGGCGAACGCTGTGTCGTAGGTGTGCTGCATGATATCAATCTTGCCCTTTCGTTTGCTGATGACATATTATTGATGGAAGATGGCGCGGTTGTGGCCTGTGAGAATGTAAAAGATTTTGATCTGTCCCTGCTTGACTCTATTTATCACATGGATGTACAGCAGTTCATGCAGGATTCTTTGCAGAGATGGAAAAACTGAGTTAAAATGGCGCCTAAAACGAATCGGAATAGGAGAAATAAAGATGGAATTATATCGGAGCCCCTATGAGGCATATCCTTTTTTGTGCGATAGTGCAGAGGTTTTACGTTGTGATTTTGAACTGTTAACGGATGAGATGGCCAGCCGTACGGGACTGCTTCGGGCGCAGACAGAGAAAATAGTGCAAAAAAGTTTTGGGTGTGCTGACTCAGGGGTGTGAGGCAGCATGCACGGCACATCTGCTTAGGGTACAGGGCAAGCAGTTAGTACGACTGTTGTACCGTCACTGTGAGAGGGGACATACCGTGCCGCCCATGCTGATTGATCTGGCCAATCTCTTGTCTGGCTATTTCTTCTTTCTGGCGCTTAAACTCAATGAATGGGAAGGTGTGGACGAGATTCCCTATATTAGCAGGAATTATTGAATTCTATGCCATTAATTTAAAAAAAGAGCCGGTGCATAACATCGGCTCTTTTTTGGTATATGCAATTATTACATGGCCATATCTATATTGGCACCTTCTGGCGTGACGGGAGCTTCTGCCACTTCCACGGGCATTTCCACTCCGGATATCTCCAGTGAAACAGCGTCCGAAGCATTGTTAAAACTACCGTTTGAGATATTTTGTTTATCTTTTGCAAGTTTATCAAAGAGGGCTCTTAGATACTTCATGTCAGCTTCCGCAATTTCCCGAAGCTCGTCCGCTCTGTGCTTTTTCTTTAATTGTTCCAAATCTGCGGAATCCATATCACCGGATATGACTTCTGTTAATTCTTCGGTCAGTTCGTTGGCAGCCATTTCCTCTTCCAAATCTCTCATGGCTTTATCCATGGCCTGCCTAAGCTCCTGTGTGAGTTTTTGTATTTCTTCCCTGCTTAACCCAAAAGAATCTTCCTTGCCCATATCTTCCAAAGTGGGTTCTTCATATTCCTCCTCCGGTGCATTGGGGTAAGCTTTACCGCCCTTTTTAACAGTTTCCTCCATCTCTAAATTCTTCAAACGTTTACGGGCCACCCGTTCCATACTGCGCGCATGAAGAATTGCCATTGCTACTTCTTTTTCGTCATACTCGCCGTTTCGCTGCTGCCTTTGCAGCAGGGCAATTTTGCTGCGTGCTTTGGCAACCGCCAGTCTGGCGTTGCCGGGGGTCTTAGCCCGCAGGATCTGCGATGAAATTTCTTTGAAATTGTACTGTAAACGTTTGGGCTTCTTCTGGCTTGTTGTCTTCCTGCTTGCCGTGCTGTAAGAGATAGATCCTACCACGGTTCCGTCCGCGGCCTTTAGATCAATCCTTCTTACAGTAGAAGGATTGCTTCCGATCATCATACCCATGCAATCATCCTCCATGATAAATGCAATTATCCTTTTCTGTTATATCGGCAGTTCATAACAAAAGATTTACTGTTTTCTTCATTTATACTATAATCTTATGGATGGATAAAAGGCAGAAAGGGAAACAGCAAAATGCACAAGTTAGATAATCTGGGAAAATTAAGAAATATGACTTCTCTATATTTGCTGTGCGGCGATCAGATGCTGTTGTTGTATCGCCAAGGCTCCAAGGTGGTCAATAATCTCTGGATCGGTTCTGCCGGAGGACATTTTGAAGAAAATGAATTAAATGATGCCTGTGCCTGTGTACTGCGTGAACTGGCGGAGGAATTGTCTGTGACGCCTGACATGATAGAGAATCTGCGGTTAAGATATATCACCTTACGGAATACCGGTGAGGAAATCCGGCAGAACTATTACTTTTTTGCAGACTTAAAAGCTGCGGATAATATAGATTTGCAATCCAATGAAGGAACTCTGAAATGGTTCCCGTTAGAAGAAGTAAATAAGTTGGAAATGCCTTTTACCGCACAGTATGTGGTAAAGCATTATGTTGAACAGGGACGATATACGGATATTTTATATGCAGGAATTGCCACGGATGGGAATGTGGTCTTTACGGAACTTTCTGCGAAATAGTATATGGGACGGATATCTTAAAATGTGAAAGAATTGAGGGAAGCAGGATGACGGACTCTAAATCACATTATGATAAAATGACAAAAACGCCGCTGGCAAAGCTGATCATATCTCTTGGGATCCCTACCACAATCTCCATGCTGGTGACCAATATCTACAATATGGTGGATACATACTTTGTGGGAACGCTGGGAGAGAGCCCACAGGCAGCGACAGGTATTTTATTTACGCTGCAGGCTATCATACAGGCATTTGCGTTCATGCTGGGACAAGGTTCGGGTACCATGGTATCGAAAGCACTGGCGGACCGGAATGAAGAAGAAGCATCGGAATATGTATCTACAGCCTTTTTTACAGGCGTGGGCTTGGGACTGCTGTTAATGGCAGGCGGACTTTTGTTCCTGAACCCTTTTATGAGGCTGTTAGGAAGCAGTGAAACGATCCTGCCCTATGCCAGACAGTACGGTATCTGCGTGTTGGCCAGCTGCCCTGTTGCGATCGGTTCCTTTGTGTTAAATAACAATCTGCGCTATGAGGGCAAAGCCTTTTATGCAATGATCGGACTGGTGACGGGTGGCATTCTCAATATTTTCGGAGATTATATATTGATCAGTATATTCCGTTTGGGCGTGCTGGGAGCCGGAATTTCCACGGCGGTATCCCAGGTGATCAGTTTCTTGATCCTGCTGTATTTCTTCGAAAAAATGGCTCAGAGCAGTATCAAAATTTCGGCTTTCAGCAAAAAGGCGGCAGTATTTTTGACGATTGCCAGAGTAGGCTTCCCTGCTCTTATCAGACAGGGATTAAGCTCGGTTTCCAACGGTTTGCTAAACAATCTGACAAGACCTTACGGTGATGCGGCAATTGCAGCCATGAGCGTAGTAAACCGCTTCAGTGCCTTCGTGATGTGCGTAGGTCTGGGCATCGGGCAGGGCTATCAGCCGGTGGCTTCCTTTAACTATCAGGCCAAGGAATACGGCCGCGTTAAGAAAGGCCTTTTGATCACGATGGGCGTAGGCCTGGCATTTGTAGCATGTCTCGCCATACCGGGTCTTATCTTTTCGGAGCAGATTATATATTTGTTCCAGAAGAGTGAGGAGGTTATTACAATCGGCAGATTTGCCCTGCGCTGTGCCTGTGTCGGAATCCTGTTTCTGCCGCTGTCAGTACCGGTAAATATGCTGTTTCAGAGTATCCGTAAACCGGCGATGTCTTCCCTTTTGTCCCTGCTGCGTTCGGGGCTGATGTTCATCCCCACCCTGCTGATCACAACGCATTTCTGGGGTATTGCAGGGATTCAGGTTTCCCAGCCATTAGCGGATATCCTGACAGGACTTGTCAGCCTGCCCTTTATAGTGGTATTTTTGCGCAAAAAAGAATTTCAGTAATAAATAGTAGAACGGAGGTAGAGAAGAAATGCGTTTAAGAAGTTACAGAAAAAATGCGGATTTTACATATATCGATTCCTGGCTGGAAGAGGAGAGAACCCATGCACTGTGGTGTTCCAAGCTGTTTTCCCATCCTCTGTCCAAAACGGAATTTGAACAGTATTTTGAGGAGCATGAAGGGGATGCCAGATATGTGCTGACGGAGGATGACGGAAAGCCTGTGGGCTTCTGTGCATTCGCAGTCAATGAGCAGGATAATCTCGGTTTTGCAAAATTTATTGTAGTGGATGAAAGCGTCCGAGGAAAGGGATACGGAACTCAGATGCTGAAAATGCTTTTAAAATCAGCATTTGAATTGAATAATGTAGAGCGTGTGGGGCTGAATGTATTTCGCCAGAATCTTGCGGCGATAGGCTGCTACCGGAAAGCCGGCTTTACGGAAACGGTAGAAATTCCGGATACCATAGAGTTTCACGGTGAGGTCTGGGGGAAATATACCATGATCGCAAAGCGCTCATAGGAGAGACAGTATGTTTGAGCAGGATTATATTATACGGGTAATAAAAGAAATGGTGCGGACCTTGTTGGAATTGATCTTTCATATCCACACGGAGGAGCCTACCTTGGATTTACTGGAAACCACAGAGGAAAAAGAAGCGTTTCATGCATTGCTGGATATGGTGGATGCAGGAAATATCAACGAAGCGGAAAACCGACTGTATGAGTTCCTACAGGAGGATGGCGAAAAATATCTGCGGACGGCCATATTGTTTTATTCCCATTTAAATGATAAGAGTGATGAATTTCTGGAGACCCATGAGTACTCCAGGGAGGAAATAGGGCAGGGACTGAAGGATGTGGTAAAACGCTGCGGTTATCAGGGAATAGCAGAGGCGTTTTTAGAGTAGACGGCTGTTGCACCGGTATTCACTTAATGCATAAACAGGAAGTTGAGTGACGAAGGAGACAGAAATGATCGGAATTGGTACGATTATTAACGTGGCAGGTATCTTGGCGGGCGGTCTGTTAGGTAAACTGTGCGGCAGGTTCCTTTCAGAGCGATATCAGGATTCTCTGATTAAAACCTGCGGTATATGTGTGCTTTTTATCGGTATTGCTGGAGCGATGGAGGGGATGCTCAGCGTGGAAGGCAATACTATTTTAAGCGGAGGGTCCATGCTGGTCGTGGCCTGTCTGGCCCTGGGCGCATTATTGGGGGAACTGCTGAATATAGAGGATAAATTTGAGCGTTTTGGTGAGTGGCTGAAGATAAAAACAGGCAACGGTAAAGAGAAAAAATTTGTAGAGGGCTTTGTGACTGCCTCGCTGACAGTCTGTATCGGAGCCATGGCCATTGTAGGTGCCATTGAGGACGGTATTTTCGGAGATTATTCCATTCTGGCCACCAAAGCCGTTCTGGATTTGATCATCATTCTCATTATGACATGTTCCATGGGAAAGGGCTGCATTTTTTCTGCCATACCGGTAGCCATCCTGCAAGGAACCGTAACACTGCTTGCCCGACTGATAAAGCCTTTGATGACGGAAGTGGCACTGGCGAATCTTTCCATGATCGGTTCCATTTTAATTTTCTGTGTGGGCGTAAATCTGGTATGGGGAAAAAGGATTCGAGTGGCAAATTTGCTGCCTGCAATTGTCCTTGCGGTAGCGGCGGCATTGCTACCGATGTGGGGTGGATGAAATTTTATATTTTCAGTAGTTTTCGTGCATTGCAAAACAAAAGCAAATGCGTTATACTAGTACTTAAGTACGTGCTTGTGTAAGGTAGCGTTCCTTGTCGATATGGTGATTTGGGACAACGTACCGGGAGGATGTCCGCATGGCGGAGAGTAGTTGTGATTTTTGCGCACATTATGAATATGATGAAGAAGAGGAATATTACACCTGCAGCGTCAATTTGGACGAGGATGAAATGTATCGTTTTTTGACAGGGAACTGCAGGGAATGTCCCTATTTTTCGTCCAATGACGAATATAGCGTTGTACGCCACCAGATGTAAACAGAACAAAATAAGTGATTGCAGGAAATAATAGGAGAAAACGATGACGCCAAAGGAAAGGCTTGATTTACTGAAAGAAGGTTATACACAGGATCAGGTTACGATGATAGTGGAGGGAATAGATGCCGGACTGGACGTTTCCGCCTATCGTAATAAAGAATTTTTGGCATTCCAGATGTTCCAGATAAGAGAAGGACTGATGGAAGGTCTTCCTGTGGAATATTATGCAAAACCGGAGTTTGGCTGGTTTCAGATGGAGGAAATCCGCTTGGGACTTAAAGAGGATTTGAACATCTCTCTTTATGCGAAACCGGAGATTCCCTATGAAAAAATGCGTCAGATCCGTTTGGGCCTAAGTCAAGGTTTGAATCTGACCCCTTATATCAACCTGAGAGCAGGCGTTATCAGGGAAATCAGAGAAGCAAAACTGAAAAATGTAGATATTCTGAAATATGTGAAAGAAAATTACGATGATGAGCAGTTGCAAAGTATTCGTATAGCTTTGGAGGACGGGATAGATATTGACCCCTATCTTCTGAGTGAATTCAGAGGAGTAACCATCTCCGAGATTTACAAGGGGTTAAAAGGCGGACTGGACGTGTCAAGCTATGCAAAGACGGATTACAACTGGCAGCAGATGCGAGAAATCCGTTTGGGATTGGAACACCGTGTTGACATATCCCACTATGATGATCCACTGTATAACTGGCAGCAGATGCGTGAAATTCGTCTTGGCCTGGAGGAAGGTCTGCCGGTTGTCTTTTATCAGAGTCTGATGTATCCCGCCTACGAGATGGAAAAGAAGCGGAAGGCAATATTAAAGCGGATCATGGAAGAGGAACGGCTGCAACAGGAGGAGGAGATTCTTTCTGATTCAGTAGAAAAAGCCGAACCCATTGGCGATGATGTGATGGCGGTCACTACTACACAGAGGGGCATGCAGGCATTTTTAACCATATCCGTACAGGGGAAAAAGTTTACCAAAAAAGAAATTCTTCAGTTTCTGGAAAGCAAGGGTATTGTCAAAGGAATCAAAGAGGATAAGGTGGACGCAATTTCAAGAGGAAGATACGGAACAGAGCCTGTTCTGATTGCTGAGGGGCGTGTTGCTAAGAAAGGTGCGGATGGTTGGTATGAGTTTTTCTTCCGTACCAATGTGGAGAAGAAGCCTCGTGTATTGGGAGACGGTTCGGTGGATTACCAGAATATTGAGTGGTTTGAAACCGTTAATGCCGGACAGAAAATTGCTTACTACCATGAGGCCCAAGAGGGTGAGGACGGTTATCTGGTAACGGGTGTCCCTATGATTGCCCGCAGAGGTTCCGAAATCAAGAGACTTACAGGCTCCGGATTTCGCGTGGACGAGGATAAGAGAACCTATTGGGCCGTTGTGGACGGAATGATCAAGTTAAGAGATACCCGTATCGACATCAGTAAGAAGCTGATATTGGACGAAATTACCATGGCAACGGGTAATCTGGACTTTGACGGCAGCATTGTAATCCAGGGAAAGGTGGGCAACGGTACCAAGATTAAGGCTAGCGAGGATATCGTGATAGAGGGTGCCGTAGGCGCTGCTACGATTGAATGCGGCGGTAGCGTGATCTTAAAGCAGGGAATGAATTCCGCATGGAAAGGCTCTATACGGGCCGCGGGAGACATTGTCAGCAAGTATTTTGAGTCCGTGCAGGTATATGCGGGAGGAAATATTCAGACCAATAACAGTTTAAACAGTGAGTTGTATGCAGAAGGCAAGATTGAGGTAACAAATACGATAGCGGGCGGTAAGGTGGAATCCAAGACGGAAATCAAGACCTATGAGGCCGGAAACCGCGTGGGTATTAAGACCAATCTGGCTATTACTGTCAGCAACCAAGCAAAGCGTGAAAAGCTCGCAACGGATGAAGAGATAGCGAAGGTAAGGGGAGAACTGACAACACTAAAGAACTCCTATGAGGATTTCCAGGTGAAGTACCCGCCTGAAATACGTAATACCATGGATATTTTCTTAAAGATGGAGAAGGCGATATTTACCAAGGAAAAAGAGTTAAAGGAATTAGAGGATAAATTGGAGGCACTGGAAGACGAAGTCAAAAAGCTGGATTTTGCTAAGATTCTAATTAAAGGCAATGCTTTCGAGGGCGTAACAGTCGCAGTTAGGGGAATGGCGTGGAAAGCCACCAATTTATATAATATTACTGTAAAAGTATGCGATAATCGCTTGGAGATAATCAATAACTAGGGGCAGTCCGGCCTGGAAAGGTAGAGAGAAAGTGCTATGCGAAATAAAATATTAGTGGTAGATGATATGTTGTTTAATCGCCAGATACTTCGGAATATCTTGAAAGATGATTACGAAATTCTGGAGGCGGAAAATGGAAGAGTGGCATTAGACATGCTGGAGAAGCACTATGATAATCTGGTTGCGGTGCTTTTGGATATTGTCATGCCCGAAATGGACGGAATCCAGGTATTACAGGTCATGGTTGAAAAAAACTATGTGGACCGACTGCCTGTACTGATGGTCACCGGCGAGCAGGATATTCATCTGGTGGAGAAATGTTTTGACTACGGTATTGCGGACTTTATCAAGAAACCTTTCGAAGGCAAGATGATAAAGAAGCGTGTAAATAAGATCGTGAATCTGTATCTGCAGAAAGATGAGTATAAGAGTAAGTACGAGCAGCAGATGGTAGCATTGAGGAACCAATATAAGCTGCTTCAAAGTCAGGCGGAAAAGCTGAAAAAAAGTAATGAGAATATGATCTATACAATGGGAAGCCTGGTAGAATACCGCAATATGGAGAGTGAGCATAGCAATCACATTTTGAATGTTCAGAGGCTGACCGGAGTATTGGCCGAACATTTGATGAAGGCATATCCGGAGTACGGGCTGACAAAGGATGTCATTAAAACCATTGTATCGGCCAGCGCCCTGCATGATGTTGGAAAGATTGCTATTCCCGACAGCATACTGTTAAAGCCGGGAAAACTGACTTCCCAGGAATTTGATTATATAAAATCCCATACAATACGGGGAGAAGTTATTATACGAAGTATATCGGAACTCTGGGAGAAGGAGTATGTGCATTATAGTCTGGAAATATGCAGACACCATCATGAGAGATATGACGGAAGCGGTTATCCGGATGGATTAAAAGGGGAGGAGATTCCCATTTCTGCCCAGTTGGTTTCTTTAGCTGACGTGTATGACGGACTGACCGGAGAGAGAATTTATAAAGAAGCTTTTTCGCTGGAAGAGGCCTATAATATGATACTGCAAGGTGAATGCGGCATATTTTCTCCAAAACTGATGGAGTGCTTCCGTCATGCAAAGACTGAATTGGAAGCGTGTGTGAAGGCGAAGGATGGAGAGGCTGCTACGGATGAAAAAGAGAACCCTTAAGGAAAGACTGCAATATAAATTTGATAATATCATGTCCAAGGGCAGTATTGCCCTGATAGGACTTTTATGTGGCATTACGGTGATCGTAGTGGGGATTGCCGGTCTGGTAGCTGTATTTTCCGGAAAGGAAGGAAATTATGCAGAGCTGACTTGGGCGAGCCTGATGCACACGATGGATCCGGGAACGCTGGCCGGAAACGAGTTGGACAACCTTGTGTATATTGGTGTGCTGACAGTGATGACCCTATACGGTATTTTTGTTACCAGTATCCTGATCGGTATTATTACCACCGGCTTTGAAGAAAAATTAAAGCAGCTCAGAAAAGGTACATCTACGGTATTAGAGGAGGGCCATACCGTAATTCTGGGATTCAACGACAATATCTATACACTCTTAAATGAACTGATAGAGGCCAATTCCAACCATAAGAACTGCTGTATCGTAGTGGCAGGTACGCAGGAAAAAGAAGTGATGGAGGAAGAGATTGCCGCCCATATCAAGGATTTTAAGACTACCCGCATTATTTGTAGGAGCGGTCCTCTGACACAGGCTCATATTTTGGAGAGATGTGCAGTGGAGAGAAGCCGTTCTGTTATCGTCAATCTCTATGATGACGCAGAAACCATTAAAGCGATTTTATCGCTGACATCCTTTTTAAAAGGCAGGCAGCTGTATCGGGAAGATTTATACATAACCGCTGCCATTGAGGACGAACAGAATGTGGTTGCTGCACGGATTGCCGGCGAAGGCAGAGCCGAGGTCATCTATGTCAACGACGCAATTTCCAGAATCATTGCACATACCTGTAGACAGCCCGGATTGTCCAATGTGCTGATAGAACTGTTTGACTATGATGGGGATGAGCTATATTTTGAGAAGATTCCCGAGTTGTATGGCAAGACTTTAAAAGAACTTTTGAATCTGTTCCCCAAGGCAGTAGTGTTCGGTATTCGCAAGGCGGACGGCCCCCATATGAATCCGCCCATGGATACCCGCTTGGAGGAGGGGGACGAAGTCATTCTCTTAGAGGAAGACGACGGTTCTTTTGCTTTCGGTACCGAAGAGATATTAGTGGAGGAAGAGCTGATTGCAAAAGAGAGTATTCAGCGGGAGCCTGTACCTGAAAAACTGCTGATTTTAGGTTCCAACAGTATGCTTTCCCGTATTCTTGCAGAGTATGACTGTTATGTAGCTAAGAACTCAGGAGTGAAGATTGTAACCGGTCAAAAGGTAGAGCTGGATGTAACCGGATACAGAAATATTGTGATCGAGCAGATAGAGAGTGACGGAGTCAATCCCGGTCTGCTGGAAGAACTGGTGCTGGAAGGAGTGGATGATGTTCTGATCTTAAGCAGTGATGAACTGGATCCGGAAGCTTCTGATGCGCAGACATTGTTGCAGCTGATCTTCCTGCGGGATATAGCGGAAAAGAAACAGAAGGTCTTTACCATTACCAGTGAGATGAAAAAGAGTAATAATCAGAGATTGGCTGCCCAGATCCGGGTAGAGGATCTGGTGATCGGTTCCAATATCGTAAACTTGATCATGACGCAGATTGCGGAGAATCGAGAACTGCAGCTGCTCTTTGAAGACATTTTGGATGAAGAAGGTTCGGAATTGTATATGAAGCCCATCGGAGATTATGTGAAGACGGGCGTACCGGTAAATTTCTATACTTTGACGGAAAGTGCGTCCCGCAAAGGTCACATAGCGGTGGGCTATAAACAGGTACGAGACGGAAGAACCAACATTATTACCAATCCGCAGAAATCAGAGAGGGTTGTCTATGACCCGGAGGACTATTTGATCGTAATTGCGGAAGACTGACAAATATAAAGAGGAAGCATGATTCGGATAACGGTTTGGAATGAAGGAAAGCATGAGCAGGAATATGAGGATATCCGTCTAGTGTATCCGGAAGGCATCCATGGCTGTATTGCGGGCTTTTTGAAAAAAGAGGAGGATTTTATCGTCAGGACGGCTACTTTTTATGAAAAAGAGCATGGACTGAGTGAGGAAGTACTGCAGTCTACGGATGTACTGATCATCTGGAGCCATGCCCTGCAGGAGGAATTTTCTGATGCGGTGGCGGAGCGGGTAAGGCGGCATGTGCTGGCCGGAATGGGACTGGTGGCGCTGCACTCGGCGCACTACAGTAAAATTTTGAGAAACCTTTTAGGAACTTCCATGACTTTGAAGTGGCGGCATGGGGACAGGGAGAGGATATGGTGTATTGCACCCACACATCCCATTGCAGCAGGGCTGCCGGAGAGCTTTGAGCTTCCGAAAGAGGAGATGTATGGGGAATATTTTGATATTCCCAAGCCGGATGATGTTATTTTTCTGGGGTGGTTTGCGGGAGGAGAGGTATTCCGCAGTGGCTGTACCTTTACCAGGGGACTGGGAAAAATATTTTATTTTCAGCCCGGGCATGAAGAGTACCCCATTTATTATATGGACCCTATTCAGCAGATCATCCGAAATGCGGTACGTTTCTGTATGCCGGCGGCAGAGGTTAGAAGGGAACTGACCAATAAAGAGCATCCTCCCATGGAGCAGGAAAATTAAAGGAGTCATTACTTTGAAAATTTCGGTATTTTATGATCATATTCTACAGGCGGCAGAGCAGACCGGCAAACCGGTTCCCACATTGTTGCGAATGAGCAGGCAGGTGGGAATAGATGGGGTGGAAATCAATCTGGACACCCTGTGTGAGAATCCGGGGATACCGGATATGCTTAGAGAGGCGGGACTTGCAATTTGCTGTGTCTACGCCTTTTATGATATGGGTAACCGGGACGAGGGGGCAAGAGAGAGGCTGCATATTGATATGGCAAAAAGTGTGGGAGCCGGGTGTATTCTTGTTGTACCGGGCTTTTTGACTTCGGAAGAATCGGAGGAACTGCAGGACTGTTGTGAAGATTACGAACGTACAGCTGATTTCATGGAACGGAATGAAAGTGTACGGAAAATGGCAGCAGGTCTTTGCAGTATTATTATGCGCGCAAACGGGAAGGGAATAAAGGTGACTGTGGAGGATTTTGACGGCAGGACTTCGCCGCTCTCCCGTATGTATGGCATACTTTGGTTTTTAAAAAACGTGCCGGGACTTAAGTTTACCTTGGATATGGGCAATTTTACCTACAGTAATGAGGATGTAACGGAGGCCTATGAATTACTTGGAGATTACGTGGCTCATGTGCACTGTAAGGATAGGGGGGAGGAACTCTCAGCCCCCGGCGGAAATAATCGCGGGCTGCGTTCCGTAGCAGTGGGGGACGGTTATCTGCCCATTGCCGAATTGGTGAGAAAACTGCAAAAGGAAGGCTATGACGGTTTTTTGGCAATTGAGCATTTTGACGCACCGGATCAGGAAGCCTGTATCCGGCATTCGGCTTTGTTTTTAAGGAATTTGTTGAAGGAGAAGTAAAGAAAGGGGATAGTATATGAGAATCGGAGCACTGGAGGCCGGCGGCACCAAGATGGTGTGCGCGGTAGGAAATGAGCAGGGAGAAATCTTAAAAAGGGAGGTATTCCCCACGGGGACGCCGGATGATACCATGCCACCCATGCTGGCATTCTTTGAGCAGGAGAAGATAGAGGCTCTGGGGATCGGCTGTTTCGGACCGATCGATCCAAACAAGGAAAGTAAGACCTACGGCTATATTACCTCCACCCCCAAACTGGCATGGCAGAACTATAATATTGTGGGCGCCTTTGCAGAGCGGCTGCACTGTCCCATCGGATTTGATACGGATGTGAATGCGGCTGCCTTGGGAGAGGCGGCATTCGGCATTACCAAGGGATTAAAGAACAGTATTTATATGACGATAGGCACAGGCATCGGTGTGGGAGTCTATTCGGAAGGCAGACTGCTCCACGGCATGATGCATCCGGAAGCAGGGCATATTTTGATCAAAAGACATCCCGAAGATAGTTATAAAGGCTGCTGTCCGTTTCATGGGGACTGCTTAGAGGGACTGGCAGGCGGTCCCTCCTTGGAAAAGCGCTGGGGAAAGGCCGGTGCCTTGCTGACGGAGGAACCTAAGGTTTGGGAAATCGAGGCCTACTACATTGCACAGGCCTGTGTCAACTACAGTATGATACTCTCACCCGAGCGGATTGTCTTGGGCGGCGGTGTTATGAAACAGCCGGTGCTTCTGCCCCTTATCCGGGAAAAGTTTACGGAGTTGATGGCCGGCTATATCAGAACACAGGAACTCGCGGATATGGAAAGCTATATTGTAGGTGCGAGCCTGCATGACAATCAGGGTGCTATGGGCTGCATTCAACTGGCATTAGAGGCTTTGAAAAACTAGCGGCTGCGGGAACTGTGCACCCGTCTGAATATCACTACGATCTCATGCATCACAAGCGGCAGGGCGGATAAGAGCAGGAGCAGGCGCCAGTCGGCTGCTGTAAGAATGCTGGTGCCGAAGGTCGCGGTAAAGTAAGGAACGGAGGTTACCAAAAACTGCAGACCCAGGCCGATCAGGAATGCAGCGATCATCAGCCTGTTGGCAAGATGATGCATCCGAAACAGGGAGCAGTCCACATCCCGCATGCCGATGGCATGGAAAAGCTGGGACATTCCCAGAGCAGTAAAGGCGTAGGTCTGGCAGCGGGTCAGCATGTCCGGTATTTCCAAAAGACTCTGGATATTTCCCAGGGTAATGGGCAATCCGTTATGAAGCAGCAGCCTGACGGGTATGAACAAGAAGGCGGTGATACTGATAAAACCGATCAGAATACCGTAGAGGAGGGTGCAGGCAAGGCCGCCATCCGCAAATAAATGCTCATTTTTGGAGCGCGGCGGCTTCTTCATAAAGTGGGAAGTATCACTGACATCGGTTCCCAAAGCCAGTGCCGGCAGAGAGTCTGTGATCAGGTTGATCCATAAAATATGGCTGGGCTTTAGGGGCGAACTGAGTCCGGCCAATATTGTCACCAGCATGGTGATGATCTCACCAAAGTTTGAGGAAAGCAGGAATAATACTGCTTTTTTTATATTGGCATAAATACCGCGCCCCTGTTCCACAGCCTTGACAATGGTAGAAAAGTTGTCGTCGGTCAAAATGATATCGGAGGCATTTTTTGCCACATCCGTGCCGGCCATACCCATGGCAATGCCTACATCGGCGGACTTTAAGGAAGGCGCGTCGTTGACGCCGTCACCAGTCATGGCCACAATGTGACCGGAGGATTTCAAGGCGTTTACAATTTTTGTTTTATGTTCGGGAGAAACTTGGGCAAATACCCGTACCTGAGAAAGGGCGGTAGTCAGTTCCGCCTCGGACATGGCATTTAGGGCTGCGCCGGTCATACATTCGGAAAGGTTGTCTGCAATGGCAAGTTCCTTTGCGATGGCGCAGGCGGTATCCACTCTGTCACCGGTGATCATAACGGTACGCACACTCGCAGCCCTGCAGGCGTTTACCGCCTCTTTTGCCTCCGGGCGGATGGGGTCCTTCATGCCTGCCAGCCCTAAAAAGGTCAGTTCCTTTTCCGTGGGAGTTCTGTCCCCGGTCCGCATACCCAGAGCGAGAATGCGCAGAGCCTTGCCGGATAATTCGGAGATTGCCTCATAGGCGGCCCTTTTGTGAGCCGGTGTCATGGGCAAGACCCGGCCATCCTGCCAGATATAGCGGCAGCGGCTTATGATTTCATCCGGAGAACCTTTGGTAAAGGAAATATGGGTACCGCCCTGACGGTGCAGGGTGGTCATCATTTTTCTCTCGGAATCGAAAGCAATCTCGCCCACACGGGGAAGGCGGCCTTCCAATAGGGGACGGTAGAGATGAAAACGGGCAGACATATTGAGAAGCGCCAGTTCCGTAGGGTCCCCCATGCTGCCTGCAGCGCACTCCGCCGCATGGAGAGCGGCGGGGGACATTTCCTGTGCGGCTAAAACGGCGTCGTTGCACAGGGTAAAGCCTTCCAGAAAATAGCGGTTTTTCTCCCGGCTTAAGGAGTCTGCAGAGCAGATGCGTCCTTCCGTATAGCATTCCGTAACGGTCATTCTGTTCTGGGTCAGAGTGCCTGTTTTATCGGAACAGATAACGCTGACACAGCCTAAGGTTTCTACACTGGGCAGTTTCTTTACGATCGTTCCGACTTTGGCCATGCGGGAAACGCTCAGAGCCAGTACCATGGTGACAATGGCAGGCAGCCCCTCGGGTACTGCGGCTACTGCTAGGGAAATGGCGGTGATAAGCATCTCGAGGATATTCCGCTTTTGTAACAGGGCAATGCCAAAGAGCAGGGCGCAGAGCAGCAAGGAAACAATACTTAAAATTTTTCCCAGGTCACCCAGCCGTTTCTGTAAAGGCGTGCTTTCCGAAGGGGCCTCATTGATCAGTCGGGCTATTTTTCCGATTTCGGTATCCATGCCAATGGCAGTGACAGTACCCGTACCTCTTCCATAGGTTACATTGGTTGACATAAATGCCTGGTTATTATGATGGGTATCTTTTTCCACAGGCAGGGATTCACCGGTCAGAGCGGATTCTTCTATTTTTAAATTGAGGGATTCCGTCAGCAGTAAATCTGCGGGTACTTGGCGACCGGCATCCAATAGGACGATATCCCCCGGAATCAGGTCAGCGGCCGGTATTTCCATGGGCTTCCCATCCTGAGAAATGATTGCTCGGGGACTTGACATTTCCTTTAAGGCATCCAGCGCCCGCTGTGCCTTTCCTTCCTGAATGACACCTACAACAGCATTTACTAAAATGACTGCAAGAATGATGGCGGCATCACTGTATTCCCCCAGCAGCAGAGAAATAGCCGCCGCAACAAAAAGTATAAAGATCAGAGGATCGTTAAGTTGTTCCAAAAAGCGCTGAAGCGCATTTTTTCTATGTCCTTCCTCCAAAATATTCCGGCCCCGTTCAGCCGAAGGCAGAGGCTGCATATGCTCCATAAAATATCCCCCTTAAAAAGCTGTATTTGGCAGGGCAAGTGCCTGAATATCACCTGATTGGTCCCCAATGCAAGATATGCCTGTACCAAATAAAATATACTTGTCTGTTTCCGCAATCCCTTGACTGATACAGTGGTATAATGGTACTATTTGAATAAGAGAAAGGTGAATTTGGAAAGGGTATATCATGAAGAGAGAAAATAGTATTTTTTTGGCAGCGCCCATAGCCGCCTTAATAGTAAATTTTCTGTTTTTGCAGGATGCAGATTACAGGATTCCTTTCTTAAGCCTGATATTACTATTGGCTTTTGCTTTTGCGACAGGGGTTTATACGGAAGTAAAAAAGTGCTCCAAAGATACAAAAGTAATGCTTGTAAAGAGCGGAGGGCTGGTGCTTGCGACACTTGGTATGATACAGCTGATGTGTATATACAGGCAGGATTTCTTTGGAAATGACAGAGTACTGTTTAAATGGGTTTGGATTTTAGGGCTTATTTTATCTTATATTATTTTTATCTTTGCTTATACAAACGGCGAAATAACGGAAAGTACAGTATTTCTCATACTCATGGCGGGTATTTGCATAAGGGTCTTTTATGTAGTGTTGATGCAGGTAAACCTCTATCAGAATGACGCCGGTTTGTTTCAGGTCAATTCCGGCGGACATTTAGGATATATCTATCATTTTTATTCAAAGGGAACACTGCCGGATTTTAATCCCCGAAGTTATGACCAGTTCTATCATCCGCCGCTGCATCATATGATTGCTGCGGTGTGGCTGAAGTTAAATACTGTGTTTGGAAAAGGTGGGGAAGGTTTGGATGAATTTCTGCAGAGTCTGACTCTTTTTTACTCAGCCTGTACCCTGGGCTTTCTGAATAAAATCGGTATTAAGTTAAACATATCCTGCAAGGGTAGAGCTATAGCAATGGGAATTATAAGTTTTCTGCCCTTTGGTATCATGATGGGCGGTGCAGTCAATAATGACGGGCTGATGCTGTTATTTGAGGTGATAGCGGTTTATTGTACCTTACAATGGTTTGATGAGCCCAGTGTGAAACATATTCTTTTGATGGCGCTTACCATAGGCTGCGCCATGATGACCAAACTTTCGGGAGGTCTGATCGCACCGGCGGTGGCAGTAGTGATGTTCATAAAGGTCTGGAAGGACAAAAGACATATCAAAAATTATATGATGCAGTTTCTCTGCTTTGCATTGGTGGCTTTTCCGCTGGGGCTGTGGTATCCTATTAAGAACCTGATACAGTATGATATCCCTATTACCTATATCAGGAGCCTGAGTGATGATGTGGCACAGTACATAGGCAGTTATGGAGCGGGACAGCGTTTCTTTGGAACAGGTGGGCAGTTTTATCCTTTATATGTGGGCTTTGATAATACCCAGGCGGATGTTGCCTACAATATTCCCATTTCCATTGTAAAATTTTTAACCTTTGGAGATGGCAATTACTACTTACAAAATAGTGCAGCCACGAGGCTGGGGCCATGGGTATTCTATCTTACAATGATACTTTTGGTGCTGGCATTTGTAGCAATGATCATTTGGCTGTTTCGGAGAGAAGCAGAAGGCCATGCAAGATTGTTGATCCTGATCTCTGTTTTGGTCCTGATAGCATCTTACATAAAATTCTGTTTTGATTATCCTCATGTAGGCACCATGCATGTACGCCATATTATGCTGGCAATATATTTCTGCTTTCTGGGATTGGGCGGTTTCCTTTCCGAGGGAGAAGCGCAGAGTGGTAAGGCATTAGTAGTAAAGGGATTTCTGGGAGCAGCTCTGTTGTATATGGTGCTGTCCGCTCTGTTGATGTTTGCCATGCAGGCTCAATTCTACAGATAAAAAGCAGGATGGAATGAGAATAAGAAGTGCATACGCACGGATGGAGGAAAGATGGGCATAACGTATTCACAGGCGAAAGAGAAACTGGAAGCGTTCGGGCAGGAGCATATCTTATGTTATTATGAGGAATTAAAGGAAGAAGAAAAGCAGGCGTTGCTTGCACAGATAGAAGGCACCGATTTCTCTGTCACCGCTTTTTGCGCAAATAAGGAAGAGTTGGTAAAGAAAGGGCGGATTTCGCCGTTAAAGGCCATGGAATTACCTGAAATCGAGGAAAACCGTGAAACCTTTTGCAAATTGGGTGAGGAGGCGCTTTTGGCCGGTAAGGTAGGGGCAGTTCTGCTGGCAGGTGGAATGGGAACCCGGTTGGGTTCTGATGATCCCAAGGGTATGTATGATATCGGACTGACAAAAGAAGTCTATATTTTTGAAAGACTGATCTCTAATCTGTTGGAAGTAGTGCGGAAGGTAGATACATGGATTCATTTCTTTGTGATGACCAGTGAGAAGAACCATGATGCTACGGTCAATTTTTTGAAAGAACACGACTTTTTTGGTTACCGCAGCGACTATGTACATTTCTTCAGCCAGGAGATGGCACCGGCGGCGGACTATAGCGGCAAGGTTTATATGGAAAGCAAATACAGATTTTCCACTTCTCCAAACGGCAACGGCGGCTGGTATATTTCCATGAAGAATAAAGGAATGTCCGATATTGTGCGTCAGGCCGGTATTGAATGGCTCAACGTATTTGCCGTGGACAATGTGCTGCAGCGGATCGCCGATCCGGTATTCGTGGGTGCGGTACTGGATAAAAATTGTGATGTGGGAGCCAAAGTGGTAAGAAAGAATGCACCCGATGAAAAGGTAGGAGTCATCTGTTTGGAAGATGGACGGCCTTCTATTGTAGAGTACTATGAACTAACGGAAGAATTGATGAGTGCGAAGGATGAAAAAGGAGATCCCGCCTATAATTTCGGGGTGATCTTAAATTATTTGTTTCGCGTATCCGCTTTAGATGAAATATTGGAAAAAAAGCTTCCCCTTCATGTGGTGGAAAAAAAGATCCCTTATATGGATGCGGAGGGAAACTTTCAGAAACCGGAAGAACCAAACGGTTATAAATTTGAAAATCTGGTACTGGATATGATCCATCAGCTGGAGAATTGCCTGCCTTTTGAGGTGATTCGGGAGAAGGAATTTGCTCCCATTAAAAACAAGACCGGCATCGATTCCGTGGAGAGTGCCAGGAAGCTGCTGTTGGAAAACGGTGTGGAATTATAATAATCTAAAAAGAAAAGAGGTTTTGAAATGGCTATTTTAGTGACAGGAGGCGCCGGATATATTGGCAGCCATACGGTAGTAGAACTGCAGAATGCAGGTTATGAAGTTGTAGTGCTGGATAATTTGAGCAATGCAAGCGAGAAATCCTTACAACGGGTGGAACAGATTACAGGAAAACCGGTTACTTTCTACAAGGCTGACATTTTGGATAAGGCCGCATTGGAAGACATTTTTGCAAAGGAAAATATTGATTCGGTCATTCATTTTGCTGGGCTTAAGGCAGTTGGAGAATCGGTTCAGAAGCCCTGGGAGTATTACAACAACAATATTACAGGAACACTGACGCTGCTGCAGGTGATGCGGGAGCACGGTGTGAAGAACATTATTTTTTCCTCCTCCGCTACGGTATACGGTACACCGGCACAGGTTCCGGTTACGGAAGAAACGCCCAAAGGGGAATGTACCAATCCCTACGGATGGACCAAGTCCATGCTGGAACAGATCTTACAGGATATTCAGAAGGCAGATTCGGAATGGAATGTGATCTTGCTGCGTTATTTTAATCCTATCGGTGCGCATAAGAGCGGGCTCATCGGGGAAAATCCCAGCGGAATTCCTAACAATCTCATGCCCTACATTACGCAGGTAGCAGTAGGCAAGCGGGAAGAACTGGGGGTTTTCGGTGATGACTATCCTACGCCGGACGGTACCTGCATTCGGGATTATGTACATGTTGTGGACCTTGCGATAGGACATGTAAAGGCTCTAAAGAAAATCGAGGATAAGGCAGGGCTTTGTATTTATAATCTGGGAACGGGAAAAGGTTCCAGTGTGCTGGATATTGTACACAGCTTTAAAGAAGCAACAGGGGTTCCGATTCCCTACAGCATAAAGGAAAGGCGTGCGGGAGATATTCCTGAAAATTACGCTAATGCAGAGAAAGCCTACCGAGAGCTTGGCTGGAAGGCACAGTATGGCATCAAGGAAATGTGTGAGGATTCCTGGAGATGGCAGAGTAAAAACCCTGACGGATACGGTGAGTAAAGGAAAAATAGAAATAAAAAACAGCGCACTTTGATGCGCTGTTTTTATGCGAAAGAATAAGGCAAAAATTGCTGTTGTCTGCGAACTTATGCTACGTAGCAGTACATAAAGATAAAGTGGCAGGCGCTGCCCGCCATACAGAAAATATGAAATATCTCGTGAGAACCGAAATGTTCATGTCTGGAATTAAACAGAGGCAGCTTCAGGGCATAGATCACACCGCCTGCCGTATAAATAATGCCGCCGGTTAAAAGCCATAAGAAAGCGGAAAGCGGCAGGGTATACAGCAACCGTCTAAAAACAAAGATACAGACCCAGCCCATGGAAATATAGATAATGGAGGAAAACCATTTCGGGCAGGTGATCCAGCAGGCTTTAATGATCATACCTACAATGGCGATGGCCCATACCACGGAGAGCAGGGTATAACCTTGTTTGTCTCCGAAAACAATCAGACACACCGGTGTATAAGAACCTGCAATCAGTACAAAAATCATCATATGATCTATTTTGCGGAAAATGCGCAGGGGCCTATCCTTGAAATTGACGGAATGGTATGCAGTGCTGGCACCGTACAGCAGCACCATGCTCAGCATGAAAATTGTCATAGCTATGAAGTTCTTACTGCCGGAGGTAATACCGGCTTTTATCAACAGTGGAACAGTTGCAAAGAGTGCCAGCATCATGCCAATAAAATGGGTAATGGCACTGCCGGGCTCACGAATGGTAATCTGCATGGGAACATCCTCCTTTTACTGACCCAAATATAGGTTTCATCATCAATTAACATATACGTTTACATAGAAATTATACGCAAGAAATCTGCGTACGACACAACAAGTAGTATTAAAAACTACATGATGCATAAATGATGATACATCACATGGATAAAAATGTCAATAGCAGAAAATAAAAAAGAGGACTTCAGTCCTCTTCGATAACCTGTATTTCCATATAGTCAAAGTCTATACTTTCTATAAAATTGTCATGGGTAAAGCGAACCTTGTCGTGCCGTTTAAACTCTGCTATGGTGGAATCCAGCCAAATAGGCTTGCTCAGATCAAATTGATAGCAGATTTCATCCAATGCATGAAAGATCTTATGTGTGCGTGTGTCGGCACTCGCATCCTCCACTACGGTATCCTTTAACATACGGTTGTCTTTAAAAAGCTTTGCCCATAGACGGAACATTATGCTCTCCTTTTACGTTTTCGAATTTCTGTATCTGTCTTATTATAGCAGAAAAAAGGAAAATGTCACATAAATTCTTAAATAAATGTTAAAATTTTGTCCAAAATATACAAAATCTTTCCAAAGTGTGGTATAATACATGCAAAGGGCAAATGTGCATTCGACAAGTGAAGCGGGAATGTAAAGCGTTTTAGCACTCTGCCTGTGAGTAAGGAGTTGGTATTATAATGGACTATCGTACATATAAGGATAATGAGGTGGACAGCTGGACAGAAGTGAATCTTACTTACACCGCAGCTTTAAAGCAGGTGCAGACCAAGATGGAGATATTAAACGACGAGTTTCAGCTGGTGCATAGATATAATCCCATAGAGCATATTAAAGCACGAATTAAGACACCGGAAAGCATTGTGAAAAAACTAAAGCGTCATGGTTACGAGTCCACTATCGGGAACATGATCCGGTATGTAAATGATATAGCGGGGATTCGTGTTATTTGCTCCTTTACTTCGGATATTTATCGGATTGCAGACATGATCAGAGAACAAAAGGATATCCAAATACTCTCTGTCAAGGACTATATTACCTATCCGAAGGCCAGTGGCTATAAGAGTTATCACATGCTGGTTTCCGTGCCTGTGTATTTATCGGATAGAATTGTGGATACTAAGGTGGAAATTCAAATTCGTACGGTTGCTATGGACTTTTGGGCAAGCCTGGAGCATAAAATGCATTATAAATTTGAAGGGGCCGCTCCGGAGCATATCAGAAACGAGTTGATTGAATGTGCCAAACTGGTGGCGGATTTGGATGCCAGGATGCTGACATTGAATGAAGAAATTTTGGGAATGAGTGGCACAGAGGCTGCGGAAATATAAAAAGTATCCCCCATGGTGAAGAACAGCCATGGGGGATACTTAGGTTTACAAACCGGTAAAATGAGGAGTGCCCCGATACATCTCTGCACCGGGGCTATTATGAAAAAATTTATCTATGTGTGTAATGAAAACATTACATCATTTGCCTGTCTCAGTAAATATAGTATAGCAATTGTTTATGAACAAACTATGAACAACATGTGAAGAAAAGGTAAAAAATACAAAAAAATGTGGATAAAGGTGCAGAATGTATGCAAAGTGCACAATATGCGAGAATCAAATAAAAAAGATGAATGATAAATGCATATTTTGTTCTATATTGTATTTTTTTAAAAAAAATGATAAAATAATATCGTGAGCCTTAAAGGGATATATTTGGAGGGATTGTAATGGATACATTCATGGACAAACTGGCGCAAAGAATAAATGCACAGGAAATTATAAAAGCCAATGTTGCTGCCGATAGTGCGGAAACTGCTCCTCAGCCGATGCAGCAAGGGCAGAATGCAGAATATAATGTTGTAATTCAGAAACTTAAGGAAACGGCTGAGCAATATGCGCAGGGTGCTTCCGCTCTGACAGCAAGTACCGTGAAAGCCGAGCAGACGATAGCAAAGACGCAGGAGTTGATGGAAGCCGGTATCGGCGGAATTGCAGAAAATGCGGTGAGAACTGCGGAAAGCCTGAATAAGCTGGAGGCAGTGGTAGTTAGGGCTGAAAACAGCTTGGGCAAGTTAGAAACTGCCGCTCTGCAGCCAAAAGCTGTGGAAACAAGTGCCGTAAATGTGGTGCAGGACTCCGGTAAAATTGAGGAGAATGCAGCCAGATTAGAAGGAAGCATTTCTAAGGTTGAAGAAAATGCGACCAGAACCGAACAGGTCTTAACCCGTATGGAGAATGCCGCCGGACGCACCGAGCAGACATTGGGCCGTGTAGGTGAAAATGTAGTTAAAATGCAGGATACGCTGGCACGCATGGATGAAAATACTGCCATGACGCAGCAGGCCCTGAGCAAGATGGATGAAAATACTGCCATGACGCAGCAGGCTTTGGGTAAGATGGCAGAAAATACCGTGAAGACGGAAGAAAGCATGTCCAAGGTGGAAATGCTTTTGGCTTCCAGCATTGCCAAGATTGAGGAGATGCAGGGGCAGGGCGGTTCCCAGAATACTGAGGAATTGCAGGCTCTGCTTTCCGAATTAAAACAGGCGCAGAATGAACAGTTTGAACAGCTTTCCGACCATGTGCATAAGGAAAATGTCAAGGTATACCGTAACGTGCAGGCTGCGATGGTAGAGGAAAACGGCAAGCAGAACGATGCAACAGCAAAAAGCATTGCTTCCCTTTCCGGAAAGCTAAGCGCAGTCTTAGGTGTCTCCGCAGTGGCGCTGCTGGCAGCAGTGGCAGGGGTGATATTCCAGATTTTGGTTTATCTGCATATTCTTTAAATTATAATCATAACGGAAACAGACAGAAGGCCCTTTAGAGGGCCTTTTCCTGTTAGAAGGAGAGGCAAGTATGGAAAAGCAGTTATGGAAGCCGGGCAATATGCTATATCCATTGCCGGCAGTCTTGGTGAGCGTAGCCGGAACCGACGGAGAAAAGAATATATTGACCGTTGCATGGACAGGTACCGTATGCAGTAATCCGCCGATGGTATCCATCTCCGTGCGCCCGGAGCGTTATTCTTATAAAATGCTGAAAGAAACGGGAGAATTTGTTATCAACCTGACTACAGAGGAATTGGTCTATGCAGTAGATTACTGCGGTGTAAAAAGCGGGCGGGATGTGGACAAGTTTGACAAGATGAAACTGACTTCTCTGCCGGCAAATGAAGTGAGAGCGCCTCTGATCGCAGAGAGTCCGGTGAATATTGAGTGTCGTGTGACGGAAGTGAAGCCATTGGGAAGTCATGATATGTTTCTGGCTGAAGTGGTAGCAGTTCATGTACGGGAGGATTATATGGACGAAAATCATAAGTTTCACTTAGAGGATGCAAAACCCATTGTCTATTCCCACGGATCCTATTATTCCTTGGGACGCGGATTGGGAACCTTCGGTTACAGCGTACGTAAAAAGCGCTGACAAGAGCTTTTATGATAATGACAGAGGAGCATCAGGAATCGGTCCCGATACCTTTTTCAGCCTCCGGTGCAGAAAGCAGGCTGCCTCTGACAATGGAAGAGGAGCCGTATCTGTTGCGGATGGAATCAAGAGCAGCATCCAGTTTTTTCTGTTTTTCTTCCCGTACCTGATTTGAGTCCCCATCGAAAAGAGATAACTGTACAGGTTCATCCGCTTCTGTCAGATGAGAGGTGCGAATTCCCAAAAGCCGGATAGGATGCTGACTCCAGATAGCGTCAAACAGAGAAAGAGCGGTCCGGTATATGGTTTCTGTAGAGGCGGTAGGGGTCTGCAGGGTGGTCTGATGAGAAACGGACTGAAAGGTACTGTATTTGATTTCCACACAGACCAGACCGGCGGACTCATTTTCAGCACGCAGACTCTTTCCAACGGACTCAGCTAAGGACAGCAATGTTTTGGCTGCCTCCTCCCGCTGTGTCACATCATGTCCTAAGGTGACGGAATTGCCCACACCCTTGCGTTTGACCGGTTCCGCTATGACGATGGAATCATCTATGCCGTTTGCATAATTCCATAGTAACATACCGTGGCTTTTTAAATGAGAGGCCAGGATGGCGGGATCCGTCTTTGCCAGCTCACCTATGGTTAAAATTTCCAATTTTTTCAATGTATCTACGCTGGAATGGCCGCACATAAAAAGGGAAGATACGGGCAGTGGCCAGAGCTTTTCTGCAATCTCCCGGGTATAGAGCGTATGGACCAGATTGGGCTTCTTGAAGTCAGAAGCCATTTTAGCCAGTACTTTTTTATCGGAGATACCAATATTAACAGTAAAACCGAATCGGTGGTAAATTTCATCTTTGATGGATAATGCTGCCTCTATCGGGGAAGAATAGAGATGAGCTACCGAAGTAAAATCCATATAGCATTCATCGATACTGGCCTGTTCGATATCGGGACAGATATCGGATAGGAAGTTCATAAGGGCTTTACTTCTTCTGGTGTACAAACTATGGTCCGGCGAGGCCATTACCAATTGCGGGCATTTTTTTAGAGCATTGACAACCGGTTCGCCGGTTACGATACCGAAGGACTTGGCGGAAAGGGATTTTGCAAGTACAACGCCATGGCGGCGTTCCATATCACCGCCTATTATAGAAGGGATCAGACGCAGATCCACGGGATCTCCCTGTGAGAGCCGTTCCAATGCGGTCCAGCTTAAATATGCGGAATTGACATCGATATGAAAAATGATCGGTTCCACGTATGTATCTCCTTTTTCGGTAGTTACCATTATTATACAGCGGGGATTCATACCTTTACAACTTTAAAAAATGCTGATAATATATTGCATATACGGTTATTGTTTTTACAGTAGGAAAATATTATGTTGAAAAAAATTACCAAACATTATAAAAGATTACGATTTACATATATGAAGCTTGCAGGGGGCATACTTTTTATAGCAGCTCTCTTTTTTCCGGCTTACGTTAAGTGGGAGGATCCCGCGGAAAATATATTTACTGTTTATTTAAACGGGGAAAGTGTAGGAGTAGTAGGTGACACTGCCCGGGCGGAAGTGCTTTTACAGGAGACCAGACGGGAACTGGTGCAGGATACTGATGAATTAGTTCTGATAGATGTAGATATGAATCTGGAAGGACAGGCAGTACTCTGGGGCAGAATTGACGACGAAGAGCTGCTTAAGGAGAGAATGCGGCAGATTCTCCGGAATAATATAAAAGAAACCATGCAGCGCTCCTTTGTGGTGAAGGTCAATAATTACATGGTAAATCTGGGAAGCCGTGAGGAAGTGGAACAGCTTCTTCAGGCAGCAGTGGACAAGTATGACTCTGAGGGCATATATCAAGTGGAGTTGGTGCATGCAGAAGGCAGGGAATTTAATGTGCTGACGGCCAGGGTGCATGATATTCGGGAAGATGAAGAAGCTGAAGCACTGGAGGCAAACGCTCTTCCATCCATGGTGGGCGGTATTGACGGCGTATTTGCAGAAGCGTTTGAAGAAGCGGAGCCTATCTTTGAGATGGATTTTGAGGACTATGAACAGGGTCTGGTGAGCATGGACTTTGCTGAAGAAGTAGAGATTGTAGAAGCTTATTTGGATGAAAGCCAGTTGACGCCCTTAGACCAGGCGATGGAAGAGGTTATCAAAGAACAGGAAGTCAACTCTGTTTACGAAGTGGTTTCCGGTGATACTCTCTCCGGAATTGCCATCAAGGTGGATATTCCTATGGAACGGCTGGTGGAAATGAATGACAGTTTGGAAACGATCAACTCTACCATCCGTGTGGGTCAGGAACTGATCATTACCATACCGGAACCTGAGCTGTCTTTGGATAGGCAGGAACAGTTATATTTAAAAGAGATTTATGATGCGGATATCATTTATAAAGACAATGACAATTGGTATACCTATCAGACAAAAACACTGCAGGAGCCTTCTGCAGGCTTTAGAAAAGTAATTGCCGTTGTTTCTTATCGTAACGATAAGGAAGTGGGACGGGAAATTATTAAGGAAGAGATAGTCATGGAGGCAGTACCCAAGATAGTGGAACGGGGTACTATCGTGCCGCCTACCTATATCAGACCTGTTTCAGGTGGACGCCAGACCTCGGGATTCGGACGTAGGAAAGCGCCGACAGCAGGTGCCAGCACCTACCATAAGGGTGTGGATTGGGCTGTGCCGACCGGTACTGCGGTTGTTGCTTCCAGCGGCGGTACGGTGGTTAAAGCAGGATGGGGAAGCGGTTATGGCTATGTAGTCTATATCCAGCATGATGACGGACGCCAGACCCGCTATGCGCATTTGAGCAGAGTGCTGGTATCCTCAGGTCAGAGAGTTTCCCAAGGTGAGAGGATTGGTTTAAGCGGCAGCACGGGTGTTGCCACAGGTCCTCATCTGCATTTTGAAATGCTTATCAACAATACGCAGGTAAACCCGTTAAACTATCTGGAGAACTAAATGCAGGCCGAACAGGCATTCGTATTTACAAATCTGCCGCTACGGTATATAATGGTAAAAATGTTTTATTGAGAAGTGTTTTGAGTGTATTGGCATTTTGAAGGGGTTAAATAAAAAATGCGCATGGATTTAATGGTCCGTGTATAGAGGGATAGAAAATGGAACAATACGCAATCAAAGGCGGAAATCCATTGGTTGGGGAAGTTGAAATAGGCGGGGCTAAGAATGCATCCCTTCCGATTATTGCAGCTTCCATCATGACGGATGAAACGGTACAGGTAGATAATATACCCGATGTGAGGGATACCAATGTACTTTTGGATGCAATGCAGGGTATCGGTGTCTTAATAAACCGTAAGGACAGACACAGCGTTTCCATTAACGCCTCCCAGATTCACGATTTTGTTGTGGACGGGGATAATATTCGTAAGATTCGCGCTTCTTACTATTTTATAGGTGCATTGCTTGCTAAGTACAAAAGTGCGGTAGTGGCGCTTCCCGGTGGCTGTGATATTGGCTGCCGCGCTATAGATCAGCATATTAAGGGTTTTTGTGCATTGGGTGCAGACGTTAAAATTGAATATGGATTAATTAAGGCGCATGCAGAGCGCTTAAGAGGCAGTCATATATATATGGATATGGTTTCCGTAGGTGCTACCATCAATATCATGATGGCCGCCGCATTGGCGGAAGGCACTACGATCATTGAGAATGCAGCCAAGGAACCCCATGTGGTAGATTTGGCTAACTTTTTAAACAGTATGGGCGCCAATATCAAAGGTGCGGGTACGGATGTGATCCGGATCAAAGGGGTTCACAATCTTCACGGTACGGAGTATGCGATTATTCCCGACCAGATTGAGGCGGGTACTTTTATGTTTGCAGCTGCGATTACCAAGGGTGATATTACGGTAAAAAATGTGATTCCCAAGCACTTGGAATCCATTACCGCCAAGCTTTTGGAAATCGGTTGCGAAATAGAGGAATCAGACGATGCAGTGCGTGTAGTCGCTGCAAAGCCACTTCGGCACACGCAGGTGAAGACCCTGCCTTATCCGGGCTTTCCAACCGATATGCAGCCTCAGATTACGGTGGCTTTAGCTCTGTCTACCGGCACCAGTATTGTGACGGAAAGTATTTTTGAAAACCGTTTCAAATATGTGGATGAGCTGATCCGCATGGGTGCCAGCATTAAAGTGGAAGGTAATACAGCCATTGTAAACGGCGGTGCGCAGTATACGGGTGCCAGTATCAATGCACCGGATCTTCGGGCAGGTGCAGCACTGGTTCTGGCGGCATTGGCAGCCGAGGGCTATTCTATCATTGAGGATATCCACTATATCCAGCGTGGCTATGAGGATTTTCACTTAAAACTTCAGATGCTGGGAGCACAGATTGAAAAGGTGGATTCTCAAAGGGAATTACAAAAATTCAAGTTAAAAATTGGATAATAGTATGCAATAATTGCATTGTAATATTTCTCTTATTCAGAGTGGTGGAGGTACATAGGACCTATGAAGCCACGGCAACCCCGCAGATTGCGGAAGGTGCCTCCCTGAGCGAGAATCCTGCATTTGGCAGGTCGAACAATAAGAGGATTTGAACATTATGGTATCAGGTCCGCTTATTATATAAGCGGACTTTTTTATACGGAAGGAGAGAAAACCATGGAAAAAGAAAAACTATTATTTACGTCAGAGTCTGTTACGGAAGGGCATCCCGACAAAATGTGCGACGCAGTATCTGACGCCATACTGGATGCTTTGATGGAGCAGGATCCCATGAGCCGCGTGGCATGTGAAACCGCAAGCTGCACAGGTTTTGTATTGGTCACGGGCGAAATAACTACTAAGGCTCATATCGATTTTCAGAAGATCGTGAGGGATACGGTGAAAGAAATAGGCTATGACAGTTCGGAAGTAGGATTTGACGGCAATACCTGTGCTGTTATGGTGGCCATTGACGAGCAGTCTGCCGATATTGCCATGGGTGTGGATAAGGCACTGGAAGCAAAGCAGAGCGTTGAAGCAGCTATGTCCGAGGAGGAGCTGGAGGCCATCGGTGCCGGCGACCAGGGAATGATGTTCGGCTATGCCACCAATGAGACCGAGGAATATATGCCCTATCCAATTGCTCTGGCACATAAGCTGGTAAAGCAGCTTACCAAGGTGCGTAAGGACGGAACCCTTTCTTATCTTCGTCCGGACGGCAAGAGTCAGGTCTCCGTACAGTATGATGAAGACGGAAAGCCCATTCGCCTGGAGGCGGTAGTACTTTCCACGCAGCACGATTCGGATGTGACACAGGAACAGATTCATGCGGATATTAAAAAGTATGTGTTTGAGCCGGTGCTTCCAACGGAGCTTTTGGATGCGGATACCAAGTATTTTATCAATCCTACCGGCCGTTTTGTGATCGGTGGTCCCCATGGAGACGCGGGACTGACGGGCCGTAAGATCATTGTGGATACATATGGCGGATATGCACGCCACGGCGGCGGTGCATTCTCCGGAAAAGACTGTACCAAGGTGGACCGTTCCGCGGCTTATGCGGCTCGTTATGTAGCAAAAAATATTGTGGCGGCAGGACTGGCAGAGAGATGTGAAATTCAGCTCTCCTATGCAATCGGTGTGGCACAGCCTACTTCCGTACGTGTGGATACTTTCGGTACGGGTAAGCTTTCCGAACTGGAGCTGGTGGCTATTATCCGGGAGAACTTTGATCTGCGCCCGGCAGGCATTATTAAAATGCTTGACTTGCGCCGTCCTATTTATAAACAGACGGCAGCTTACGGTCATTTTGGACGAAACGATCTGGATCTGCCTTGGGAGAAATTGGACAAGGTGGAACTTTTAAAAAAATATCTGTAGACTAAGATTTTAATATGATACAAAAAGCGGGTATCCCCAAAGGTATGAAATGCCTTACAGGATACCCGCTTTATTATGCTTTGTAAAAATAGATGCCCAGAGTGCCGGGGCCGCAGTGACTGGCAATGACTCCGCTCGAATGAGTTACATATATTCGGCGGAAATGGTGCAGATCTGCCAGATAAGCCCATACATCGTCTATAATTTCCTGGGAACAACCGGAATGGGTAATGAATATGCAGGTCTCATCCGCTGACAGGAGTTGGGACTTTAAATCTTCCACATATCTAAAAATAGCAAACTTCGGGCTGCCCCGATATTTTCTGCCTATATCCAGAACACCGTCTGTAACCTCAATCTTGGGTTTGACCTTCAGGGTATTGGCCAACAGGGCAGTAACGGAACTGCATCGGCCGCCTCTTGCCAGATAGGTCATAGTATCCACCAGAAAGCTGGCATTTACCTTATCCCTGCGGTTGTTGACAAGTTCTACGATCTCATCCGCATTTTTCCCCACCGCTGCCAGAGAAGCAGCGTAAAGTATCTGCAGACTGATGCCGGTGGAAAGGCTCCGGGAATCTATGACGCGGATAGCTCCATAACGGGAATCCCCTGTGGTTTCGGACAAGGTACGAATGACATCGCAGGTAGCACTCAGTTGAGAGGAGATGCCAAAGAAAATAATGTCCCTCTCTGCTTCCACAAAGGGCCGCAGGATCTCTACTGCTTTTTCAACGGTAACAGCTGCCGTTTTCGGCGTGGTCTTATTGGCGTCGGACCATTTATAAATATCTTCCGGGGTGATATCCTGACCGTCATAGTAGCATTGCTCTCCCATGATAATGCACAAAGGGAGAATGGAGATATCAAACTGTTTTAATAAATCGGAGGACAGATTACAGGCGGAATCTGCTACGAACTTGATTTTTCCCATAGGCTCTCCTTTCCGGGTCTCTCTTAACATCCCTTTTTTACATCATTTCTCTTTAATTCTAGTGTAACAGATAATAAAAAAATCGGCAAGACGAAAAAAGAGTGTACGAAACCTTCTTTGACCGCTATAATGAAAGCAAACGGGGCGAGTCCCTTTTGGAAAGGAAGGAAAAGTATGGTCAGAGAAGAAAACGGTAGGCTGATAATACAGGAAGGCGTATCCAGAGTAGTCATAGAATGCTGGGGAGAGGATTCTCTGCGGATACGGATGACGGCGGAGCCGGAAATGGATAAAAATGACTGGGCGCTCTGTGAACCGGTGAAGGTATGTACGCCGGTGATTTCTTTTGAGGAGGTGGACACTACAGATCCCTGGTATAGAGGGGAGAATTGGGCAAAGTATCATCAAAAGGGCGTAGTGGCAAGCCTAAAGAACGGAAAGATCACAGCCAGAGTGAATCCGGAAGGCTGGATCAGCTTTCTGAACCAGAAAGGGGAAATCCTGACTGAGGAGTACTGGCGTAACAGAGACCGTATCAACCGTTACAGCGTTCCTCTGCGGGTGGTGGCAAGAGAGTTGAAGCCCATTCCTGGGAGTGACGACTATGAGCTGACAGCCAGGTTTGAAGCTTATGACGATGAAAAAATATTTGGGATGGGACAGTATCAGGAAAAGCATCTGAACAAGAAGGGGGCGCTATTGGAACTGGCACACAGAAATTCTCAGGCCAGTGTACCTTTCTATGTATCCAGCAGGGGGTATGGCTTTTTCTGGAACAATCCGGCCATCGGTACGGCAAATTTTGGTATGAATAAAACCGAGTGGTATGCGAAAAGGACGAAGAAACTGGATTATTTTATAACCGCGGGAGATACGCCGGCGGATATTGAAAAAAACTACAGTGCGGCCGTGGGCAGAACCCCCATGATGCCGGAGTACGGTATGGGATACTGGCAGTGTAAATTAAGATACCGCACGCAGGAAGAACTTTTATCCGTGGCCAGGGAACACAAGAGAAGGGGGCTTCCCATGGACGCCATTGTAGTGGATTTCTTTCACTGGACAATGCAGGGAGACTTTAAGTTTGAACCCAGGGACTGGCCCGATCCGGAGGGCATGATAAGGGAGCTTAAGGAACTGGGAATTGAAACCGTGGTATCGGTATGGCCCACCATAGATGAAAGAAGTGAGAACTTTGGCGAAATGAGCAGCAAGGGCTATCTGGTACGGGCCGATAGAGGTAATGCCAACCATATGACCTGGATGGGGAATACGATATTCTATGATGCTACCCATCCCGGTGCTCAGGCCTTTGTATGGGAGAAATGTAAACAAAATTATTATGATAAAGGTATAAGGATTTTTTGGCTGGATGAAGCAGAACCGGAGTACGGTCCCTATGATTTTGACAACTACCGTTACTATGCGGGACCTGCCCTGCAGTGCAGCAATATTTATCCTCTCATGTATGCAAAGGGATTTCATGACGGATTGAAAGCCTGCGGGGAAAAGGAAATTATGTCCCTGGTACGCTGCGCTTGGGCGGGCAGTCAGAAATATGGTGTATTGACTTGGTCCGGAGATATACATTCTTCTTTCCGCACCATGAGGGAGCAGCTTCAGGCGGGGTTGAATATGGGGATGGCCGGTATTCCCTGGTGGACCTCCGATATAGGCGGATTTGTGGGTGGAGATATTTCCGATCCGTATTTTAAAGAACTTTTGGTAAGATGGTTTGCGTGGGGAGCCTTTTGTCCGGTATTTCGGATGCATGGGGAGCGTTCTCCCTGGTATGAGAGAGAGCAGGAGTTTATCAACAATGTACGCCAGCTGACTTCCGGTCAGGACAATGAAGTATGGAGTTTTGGAGAGGAGAACTATGAAATCCTAAAACAGTATCTCTTTATCAGAGAGAAACTGCGGCCCTACATCAGGGAGTGTATGCGTCAGGCCAGTCAGACGGGGGCCCCTATCATGCGGCCTATGTTTTTTGATTTTCCCGGGGATGCGGTCTGCTGGGAAATCGAGGATCAGTATATGTTTGGAGCAGATATTCTGGTGGCTCCGGTTATGGAAATGGGACAAAGAGAAAGGAGTCTCTATCTGCCTGCCGGACTTTCCTGGGTGGAAGCCCGTACCGGCAGAGTGTACGCAGGTGGTCAGCGTATCACCGTAGAAGCTCCGTTGGATGTTATTCCCATATTTGTCAGGGAAGGAAGGGATATTGCAATATATAACTAAGTATTTGAGCCGGCAATACTGCCGGCTCAAGCACTATATCGTGATCTCATTTGAGTACCAGTACCCAGCTGTCCATCCAACGCAGGAACTGGCTTACATAGTTCAGACTGACGGTCTGACCTGAGAGAACCGGATAGAACAGAAGGAATAATCCTACGGTGCCCACGGCATACAGTCCCAAGGCATAGTAGTAACTCTTTTGTGACATCCGGTTTTTTAATTTATAAGCCGAATACATGATCATCAGTACAACGAAGGGTACGCTGGGGAAGTAGTGGTAAATAAAAGTCAGTCTGGATACCAAGCACCAGGGTAGATATTGTGCAAGGTAGCTGACACACAGCCAGGAGGCCGTTCTGTCCTTGTTTTTCAGGGCCAAATAAACCATATAGCAGAAGGCCGGAATGCCCACCCACCAGACTAGTGGGTTACCAAAGGCGCTGATGCCCTGGCGCAGATCCGTATCTATGACACCCGAATAATAGAAAATCGGCTTTATCATTGTGGGCCACTGATCCCAGGATGAGCCATAGTAATGTTCTGCATCCAGTCCGGAATGGTAATGAAACATATGCAGCTGATTGCCCCACATTCTGGTAAACAGTCCCTGGTTCCCGCTTTTAACGGGTAGGTAGGACAATAGGTAGATCATAAAAGGTATCAGTACAAAAAATACGATACAGAAAAGTATTGTTTTCTTTGTATAGGAGGCAAAGCGGGAAATAACCTGACTATGGGGAATTCCGTTACTGAAAGCATTGGGTGAAGCCTTAGCATAGCGGTATTCCCGATAGCGGCGGTACAGGGTATAGAAAAACAGCACTGCAAGACCGGCGCCCGCATATACTCCGGTCCATTTGCTGGCAATGCCCAATCCCATGCTGATACCGCAGGCTCCTAAGGGCAACAGGGTCTTAGATAACGGTGAGTCATAAAAGCTCATCCGGCAGTATTTATACATAAAGTAGTACATCAGCAGGATGAAGAAGGTTACGTAGACGTCAATAGTGGCAATCCTCGTCTGGGCAAAGTGCATGAAGTCAAAGGCAAAGAGCAGACAGGCAAAGCCGCCTAATATCCGGCTGCGTGTCAGATCACGTCCGATCAGATAGAGGACGGGCAGCATTAAGATACCGATCAAGGTACCCATAATACGCCAACCAAAGGGCGTCATGCCAAAGAGCATAATGCCAATGGACATAATAAGCTTTCCCAGAGGAGGGTGAGTATTCTCGTAAGGGGTCAGCCCGTGTATATATTCATACGCCGTTCTGGCATGGTAAATCTCGTCAAAATAAGTACCGTTCCTGAAACTGAGGTCGGAGGAGAACATATCCGCTTCGTCAAAGAGAGCCGTGTAATCCGGTGCATTGACAGGCATAAACACTTCACCGTCATAGCCGGTAAAAACCAGCTCCATCACAGAAGCAATATCACTCTTGCAAGTCAGGCGGAGATAGCGGGAGTTTGCCGGCAAGTCGACATACGACCATCTAAACACATCGGACATGGTAAGATCTTCGTTGATGGTAACCCAGTTTCCCTCTGCGGCAGTTTTGTATTCCAGAGTAAATTCTCTTTTATGATAGCTGCCCAGATACCAGTACAGTCTGTCGGGCAGTTCATTTTCTTTCATTTCCAGTACAATGGAGTCCCCTTCGCTCATGAGGTATTCCGATTGAGGTGCGCGAAGACTGCCCAAATCCCGCAGGGCAAAAAAGCTGTACCCCAGTGTAATGATAAGAATGATCAGAATATCCATACGGGTAAAGGCCATCTTTTTGACTGAAGGTTCGGGCGCATAGGAAATACCTGATTTAGAAGCCTGGTCAGGATCCTTCTGCCAAAGGGGATAGAAATCGAACTCCGGCATGGGAAATCTGGCGGAGGGTTTTAACAGCAAGCGGTAAAACAGGCGATAGAAGAAGCTGCCCGTAAGTAAAAATGCTGCGGAAAAGAACAGAATCACAAAGGATCTCCGGCTGTAGTTCTGATAGTCATAAATAAAGAGAGAGTACCCCAAGTTATACATATGTAATATGGAGAATGCGATGTAACAAACATACAGCTCCCGGAAAGACTGCTCAAGGTAAGCGAATAAAAAGAGCAGTATTGCGGGGTAGAGATAGCGATCATGTATACCCGTGGAAAATAAAAACATGGAGACAGTCAAAAATGCACCCATCAGGTAATAGCGTCCCTTGATGCCGGGCAGTTTGAAGAACAGAAAAACCGTTACTGCAGCAATCAGAAAAGAAATCACGATACCCATCTGCCCAATGGAAAAAAGAAGGGGAACGGTATTTTGGGAAATCCAGTTCTGCCCAAGCAGTCCCCATAGATTAAAGGCATTTACTGCGGCATAACCCGAGGAAAACAGCTGGTTGACATAGCGGGTAAACACCTGGTTTAAATCCAGAGGAATGCTGGCTAAAAGCACACAGGATACGGTGCAGAGCGCCACACTCAGGTGGTAGCCTAATTTTCGAGGGGTAAAATCATGCAATATTACCTGATCGATCAAACCGATCAGCAGAAGGGGCAAAAACCAGATCATCAACGGGGAGAAGAGAAATCCCACACCGAATGCGACAGTTGCATGCGTCAGTTTTTTCTGAGTCAAAAAAATGCACATGGCGGCTACTGCCAGGGTATAGATGGAATCCATTTGTCCCCATATGGAGGAATTCATCAAAATAACAGGATTAAACAAATATATGGCTGAAAACAGCAGGGCACGTTTCTCGCCGACTGCTTTCAGGCAGACTTTGTAAATCAGGTACCCGGCCACAATATCGCACAGAATTGCGGGCAGTTTAAGCAAAAGTAAAAAACCGCCGGAAAGGTACGGAATGCCGGTCACGGTGTAAATACAGCCCAGAATCCAAAATATGTATGTAACGCCGGGCGTAAAGGATTCGGCTACTCTGGAAGCGTAAAATTCGGATAGCTTGTTGTCAAAGGCCAGATAGGTCATGTCGGCAAAGTAGAGCGTATCCTCCGAAACAGACTGATAAAAGATCGCAAACAGGCAGCGTATGAGAAATCCGCCAAACAACACGGCAAAAATGATGTCCCTGCGGCATACTGTATCTGAGAAACGGCGCATTCGGTAAACGCCATACAAAAGTCCCAGAACGGTTATCGCAGCAACTACATGAATGGTTAGAAACGTCATAGTATATCCCCTCCTTTTCCTCTGTCTCCTATTACATAACAGAGGAACTATAAAAATAATACCACGAAAGGAAAAAAAAGGCCATTTTTTCTTGCTATTTTTTTCTGATTTTATAAAAAAACATTGCTCTTGTAAAAAAATAAATGTATAATAAAAGTAATAAAAAAGGAAAGTGATGAAATGAAAGGGAATATTCAGAAAATAGTACGTATACTGATATCGATATGCCTGACCGGACTGGTGGTTTTCTGTGGTTATCGAATGGTGGATGCCATAGTTTCTGAGAAAAAAGCGGCCGAATCCTATGCGGAGTTGGCTGCCAAGGTAGGGGCTACAGTCAGGAATGACAGTACTCCCGAAACCGCGGATACGGTTGAGGAAGGTCCGATAGAGGTTTTCTATCCGGATTTGCAGTTGGATATAGCTGCACTGGAGGCTATGAATGGAGATTTTAAGGGGTGGCTCTACTTTCCGGCACTGGATATCAGCTATCCGATCGTGCAGGGCGAGGACAATTCCTACTATTTAAAGCATGCCTTTGACGACGAAAAACTCTATGCAGGCTGTATCTTTATGGATTGCGGTGCTTCAGACGATTGGTCTGACAGGAATACTTTCGTGTTTGGACATAATATGCGTGACGGCAGTATGTTTGGCGGTTTTAAGAAGCTGCTCGATGATACAAGCCTGTGTGAGGAACAGCCCTATTTCTATATATATACGGAAGATTGGGTTTACACATATAAAATCTTTTCCTATTATAAGACGAAATCCTCCAGTGACCGTTATATGACGTTCAATACGGATGAAACCTATGACGCATATACGGAGTGGGCGGTAGAGAATTCTTTATACACGGCAAGAATGGACTTGTCGGACAGACCGAATATTGTTTCCCTGTCCACCTGTTACGGTTCGGCCGGTACCAGCAGAAGGATTATGATCCACGGTGCCATGACGGCAAAAGAGCCCTATCTGCATGAATAAGTACGAACTTGAATTATTTAAAAAATATTTCCAAAATGTTGAACCTTTTTTGACCCAAAGGGAGTCTTAATAAGTAGATAGAAAAAATGTCAGTTTTCATAGTAGAAAGAGGTTGAGCGTATGAAGAGAAAGAGCATGAAAGGCAAACTGAAAAAGTTGATGGTCGGCGTGCTGAGTGCGGTAGTGGTTGCAAGTACCGTAGTTGGCTTGTCTGACATTGCTATGGCGGACGCTAATATGGCACCGTCAAATGCGAAAGATGAGAATGAAAAGCTGATAGTAGCCAAAATAGACGTAGGTGATCCCTACTCCTATTCCGTGTTTACCAGAGTCTTTTCTCAAGGAAACCATATTGAAGGAACGGTTGCTGCTAAGGAAATCAATCTTGGCCTTCAGATCAATGGCTATTTCTCCGGACAGGGAAGCAACAGCTTGGCGTATGTTGCCAAGACCACCGGTGGCCTGATGTTCCAGAATTATAAGACAAAGCTGATCATCGGTGACGATACTCCTGCTTTTTCGGGTATTGACTTGGCCCAGGCAACTGCAGGCCTCTTCTCTTCCAGCAACGGTTCTTTAGACTCTTATACTATTGCAGATACAGATTATATGAATCAGTCTATCGAGAATGCTTTCACAGCATTGCAAGCAAAGTCTGACAGCTATAAGACAATGACCACCAATGAGGCGGCCGGTCTTATCGTATATGATTTACCGGACGGAAGCGGTATCAATGATTCTCTGGTACAGGAGATTCAGAGTTATGCTGAAGATGGCAAGACGGTTGTTATCAACGTAGGCGGTACTACCGTATCGGATCTCAAACATTGGAACGGGCCGACATACGCTTGGTGGGCAAACAACATTACTTGGAACTTCTATGACGCAACCTCGGTATCTTTGAGCAACAATACCTATGGTACCGTATATGCATTAAAAGCTACTGTTTGGAATGAAAACTGGATCGTAGGCCGTGTGTTCTGTGACACCTTCAAACAGAATGGTGAGATTCATGCACCGGATTTATCCACGAAACCGGCTCCTACACCTACACCTAGTGAGGAACCTACACCGACACCGGAAGAGGAACCTACACCGACACCGGAAGAGACAGCTACACCTACACCGGAGTCCACACCGACACCGACACCGGAAGAGACAGCTACACCTACGCCGGAATCCACACCGACTCCTACACCGGAGTCTACACCGACACCTACACCGGAGTCTACACCGACTCCCACACCGGAGTCTACACCGACTCCCACACCGGAGTCTACACCGACACCTACACCGG
>JAFLSX010000003.1:46261-87999 GCA_022510705.1 Lachnospiraceae bacterium
CTAGTGAGGAACCCACACCGACTCCCAGCGAAGAGCCGACACCGGAGCCTACACCGACTCCCAGTTCCACACCGACTCCTACACCTACACCTACACCGACTCCCAGTGATGAGCCGACACCGACTCCCACACCGACACCAGGTGATGAGCCGACACCGACTCCCAGTGATGAGCCTGATGAACCTACGGTTTTAGGACGTAGAAGACCTCGTATAGTGACGATTGATGATGAAGATACGCCTTTGGCTGACGGTTCCGTACTCGGCGCCGACAGACGTCCGCAAACAAGTGATGAAAGTGATTTATGGACGGTTGCGTTCTTAGCTTCCCTCTCAGGCTTGGCAGCTTGGTTGTTGGCAGGAAAGAAAAAGGGTTAATACAAAGGTAGATAGCGAGTAAAGGAGATGAAGACAATGAAAAAAAGAATTATGGCGTTAATGCTCGCAGCAGTTATGGTTTTTTCGCTGACAGCGTGTGGAAGTTCTCGTATGTCAGCAGCTGTTAGGGGACCTGAAACAATCAGCAACCTTGTGTACATTGACGAAGAAGCAGTTGCATTGGTTGGATCTCTTGCGAGTGCAGAGATGACTGAGGCAGAGATTGCAAGAGCAGCAGAGTTACGGGGAATGGCAGTAGAAGCTTTCAATTTGGTGAATGCCTATAGAATAGCATATGGCCTTCCGGAGCTCGTATGGGATGATCAATTAGAGGCTTGTGCACAGGTTCGTGCAAATGAACTTGCAACACTGTTCTCTCATACCAGACCGAATGGTTCTGACTGGTACACTGTAAACAGTGATCTGATGTGGGGTGAGAACCTTGCAAAAGGATATACCAATGCATCCAAACTGGTAGAGGGATGGATGAATTCCCCTACTCATGCGGCAAATATTCTGGATACTGAGTATACAACCTGCAGTATTGCAGTATATGAAGTTGGTAATAAGTTGTATTTTGCACAGGAGTTTGGATACTAAATCATAAACACTATGACCCGGCGTTTTATAACGCCGGGTTTTTATGTATGGAGAAAAAATGTTTACTTACAAGAAAATAATGGACAATATTGTAAATGAAGCAATTTCAGAAGGTCGTATTATGGGAGCTAATGTACTCTTGATGCAGCATGGTAAGGAGTTATACAGCTCCAGCCAAGGCTATGCAGACAGAGAAGCGGGTATTATAATGACAAGGGATACGATCTTTAGAATGTTTTCTATGACCAAGCCGATTACGGCTGTGGCAGTATTGATATTAGCTGAGAGAGGGAAGTTGGACCTCTGGGATAATGTTTCAAAGTATATTCCCGAATTTGCAAATATGCAGGTTATGGAAGAGGATGGCAGTATTAGAGAAGCCAAAAGAGAGATACAGATAATGGATCTTCTGACTATGACCTCAGGGCTGACCTATGGTGATGAAGACTGCGAGCCGGGAAGAAAAATGGGAGCACTTTTCTGGCAATTGGAACAGGAACAAAAAGCAGGACGTCCTACGGATACTTTGGGATATTGCCGTAAGATAGCGGAGATCCCTTTATGTTTTCATCCCGGAGAAGGATGGCGTTACGGATTGTCTGCGGATATCCTGGGAGGAATTGTAGAGGTGGCTTCGGGAATGCGTTTCGGGAAATTCCTGGAAAAAGAGATTTTTGCACCGCTGGGTATGCAGGATACAGGTTTTGTGGTACCAAAAGAGAAGAGGAAACGATTTGCTGCCAATTATGAATGGAAGGAAGAAATGAATCGTCTGGAGAAGTTTACCGAAAATCCTTTGGGTTTGGAGGGGTATGGCGAGGGACTTGTTTTTGAGTCCGGCGGTGCCGGTCTGGTATCTACAATAGATGATTACAGTCATTTTGCCAATATGCTGCTGCGGGGCGGATGTTGGAACAGTGCACGGATACTGGGCAGAAAGACCGTGGAATTTATGCGAAGGAATCATTTAAATAAGACGCAGCGTGGCTTTTGTGACTGGGATAGTATGAAAGGATATGGTTATGGCTGTCTGGTAAGAGTCTTAGAGAATCCGGGTGAGTGGGGAAGTAATGCCAGTGTAGGAGAATTCGGATGGGACGGCTGGACAGGTAATTATGTAACAATGGACCCTACAGAAGATATGACCCTGTTATATTTCATCCAGCGCTGTGGCGCAGGTACAACTGCTGAGGCCAGAAAGCTGCGAATGACTGCTTATGCAACATTGACGTAGAGGTGTCTGTTGAGCAACTTATATATCCATATCACCATATAAGGCGCCCAAAGAGCCGGTAGCAATATAAAAACGTCCAAAGGTGCGGCAGTCGCCGTCAATACTATTAATATCACCGAACATCTGCTTATCTGTATTGATGCGCTGCCAGGATGTGCCCTGGTTCAAAGAGCGGTAGAAGCCATAACTACCGTCAATGATACCACAGATATAAAAAGCTTTGTCTTCCTGTAAATAACAGCCGCCTGTCTGCAGAAGTCCCAGGCCAAACCGAAAGACTGCATCTCCCTCCTTTGTGAGTCTGATCAGTTGAAGAGAATCAGAAGTGCTGTCGTAGAGCATCTTAAAGAGGCCAAAGGTGCCCAGGGCAAGATAGAGTACGCCCTCTCTGCCCGATTCCGCTCTGATCTCCACTTTGTTTGAGCAGTCAATCATACCGAAATCCACACTGGGACAATCTGGTGGCGTCATATAACGTAAAAATGAAAGTCCTCCATCCTTGCTGATATAAAATTGAGAGTCACTGCCAAAGCCATACATCAGAGATGAATTGACTCTGTCGGCATAGACCTTTAAACAGGGAGAGTCTCCGTCGGCACCCATTATACGGGTACGGACAAAACTTTTTCCTCCATCCGTACTGGAGACTACGGCATCCATGGGCAGACGCTGCCCTTCCGCGATAGACCAGACAATGTTCCTGCAGTCAGGTGACATGGCTACCCAGCCGGAATTGATATTGGGTTGCTCAATACGCACAAGGAGACTGTCAATACGAGAGGAGAGTCCGTAAGGCATGGGCAGGCGTTCAAAACTCCTGCACTGGTCATGGCTGAGAATTAAGCCGCCTTTTGTCTTTCCTGACCAGTTTCCCCTGGGCGTTATGATCACAGTTTGAGGTTGATAATCAGAAAAGTCAGCATTGATACAGGTGATATATCTGTTTCCATCAACATCGGAAAAAGAATTTTCACAGGGCGTATCCAAATCACGAAAAGCAAATCCGCCTAAATCCCCTAAAATGTCAATAACCTGTACTTCTCCTGCAGGAAGGCTGTAGATATTCAAATGGACAGTCTCCTCCAAGCCCTTACAGCAGTCACTGAAAATTGCCGTAGGTGAGGTAAGATTGCGGGTAACAAAAATACCTGTTCCTGTATTAAACCATAATTCGTCGGGATTAAAGGGATTACATTTAATGTCACTGAGCCAGTGAATCAAATTGTGCCCGCCGTTATAACAGGGGCGCATATAGGGCGTATCAAATTCCATTTTCCCTATGGAAAGGTCATAGAGTTTGCATTCCCAGGTGTTGCCATAATCGTAAGACAGAAAAATCATATCTCCGTCACCCTTACAGATGGTGGAGCAGGCTACCAGGCCGGGTTTAGCCGTGTGTATTCTATTATACGAAGAGGTAATGCCGGAAAAGCCGTATTCCAGAAAATCCGGTTCCTCTGGAAGGACAATGTCCTTTGTATCTGTATTGCCTGCAATGGGTGTAATATCCCTATAATCAGATATTTTTCTTGCAGAATCAAAGGAATACCGTAGAACGCGTCCTCCTACAATATCTCCGCAATCGCAGCTATAGCCGGATTCTGTTACCAGAGGATGCCTGCCTGTTACTGAACAGGTGATATATAGAAAGGTACCGTCAAACTCACAACGCTGTGCCACCAGACCGGAAAGCCGGGAACCCGGAAAATCGGCAGGAGAAGGCATGGGCAGGGGGGAGAAGTTCTGTCCTTTGTCATAGGAAATGTATAAACTGTGGCCTCTGCGTAGTTTATCTTTATGTGCAAGGCCGGCAGTGCCGATTACTATGGTATTGCTGTCGGGAGAAAGCCAAACGAAAGTCATTTGTTTTTCTCCGTTTACGGGAATTTCTTCCCAGGTAGTGCCCAAATCTCGGGTTCGAAGCAATCCGCCTCTCTGACTGGCATAATAGAGTGTATTACTGTCATTCTCGTCCACGACCAGACGATAGCCGGTACCCCGCCCGGCCCAGTTGCCGTGTACAGGGGTAGGAATGGGCTTATAGATAAAATTTTCGCCCCTATCTTCGGACATGGCAAAGATTCCATCCTCTCCATTGTGGGTGCCACAAATGATAAAGAGTCTGTCCGGATTCGATTCATCCAGCGAAATAGCGGCCGGATAAGTTTCACTTAGATTTTGCATGGAAACATGGGAAATTAAATTATGCCACCGATTGGCAGCATAATCATACCGATAGGTACCGCCGATATCTGTACGGGCATACAGCAAGCCGGTATGCCTTTTGGAGAAAAGGAAGCCGGTAACGTATCCACCGCCGGGAATCGGCAGATTTCGATAGGTATAGGGAATGATATCAGGCATATCTAGTCTTCAACATCCTGATCGGCCGCAACAGCGGAAACAACAGATGAAACAACAGAAACGATCACTGCAAATAAAATGATCAGCAGGCCGCCGCCCAATAATATAATCTCCATAATTCATTCCTTCTTTCAAATCTATTTATAACCATTATAATATTTTTTTTGTAAAACTACAACAGATATATCTTTCAATAGTCAATTAATTATAAGAATTTGGAAAATTAGGGAATAGAAATATAAGTAGCAATAATCTTTATTATACGGTATAATATTTCATGTAGAGAAATTGCACAAGATGATGGGGTTCTATTGTCAGCAAAATCAACAAAATTATTTTTCATCGTCAAAAAACGCTGACATTTGCTGAAATTTTCTGCTAAAATGATGGCAGAAGGAGGAAATGTCAGTATGTTTAAGATCGGTGAATATGTGGTTTGCGGAAATAACGGTGTCTGCAAAATTCATGAGATTACCACGCTGAATATCAGCGGTGTAGATAAAAAACGTAAATACTATATGTTAAAGCCAATCTATTCGGAGACTTCTACGGTCTATCTTCCTGTGGATGGTGAGCAGATGTCCATGAGAAGGATTCTCTCCAAAATGGAAGCAGACAGTCTGTTGGATTCCATTCCACAGGCTCAGGTACTGACCATTCGTGATGAAAAGGCAGCGGAAATGGTTTATCGGGAATGCGTACAGTCCAATAACTGCAGAGAATGGATCAGACTGTGGAAGACCTTATACTTTCGCAAAAAGAACAGACTGGAAAAAGGGCACAAGGTAACTGCCGTAGACAGCAGATATTACAAGCTGGCGGCGGAGAAGCTTTGCGGGGAACTGGCACTGGTGCTTGGGATGGATAAAGAAGAGATTGCGGAGTGTATTGAAGGTAAATTCGATTAAGGGGCTTAAAAGGAAGGCCTATGATTACAATTAGTCTCTGCATGATAGTGAAAAATGAAGAAAAGATATTAAAGAGATGCCTGGATTCGGTGGCAGATTTGGTGGATGAGCTGATTATTGTGGATACCGGCTCAACGGATTCCACCAAAGAGATTGCGGCCGCCTATCCGGGCGTTTTGTTATATGATTTCACCTGGATAGATGATTTTGCGGCTGCAAGAAATTATGCATTTTCCAAAGCCACCAAGGAATATATTTACTCTGCGGATGCGGATGAAGTATTGGACGAAGAGAACAGAGAGCGCTTCAGGATATTGAAGGAAGCTCTGCTGCCCGAGGTGGAGATCGTTCAGATGAAATATGGTAACCAGCTGCAATTTGGTACGGTATATAATTATGATGAGGAATACAGACCCAAGCTTTTTAAGCGGCTCCGGGAATTTGTATGGGAGGAGCCCATTCATGAAACGATCAGAATCTCTCCGGTAATATATGACAGCGATATTGTCATTACCCATATGCCACAATCCTCTCATGCCGGAAGAGATTTTGCGGCATTTTTGAAGGCGGTAAAGAGGGGAGAGCGCCTTTCCGGACGGCTTTTAAACATGTATGCAAAAGAGTTGTTTCTGGTGGGTGAGAAGGAAGATTTTATACAGGCCCGTTCTGTTTTTTATGAGGCTGCCAGGGATACGGAGCGGAATCAGGATACGGTGAAGGAGGCCTGTCTGGTAACAGCTGCTGCTGCCAGAAGGGGCGGGGATGATGCGGTATTTTTTCAATTTGCCGTCAAGGTATTGGCAGATGGCGGATGCAGTGAGCTATGCAGAGAGTTTGGAGACTTTTATTTTGAGAAGGAAGATTTTGAAGAGGCGGCTATTTGGTATTATAACGCATGTTATGAAACGGAACCGATTTTGGCATTGAAGACTGCGGGAGGGGAAACATTAGAAAAACTGGCCCTTTGCTATGATAAGTTAGGATTACCTGAAGAAGCGGCAAAATATCGATCTGAGGCCGGGCGTTGGTAATAATGTTATAAAAATGAGGAGCGAACCTTGTGAAAAAACACTAATAGCCAAAACTATAAAATCATGTTAATATAACCTACATACCTGTTGAATTGAATGAATCGGGCCACGGTTTGGGAATCCCAAACCGCCATCATCAAATTCAGGAGGTATTTTTTATGCAAAAAATAAGAATTACTATGTTATATGGCCTCATAGCTGTGACCGCGGCAACTTTGTACTTTTGCACTTTTCTTCATGTAAATGCCGGATACATCAAAAGCAGCGAAGTCGGTTTTTCCCATGTACATGGGAATGCCTGCTACACCGAGGTGACACAAAATTGCATATCGAGTCATACCGTACAGAAAAGCACCACTACAGGCACCTATCATTGTACCACCTGTAGCGCGCAAACAGAGCATTGGGTGGTGGTCGATCATTATAAGTGTTCAAGACTGGGAGTGACATGGCAAAAGAACGGGCGCACTAATTGCAAAATCTGTGGGACTCAACATTCTTATTGGGATGAAAGCATGCCGGGGACTCACACCTATAAGGAAAAGAAGATAAACTGCAATATAGAAGAAGGAGAAATAACAACCACCTTTTGTATCAGTGCGGAGGACGGCTGGACAAACAGCGGTGTTATGCTGACAGCAAATGTCAGTGAGTTAAAACAAGATTTAACAACTGGGAGCGTTAGCTGTTCTTGGGAAGGTGGGAAATTGTATGTGACGGAAAACGGTACATATTCCGCCACTGCTACCGATGCCTCAGGAAGAAGTCTTACGGCTTCCATAGACATTCATTGCATTGATAAAATATCGCCAGTTATCAAAAGTGTAAACGCAGATACAAATGGAATGACAAAATCCTCCGTTTATGTAACTGTATCCGCTGAGGATCATGAGAGTGGTTTGGATGCGCAGGCCTATTCCTTTGACGGTGGGCAGAGTTGGAGTGCTTCCTCCGGTTTTCTTTTAGAGGAGGGAAAGGAGGTTGTGCTGGCAGTTCGTGACAGAGCAGGCAATATTGCAACCCGTACATTGAAGCGAAGTGCCTTTCCCTATCCGCCGGAACCTACGCCGTCTCCGGTTCCCACTCCAACTGCGCCAACGGTACCTTCCGAGCAGACAGGACAGGGGTCTTCCGGCACGTCATCATCTTCAGGTGCTTCGTCATCTTCTCCGTCTTCCAATAGGTCTGAGGAAACCGCTTCAGGAAAAACATCCTTGCAAAAAGAGGCAACCACAACTCCGACACAGACACCGGGAACCGGTGGATCACATACCGGCGAAGAAAATATGCCTGCTTCACAGAAAAACAGATTGACAGCTGAGAGGGAAAATTTAGATGTAACCAATAACGATGAGCAGGGAAAAGATGGAGAGGGCGCTGACATACTTTCTGTGGCGGATATGCTCTCTCAGATGGCTGGTATCTGCCAAAAGCAGGAAGGCACTATGAAATTGCTCAATGCAGCCATATTAGGTATAGGGGAAAAATGCTTGTCCTCTATAGGAAGCACATTTGGCAGGGCAAATACGATGGAGGACTTTGGCAACGTGCAAAAACTTTTAGCCGTGCTTGCTGCCTATATTCGTGACCACCTGCAGGCCCTGCTTGGCATCGGATTGTTGGCTTTGGGCGGAGGGCTCTTGTGCCGTATCGTTTGGCTACACAGCGCAATACTCTATTGTTATAACGGCGGGGAGGAATACAGACGGATCGGACTGCTGCATTTGCACAAGAAAAAGCAGGAGTTTGAACTGTATCTGCCGGAATATCTGTTGGAAACCAGAGGAACTCCAAGGTATCGTTTAATGCTAAAGAGCAGACTGGTGAAAAGGTATGGAGGAGTAGATTTGGTAGTGCGCGGGGAGGACTATAAACTGCGCCAGCCCTTGGAAGAATGTGTGGACTTTGTACTTTAGGCATGATAAAATATCGTCAGGTATTCATCCGGCTTGTCCTCGGACAGGCCGGATATATACAGGAAGTGAAGGTTAGATTCAATATGAACTGGGAAAATAATATCAGGCGGGTGGTTCCCTATATACCGGGGGAGCAGCCGAGAGACAAAGACGTTATAAAACTGAATACAAATGAAAATCCATATCCGCCCGCACCGGGAGTGGAAAAGTTGCTGAAAGATTTTGAAAAAGCGACTCTGCGCCTTTATCCCGATCCGGATTCAGAGGAACTGACAAAAGCCTTGGCGGAATATTACGGACTGGGACCCTCCCAGGTATTTGTGGGCGTGGGCTCTGATGACGTGCTGGCCATGGCATTTTTGACCTTTTTTAATTCAGATAAACCTATTCTCTTCCCGGACATCACCTATTCCTTTTATGATGTTTGGGCAGATTTATACAGGATACCTTACAAAACCTGTCCTCTGGATGAGCGGTTTAAACTGCGGGTCGAGGACTATAAGCAGGATAACGGCGGCATTATTTTTCCAAATCCCAATGCACCCACAGGTGTGTTTGAAGCGGTGGAGTTCGTGGAGGATGTTGTAAAGGCTAATCCGGACGTGGTAGTTATTGTGGATGAGGCCTATATCGATTTTGGTGGGAAAAGCTGTCTCCCGTTATTATCCAAGTACGAGAATCTGTTGGTTGTACAGACTTTTTCCAAATCCCGTTCCATGGCAGGAATGCGAATTGGTTTTGCCATGGGAAATGAGAAACTGATCGGATATTTAAAAAATGTTAAATTTTCTTTTAACTCTTATACTATGAACAGGACTTCCCAGGTTTTGGGTGTGGAAGCAGTAAAAGATGATGCCTATTTTAAGGCTTGCAATGCAAAAATCATTGAGACCAGAGAGTGGATGAAAGTTAAGTTGCAAGAATTAGGCTTTACTTTCCCTGATTCTTTGGCAAACTTTATTTTTGCAGCACATGAAAGTATACCGGGAAAAGTATTATTTGAAGAGCTGAAGAGCCGACGTATTTTTGTCAGACATTGGGATAAACCCCGTATCTCAGATTATCTTCGGATTACCATAGGCACGAAAGAGCAGATGGATGCCTTGGTAGAAGCATTACGGGAGATTGTGACTGCGCATCGATAAGCAGGAGGAAAGCGTATGGATTTTTTTAAAAGTGTTTGTAAAGGGGCTGTTATAGGGATTGCCAATATTATTCCCGGAGTCAGCGGCGGTACCATGGCAGTTTCCATGGGCATCTATGATAAGCTGATTCATTGTATTACGCATCTGTTTAAGGAATTGAAAAAGAGCGTGGCTTTCCTGGTACCCATTGTGATCGGGGCTGCAATAGCTCTGATTGCCAGTTCTTTCGGATTGGAATATCTTTTTAATCATTTTCCGGTACCGACCAATCTGTTATTTGTCGGTCTGATCTTAGGCGGATTGCCGGCGGTAGCAAAAAAGGTGAAAGGCAACAAGCTAAAAGTCGGACATACAGTTGCTTTTCTGATATTTTTTGCTTTGGTAGTGACTTTTGCGGCAATCGGGGAGCGAGAAGGTACTCAGGCGGATCTGAGTTTTAATTTTTTAAATGTGCTGCTGTTATTTGGTATCGGTGTGATTGCATCCGCTACTATGGTAGTTCCCGGTGTGAGCGGTTCCATGATTCTGCTGCTGCTGGGTTATTATCATCCGATCATAGAGAATATTAATGCTTTTATCAGAGCCTTGACAGCTTTTGATATGGATGGAATTTTAAAGGGCTTTGGCGTACTAATGCCCTTTGGTATTGGTGTAGTGGTGGGAATTTTTGCCATAGCCAAGATGATAGAGATCATCTTTGCCAAATTCCCGCTTTATGCATTTTGGGCGATTATCGGTCTGATCGTGGCTTCGCCCATTGCGATTGTACTGATGAATCTGGAAAGCTTTGCGGGTGTGACGCTTCTTGCGGTGGCAGCAAGTGTGATCACTCTCCCCTTAGGTTTCTTCATTGCTATGAAATTAGGTGAATAAAATTGGATGCATATACGGATTTTGCCGGAGTCTATGATACCTTCATGGACGATACACCCTATGAAGAGTGGTTTTGTTTTATTAAAGAGTTAATAGAAAAATACGGAATTTCCAAGCCTGAGCAGGCGAAGGATATCCTGGAGTCGGAGAGAAATCTGGTAGTGGACCTGGGCTGTGGAACCGGTACGCTGACGGAGCTTTTTGCTGCGGCAGGCTATGATATGGTAGGTATTGACTACTCGGGTGAGATGCTGGAGCGGGCTATCGAAAAAAGAGAGAGGTCCGGTCAAGAAATCCTTTATTTACAGCAGGATATGCGCGAGCTTGCTCTCTACAGTACAGTGGGGACGATCATCAGCGTCTGCGATTCCTTAAACTATATTCTGGAAGAAGAGGAGCTGCTGCAGGTATTTAAACTGGTGAATAATTATCTCTTTCCGGGAGGTATCTTCATTTTTGACTTCAATACGGTCTATAAATATGCTGAGGTGATCGGAGATGCCACGATAGCGGAAAATAGGGAAAACTGCAGTTTTATCTGGGAGAATTACTATCATGCCGAAGAGGAGATCAATGAGTACGACGTGACTGTATTTGTCCGAGAGAAGGAGGAACTCTACCGTAAATTTACGGAAACCCATTATCAGCGGGGGTACACTGTAGAACAGATGGTGTGTCTTGTGCAGGAGGCAGGTATGAAGGTGGAGCTTATACTGGATGCGGATACGCATGAGACGGTGACAGAAAAAAGCGAGCGAGTTTATATTCTTGCCAGAGAGCAGGGGAAACAATAGAAGGGACGGACAAAATGGCAGATTATATGGTAAGGGCTACAGCGGCTGATGCGCAGCTTCGCGCCTTTTCCTGTACAACAAGAGAACTTGTGGAGCAGGCTAAATGTGCACACAATACCAGTCCTGTGGCAACGGCAGCTTTAGGAAGACTCCTTTCTGCCGGGTGCATGATGGGCAGCATGCTCAAAGGAGAGGACGATTTACTGACCCTGCAGATTAGCGGGGATGGGCCCATGGGTGGGCTGACGGTAACGGCGGATGCCAAAGGCCGGGTAAAGGGCTATGTAAATGAGCCGGGTGTGATCCTGCCGGCCAATGCGGCAGGCAAGCTGGATGTAGGCGGCGCCATAGGACATGGCACGCTGCGTGTGATCAAGGATATGGGATTAAAAGACCCCTATGTAGGACAGACTGTTTTACAGACGGGTGAGATTGCAGAGGATCTGACTGCCTATTTTGCCGCTTCGGAACAGGTACCTTCCTCCGTTGGGTTGGGGATATTAATGAACCGGGACAATACGGTCAGACAGGCCGGTGGTTTTATCATTCAGCTGATGCCTTTTGCGGAGGATGCGGTGATCGATCGGCTGGAAGAAAATCTGGGCAAGGTAAGCTCGGTAACTTCTCTGTTGGATGCGGGAAATACGCCCGAGCAGCTTTTAGAAATTCTTTTAGAAGGTCTGAAACCGGAGTTTACGGATACGAAACCCCTGCAGTTTTACTGTAACTGCAGCAAGGAGCGGGTGGAGAAGGCCCTCATCAGTATAGGCCGGGCAGAAATAGAAGATATGATAGAGGATGGTAAGGACATAGAAGTGAACTGCCATTTCTGTAACCGACATTATATATTTACGGTAGAAGAATTACAGGCCATCAGGCAGAAAGCCACAAGATAGCCGAAACGGAGGTTAGCATGAAGCAGGGATTTGTAAAGGTTGCGGCCGTTACACCCAAGATTAAAGTAGCGGATACCCATTATAATGGGGAGCAGATAAAGCTGTGTCTGGAAGAAGCCTATGAAAAAGGGGCTAAGATCATCGTATTTCCGGAACTGTGTCTGACCGGTTATACCTGCGGGGATCTGTTTTTACAGGAGCTGCTGATAGAAGATGCTCTGCAAACGCTTAAGGAACTGGCGGATTATACAGACGGTCATGACGCGCTGGTCTTTGTGGGACTGCCCTTTGAAAAGGACGGCAAGCTCTACAATGTGGCGGCGGTCTTGCAGGACGGCATGATCTTGGGACTGGTGCCCAAAATGTATATTCCCACCTATGCGGAATTTTACGAGGGCAGACATTTTGCACCGGGAGAAGCGGAGGTCTCCACTGTCTGGATTGACGATGAAGAAGTTCCCTTCGGCAGCAGGCTGCTCTTTGAGACGGATGCAGTCAAAGGACTGACAGTGGCCTGCGAGATCTGTGAGGATTTGTGGGTACCCAATCCGCCTGCAACCGGCCATGCACTGGCAGGGGCCACATTGATCGTCAATCTCTCGGCCTCCAATGAAACCATAGGTAAGGATGTTTATCGGGAAATGCTGGTGAAATCCGCCAGTGCAAGACTGGTGGCAGGCTATGTCTATGCCAGTGCGGGAGAGGGAGAATCCACCCAGGATCTGGTATTTGGCGGTCATAATATCATTGCGGAGAACGGTACCGTATTGGCACAGGCCAAGCGCTTTACGAATGAAAGTGTCTATGCGGACATTGATATTCATAGAATGCGGGCGGAAAGACGTCGTATGTCTACTTTCCTGCGGGAAAATGAGGCCCCTTATCTGGCAGTGCCCTTTACTCTGCAGTGTGAGGAGACCAAACTGGAGCGCAAGTTTGACTGTATGCCTTTCGTACCCTCGAATCAGAGCGAGAGGGATAAGCGCTGCGAGGAGATTCTGTCCATCCAATCCTATGGCTTAAAGAAGCGTTACGAGCATACCGGCTGTAAGAAGGCTGTGATCGGCGTATCGGGCGGCCTGGATTCCACGCTGGCGCTGCTTGTGACAGTGCGGACATTCGATCTGTTAGCGCTGCCCAGGGAAAACATTCTGGCAGTTACCATGCCGTGTTTCGGCACTACAGACAGAACCTATGACAACGCCTGTAAGCTGGCCCATGCATTGGGAGCCACCTTGCAGGAGATTAATATTAAAGAGGCAGTATCGGTGCATTTTGCAGATATCGGACAATCCCTTGATGTGCATGATGTGACCTACGAGAACGGACAGGCCAGAGAACGTACTCAGATTCTGATGGATCTGGCCAATAAAGAGAATGCTCTTGTGATAGGAACAGGAGATATGTCGGAGCTGGCACTTGGCTTTGCCACCTATAATGGGGACCACATGTCCATGTATGGTGTAAATGCGGGTGTACCCAAGACGCTGGTACGGCATTTGGTGCGGTTTTATGCGGATACATGCGGTGAAGAGGAACTAAAAGAGATACTCTTAAACGTATTGGATACACCGGTAAGTCCTGAATTATTACCACCTGTGGATGGTGTGATCGCACAAAAAACGGAGGAACTGGTAGGCCCCTACGAACTTCATGATTTCTTTTTGTACTACATGCTGCGCTGCGGTTTTGAGCCGGCTAAGGTTTACAGACTTGCAAAACTTGCTTTTGCAGGACAGTATGCAGAGGAAGAAATATTAAAATGGCTGAAGTTATTTTATAAAAGATTTTTTGCACAGCAATTCAAACGCTCCTGCCTGCCGGACGGACCTAAGGTGGGAAGCGTGGCGGTATCACCGAGAGGGGATCTGCGTATGCCATCGGATGCCAGTGCCGCGCTGTGGCTGAAACAAGTAGAAGAATTGTATTAAAATAACAGTGTATAAAAATTACATGGCAATAAAATAACAGGGAAGGCATCCTTTTACGGAAGGATGCCTTCTTCTGTTTCAGGGTAAACGATCGCTTTGTCCAGGGCTGTTTGGACAGCGTCCAGTAATATCAATGAAGTGTATTTGCTTTCCATAGGATAGGAAAGGTCGTCTAAGGACTGCTTTTCGTATATCTGTGCGGCCAGGGACTCTAAGGAAGGCTGCACTAAAGGATACATGGTTGCGATTGCATCGTCCAGATTCACCATGCGGATGGAAGTGATGGCATTTTTGTCTACGATCACCTCAATATCCACGGCCTGTTCATTTAGAACCAGAGAGGTAGTGTAGACGCCGGGTATGTAGGAGATTTCAATATTCTCTGCTGCATCGCTTCCCGATACAGCTTCTGTTCCGGCTTCCGTTCCCGGTTCGGTTTGGGTTTCTTCCGGGATACCCGTCGGTCCGTCTTCCTCCGTTTTATCATTTTTTGGAAGAAACATGATGAGCAGAAGTACGACAAAGAGGATGCCCAGCACGACAAAAATTCCTGTGTAGATCAATTCTTTTACGTGGATTACCACGATTTTTGTTTTGGCGCTCATAAAAGGTCCCTGTATTTTTTCTTTTATATACCATATGCGACAGAAGCTCGGGTTAGCACAGAATTCTATTGACAAGACATAAGGGGGATTGCTATTATGAAACAGGACAACGGCGTTCTTATCGTAGGTATAAGAGCGCCCTTTTTTAAAGAAAGGAATAGTGATAAATATGAAGGATTATTCAAAGGAAGATATCATAAAACTGGTAAAAGAGGAGGATGTGGAATTCATCCGTCTTCAGTTTACCGATATATTCGGCAATTTAAAAAATATAGCCGTTACTGCCAGTCAGTTAGAGAAAGCCTTGGATAACAAGTGTATGGTTGACGGCTCCTCCATAGAGGGCTTTGTGGGAATTGAGGATTCGGATATGTATTTGTATCCCGATTTTTCCACTTTTGAGATTTTTCCCTGGAGACCCCAGCAGGGAAAGGTTGCCAGAATGATCTGTGATGTACACCGGCCAAACGGGAAGCCTTTTGAGGGGGACCCCAGATATGTATTAAAACGTGCGATTGATGCGGCAAAGCAGATGGGGTATACATTCAATGTAGGACCGGAGTGTGAGTTCTTCCTGTTCCAGACAGATGAAAATGCCATGCCTACCACGATCACTTATGAACAGGCCGGTTATTTGGATATGGGGCCCGTGGACTTTGGGGAAAATGCCCGCAGGGATATGATCATGACTTTGGAGACCATGGGATTTGAAATTGAGACCTCCCATCACGAGGCATCTCCCGCCCAGCATGAAATAGATTTCAAGTATGATGAGGCTCTGCATACCGCAGACAATATTATGACTTTTAAGCTGGCGGTCAAAACCATTGCAAAAAAGCACGGATTACATGCTACTTTCATGCCAAAGCCCAAGCAGGGGGTCAGCGGTTCCGGCATGCACATCAATATGTCCCTGTTTAAAGGAGATAAGAATATTTTCAGTGATACATCGGATGAGGGAGGATTAAGCAAGGAAGCATATTGGTTTATCGGCGGTCTGATGAAGCATGTAAAAGGCATGGCGGCCATTACCAATCCGCTAGTCAATTCTTACAAGAGACTGGTACCCGGCTATGAAGCACCGGTCTATGTGGCATGGAGCGCCAAGAGCAGAAGTCCCCTCATCCGGATTCCTGCGTCCTATGGAGATAGCACCCGTATCGAACTGCGCAGTCCTGACCCTTCCGCCAATCCCTACTTGACTCTGGCTCTCTGCTTGATGGCAGGGCTGGAGGGCATTAAGAATCAGATAGAGCCCCCGGCCAGCGTGGATGGCAATATTTTTGAAATGAAGGAAGACGAGAGAGCGGCGCTTGGCATTGCAGAGCTGCCAGGAACATTGATAGAAGCCATTGCGGAAATGGAAAAGGATCCTTTTGTGCAGGAAGTGCTGGGCAAGCATGTTTCTGAGCGTTATATTGCTTTTAAAAAGGCAGAGTGGCGCAGATACCGCTCTCAGGTTACGGATTGGGAAATCAATGAGTATTTAAACAGATTTTAAAGTATACCTTCTATAAAGACCAGAGAAATCCGGAAAGAAGGAGGTGTACGTGTGACAAATATTATTGTCGTTTTTCCTAAGATCGATGACGCAAAAAGTATTAAGAACCTGTTGGTGAGAAACGGCTTCCATGTTGTGGGAGTATGCACGACCGGTACACAGGCAATCAGCCAGGCAGATGGATTAAACGGCGGTATTGTAATATGCAGCTATAAGATGGTAGATATGCTGTATTCCCAGTTGCACGAAGACTTACCCCCTGGATTTGAGATGCTATTGCTGGCATCCCGGCAATACTTGAATGAATGTCAGAATCATGATATCATATGTTTGTCGATGCCGCTTAAGGTACAGGAATTACTCAGTACTGTGGGCATGATGACGGAGAATATGGAACGCCGCAAGAGAAAGCAGCGTTTACAGCCCAAGGAGCGGAATCAAGAGGAGAAAGACCTCATCAAGGAAGCGAAGGGCCTGTTAATGGAACGGAATCATATGACGGAGGAGGAAGCTCACCGTTATATTCAGAAAAACAGCATGGATTCCGGTACCAATATGGTGGAAACCGCACAGATGATATTGTCAATGATGAAGATGTCATAGAAAGGGGAATGGCGGATGAAGTTTACCAAGATGCAGGGATGCGGCAATGACTACATATATGTGGACGGCAGCAGGGAGCAGATCAAGGCAGAGGATAAGCCGGAAATTGTAAGAGCCTTAAGCGACAGGCATTTCGGAATCGGCGGAGACGGCGTAATATTTATCAATCCCGCTACAGAAGCTGATTTTGAAATGGAAATGTACAATGCGGACGGCAGCCGCTCCGAAATGTGCGGCAACGGAATTCGCTGTGTGGCAAAATATGTCTATGACAAAGGTCTGACAAATAAACAGCAGCTGCGTATTGTCAGCGCCGGAAAAGTAAAGGAACTGCAGCTTACCGTAGAAGACGGGAAGGTTATATTGATAAAGGTAAATATGGGGGCGCCGGAGCTTACTCCAGAGAAAATTCCGGTATCGGTGTTGGGAGAAAGCGCTATAGATACGCCCATTGAAGTACAGGGAGTTACCTATCGCATGAGCTGTGTGTCCATGGGAAATCCCCATGCAGTAGTTTTTTTAGAGGATGTGGAGGGGCTGGATATTGAAAAAATCGGACCGGCCTTTGAAAACCATCCCTGCTTTCCCAACCGTGTGAATACGGAGTTTGTCAAGGTTCTGAGCAGAAATACCGTGCGCATGCGCGTATGGGAGAGGGGAACGGGGGAGACCCTGGCCTGCGGCACAGGTGCCTGTGCAACGGCGGTGGCATGCATCTTAAATGGATTGACCGAGGAGCGGGTGAAGGTGCAGCTCACCGGCGGCGACTTGGAAATTTACTGGGACAGGGAGGCAAATCTAGTCTACATGACGGGACCTGCCACCCATGTATTTGACGGGGAGATAGAACTATGACGTTTACAACAACGAGGGCAGTCAGTATGGGAGGACTCAAAACAAAAGAAAATCTGGCGGAACGGATTTTGGGTATGATTTTTTCCATACTCGGCACCATATTTCTTGTAGTGGCTTTGATCACAGCAGTTGTGATCTTGCCGAACTTTACGGGGACGGAAAGTGAGGAACTTTATATTTTGCCCATAGTGTTCGGCAGTGCAGGAGCTCCTTTTCTTTTGGTGGGAATCGGCTTTTTGATCTTTGTAGGGATAAAGAACAAAAAGAAAAAGGAACTGATGCAAAACGGAAACCTGATCCATGCTATGGTGACGGGTGGCAGTGAGGTATTAAATGTTGAGGTAAACGGGCGGCATCCGTGGAAGCTGGAGTGCCGATACGAGGATCCTTTCAGTGGGGATATCTATTTATACAGCAGCCGCAGTATATTTGTGGATCCCTATCTCTACATTGGACAGCAGATAGCGGTCTATGTGGACCGGAATGATCCCTCAAAATACTATGTGGATATACAGAGTCTGCAGCAGCAGGAGAATGTGCACGATTTTAGGTGATGAATATATAAGGGGGATGATAGGATGAGAAAGCATATTGAGATTTAGGGTCTCGGTCTGCTGCTCTTGCTCTTTGCATCCGCATGCAAAAGGGCAAGGAAATGCTTCCATTAGAGGAAGAGATGAAGTCAGCCCTCGGCACTATTCCTGGTGTGCAGGAAGGTCTGCTCCGTTATGATAAGGACGGAATGTGGATGACAGAACTATTAAAATATCCGGAAGAATAGGATATAGTTTTTAATACAGGAAAATGGAAACACGAAGTTTGTCGAAAAAACGCGATGAGGTAAGTTTGAAAAAAATTACAAAGATGGTATAATAAAGACAAGCGAACTGTAAAATGCGGTTCGCTTATCATATAGGGGAGTCCTGAGTTTAAGTTGACAGCAGCCAAGGACAAAAATGTGTAAAGTTAAAAGGAGGAATCAGCAATGAAAGTATTTAAAAGAGTATCCATGTTAATCTGTGTAGTCAGTGTATTAACGCTATTTTCTATGACCGTGATGGCGGCTAATTTTCCCATTTTGGCTTATAATGTCAAAAAGAATACATTTGATTATACCAGTTATACTAATCCTACAAGTCAGTCTCCCTACAACGTGAAAGTAAGTACACGTCCGGACTCTGTAAATGGGCTTGCAGAGGTAAAAATCAGTACAATTGACGATTTTAGTAACGATAATAGTAGAATTGGCTATCAGGCATTCCCCGGGGGCTTTGATGTACCAGCAATAGAGTTTGTGTTGCCTGCTGGAAAAACATATTACGCCTTTGTATATACTAATCTTGATTTTTATGTTTCTGGTATTCTAAATGCAACTTATTGAGGAAAGGCTAGAGGGCTGTCTAAGGACAGCCCTTTGACTATATGGAGAAAAGCCTATGAAAACACTGCTCTTTATCAGTAAGAAATATTGGATGGGTAATAAGAAACTGCTATTGCAGCTGTGCACGGTGATCATTCTGGCGACGGCTGCTCTTTTTTGTGCCTGTCTCTACGGTCGCAGTAGTCTTCTGGCAGAGTTGGAGGAATGGCTCAATCGCGATGGTGACCATGACATATCGATCGCCTATCCGAACGAGGAAATTGCCGCCTATTTGGAAGCGGACGAGCGCTTTTCCCAAACCGCAAAGGTATACCGGGTCGGCAGCATGGGTCCTGCGGGAGAAGGGATTGTTTCCGTGGATGTGGGATATTTGGAAAATGAACTGGCCACAGATATGTTCCATCTGCCCCTGCTGGAGGGGAGGTATCCCGAGCAACCAGGGGAGTTATGTGTTGACCAGAAGACTCTACAGAGCTGGGGATATGCAGCTAGGGCGGGACAGAGCATCACACTCTCTATATATGATAAAAATGGCAGATATCTGGAAGAAAGAGAATATCTGCTTACTGGTATTTTAGAGATTACCGGAAATAATGGGTACTATGATTACACATACCGCATGCATTATATCAATGGTCGGTACGGGCTTGAAAGTGCAACACCGCCACTGCTATATCTCTCGAAAGAAGAGGGAGAGGAACTTGCGGATGCAGGCGGATCGGATTTCATCTTTCTTGGGAATATTGACTATACCGGTGATTATGATGAATCTGATATAAAAATAGAACTGGTTAATAAATTTGGGGGTAAAATATATCTAACCTCATCTGTCGGGGGACCGCGCAGCGTGACTGCTCTCCATATTACAACATGGGACAGTTATCGACCAAATGGCGGTATTCGCCCTGGTTTTTCTCAATATGAAAGCGCCATTACAAGCGGAGAGTATCTCACCAGAAACTTTTATAACGCCTTTCTGATTCCCTGCTTTACCGTTCTGCTTATACTGCTCATGGTTTGTTCCGTATACTCCGTACTCCATTTGACGCTTCAGAAGCGCAGCAGACAGCTTGGCATTTTGCGCAGCGTAGGTATGAGTATGGGACAGGTAATTGCCATGTTGCTTTTAGAAACCGGCATTCTTCTGGGATCCTGTATTGGAATAGGATATCTGCTCGGTGCAGGGATTTATGAGATTAGCTTAAAGCTGCAGGAGATTTTGTTCGGACAGAAGGTTTTAGATGCGTTATTTCTTAATGAGTTCTGGGGCAGGTATATCCGGATGGTAACATTCAGCCCTGCTAAGCTGCCCTGGATGGTGGTAGGTCTAACGGTAGTAGCGGTTTTGACATTTTATTTTAGTAATCATATAAGCGAAAATCCGCTGACAATGATTCAAAAGGAGCGGTCGAAGAGAAAAAAAAGAAAGTATGCCCATTCCATAGGGGCTTCCTTGATGGAAGGCAGGCATATAGGACTGGTGCTGCTTTTGACCATTGTGGTAGAAGCCGTCAGCTTCGGTTATTTCAGCTGTCGATACCAGGCTGAAAAGGAAGCGGATTCGTATCAAGACCTTTTGTGGCAGATCGGTGTGGACAATTATGAATATGCTGCTTCCATGAGTGTTTCTGGTACCATGTTTGGCTATGAACAGATGATGCACGAAAGCGGACTGGATGCCGAGCAGGTGAAGACTTTGGTTAACGATGAAGCGGTAGAGGAATATGTACTGTATGCCATCAATGCATCTTCAAAGCTGGTCTATGAGCCGGGGGGAGAAAAAGATGAGTTCCTTTCCGAAGGTTCAAATGCCTACCGAGCGGTTGAAGGAAGCGATAATAATGCCTACTGGTCGGAGCGGACCCGCCTGAATTGGTTTTACAGAGGATTTCCCGATCCTGCGGGGATTTATCAAGTGCCCACATTGGGACTTGCGGAAGAAAATATTTCACTGCTCACACCCTATGTGGTGGAGGGGGAACTTCACCCCGATAAAATCGCTTCCGGAGAAGAAGTAATCTTTCTTGCAAAAGAGAATAGTGTATGTGATTATTTTTCTGTGGGTGAGATTCTGCCCATGGCGGATGTGGTGTTCGGACCGGAGATAGACGAAAGCGAGGAAGTTGTACAGAGTATAGTACCGAAGGGGATGGAACCGGCCACCTATGTGGAGGGTGTCCCTCTTTACGTTGTGGGAGAGAGACTGGACTTTCCGGTTCGCATTGGCGCTATCGCAGTGTTGGATGAAGAAGGGCAGGAACTGTTTTACAGTTATCTGCCTGTGCCGGATAGCGGTGTGCGCATTGTGACGACATTAGAGACCATGAAGGGATTTGGTCTGCCGGACCATAATTATACCAATCTCTATATCAATCTAAAACCCGATGCGGACCGATTAATCTTTGAGAACAAATGGTATTCTCTGATCACTAGCTCCAGAGATATGACGGGCTATTGTCTGCCAGATATTCGAGCAAGTTTTGATTCCGCCACGCGCGCTTCCATGATGATCTTTTACTGCCTGTTTATACTGTTGGCTGTCATTGGGGCAATCAGCGTTTATAATCTGATAACGGTGATTCTCTACAATGCGCAAAAAAAGATAGCAATTGTGAGGGCGGTGGGAGGAACTGGAGGAATCATCAGCCGGATGATTTTGGGAAAAGTGGTTTGGTATCCGCTGATCGCCGGCATTTTCGGAGCATTCTTTATATATGGATATACGGGAATTTCATGGTATGCCCAAAGTCTAATAAATGATAGCCAGTTGTTGATAGTGGATAACCAATATCCGGATGACTGGTACTGGCTTTTTCCCATACAGAATTTTTGGAACTATGCGCTCCACCGATTTCTGATCGGAATCGTTGTGCTCATATTGGCGCTCTTATTGTTTTTTACAGTAAAGCAGCTGCGCACTCTGCTGCGTCAGGGTATTCCAGAAGAACTGGAAAGGGAATAAGGAGGATGGGAAATGTTATTGAAAGCGGAGAATGTAACAAAGAGATATGGTAACAAAGACAATACAGTGTTTGCGGTCAGGGAGCTTTCTTTGGAGTTTCAAGAAGGGGAGTTGGCTGCCATTACCGGAAAATCCGGAAGTGGAAAAACCACACTTCTGCATATGCTGGGCGGATTGCTGCCGCCAACCGAAGGCAGGATTCTTTTTAAAGAACAGGATTTATATTCCTTAAAAGATAAAGAACTGGCTGCCATCAGGCGGAACCACATCTGCGTGATTTTTCAGTCCTTCCATCTGCTGCCGGATTTGACTGCGGAAGAAAATATTCTTCTGCCTTCTAGATTAGACGGCAGAAAGCCGGACAGGGAATGGTTTGGAGAATTAGCGGAAACATTGGAGCTTTCCGACCGTCTTTCCCATCTTCCGGGAGAACTAAGCGGCGGACAGCAGCAGCGTGTATCCATTGCCAGAGCCATGATGAGCCGCCCGCAGGTCTTGCTCTGCGACGAACCGACCGGTAATCTGGATGCCAAATCGGGAGAAGAGGTGATTGATCTGCTGACCCGCATCAATAAAGAGTTTCGGACAGCAGTGCTTGTGGTAACCCACGATAGTGGAATTGCGGCCAGAATGCCTCGGATGATTGAACTGGCGGACGGTTCCGTAAAGGCTGTACAGAAAAAATAGAATATAGTTTTCAATATGGGTAAAATATGCTATGATAAACACTTGACGGAGTCTTTATCATAGCATTTTTCGTCTGGTTTTGACGGCTGAAAGGAACATAACGTGAAACGATTATTGGTATATTTAAAAGCATATAAAAAAGAAACGGTGCTGGCACCTCTGTTTAAGATGCTGGAGGCCTCCTTTGAACTGTTGATTCCTCTTGTAGTAAAGCGAATCGTGGATATCGGCATTGCAAATGGGGATAAGACTTATGTATGGCGAATGTGTCTGGTGATGATTCTTTTGGGAATCATCGGGCTTGTCTGCGCTATTACCGCACAGTATTATTCCGCCAAGGCGGCGGTGGGCTTTGCCACCAAGCTGCGCCATGTGCTCTTTGACCATATGCAGAAACTTTCCTATTCGCAGATGGATCATATGGGAACTTCCACCATGATCACCCGTATGACCAGTGATGTGAATCAGGTGCAGAACGGTGTGAATATGGTACTGCGCCTGTTTTTACGTTCTCCCTTTATTGTATTTGGAGCCATGCTCATGGCTTTTACCATAGACATAAAAGCAGCGCTCATCTTCGTGGTAGTTATCCCTCTTTTATCCATAGTGGTATTCGGCATTATGCTCATCACCATCCCCCTGTATAAAAAGGTACAGGCGGGACTGGATCATGTACTGGGCATCACCAGGAGTAATCTGACCGGCGTCAGGGTGCTGCGGGCGTTCCACAAGGAAGAGGAGGAAATAGCAGCATTCCGGGACGGCAATGACCGGCTTACAAGTATGCAGATGTTCGTGGGCAGGATTTCTGCCGTCATGAATCCCATTACTTATGTGATCGTAAACGGAGGGACCATTGCCCTTTTGTGGACGGGGGCCCTGCAGGTAGAAGGCGGCATTCTCACCCAGGGAGCGGTGATGGCCTTAGTCAACTATATGTCCCAGATACTGGTGGAACTCGTCAAACTGGCCAACTTGATCATTACGATAAATAAAGCCATTGCCTGCGGCAACCGCATCGGCAATGTACTGGAGATAGAGCCGGGATTAAAGGAAGGAGATGCGCAGGGACAAACTGCGGAAGTATCTAAGAGCAAAGAGTGGTCTCAAAGTACAGGCGAATCAAACACCACAAGCAGCACTCCTGCGATAGAAACGCCCGTGGTAGAGTTTTCCCATGTATGCCTGACTTATCCCGGTGCGGGTGGGGAGAGCTTGACGGATATTGACTTTAAAGCCATGAAAGGGCAGACTATAGGTATCATCGGCGGCACCGGTTCGGGAAAGACCTCCCTTGTCAATCTGATTCCCCGTTTTTATGAGGCCACCGCAGGCAGTGTGCGGGTGGACGGCATGGCAGTGGAAGATTATGATCTGCAGACACTGCGGGCCAAAATCGGGGTAGTTCCTCAGAAGGCCGTACTGTTTAAAGGAACCATCAGGGAAAATCTGCTCATGGGTAAGGAAAACGTTTCCGAAGAAGAATTGCGTAAAGCACTGGAAATATCTCAGTCCGCGGAATTTGTGGACAGTAAACCTGAGGGATTGGAGGCGCAAATCAGCCAGAACGGCAGAAATCTTTCCGGAGGACAGCGCCAGCGTCTGACCATTGCCAGAGCCTTGGTGAAGGCTCCCAAAATCCTGATTTTGGATGACAGTGCTTCGGCGTTAGACTATGCTACCGACTTAAAATTGCGCAGAGCTATCCACGGCATGGATAAGGCACCGGTGGTATTCATAGTTTCCCAGCGGGCATCCTCCATTCTTCATGCAGATATTATTTTGGTGCTGGATGACGGAGAAGTAGTGGGTAAGGGTACCCATGAGGAACTGCTTACGTCCTGTGAGGTATACAGAGAAATCTATTATTCTCAGTATGCCAAAGAAGGAGAGGAGGTGCAGGAGGGATGAGTCAAAAGGAGAAAAAGGCTGTCTCCGGACAGCTTGCAACGCTGAAAAAAGTACTGCACTATGTAGGCAGATATTGGTTTTTCTTAGTCTGCTCCATTATATGCGCGGCGGTGACAGTGGTTCTGACGCTCTATATTCCCATTCTGACCGGTGATGCCATCGACTGTATCCTTGAACCGGGAAAAGTGGATTTTGGGCTTCTTTTCTCTATTTTGCGGACCATGGCCATTGTGATAGGCTGTACTGCGGTTTCTCAGTGGGTCATGGGCGTATGCAACAATCGGATTGCCTACTATGTGGTACGGGACATCAGGCGGGATGCATTTGATAAAATACAGATACTTCCATTAAAGTATTTGGACGCTCATCCTTACGGCGAGATAGTCAGCCGTATTATTGCGGATGTGGACCAGTTCTCTGACGGACTGATCATGGGATTTACCCAACTCTTTACCGGAGTGATCACCATTTTAGGCACTTTAGTTTTCATGTTTGCAGAGAACGTGGGCATTACATTGGTGGTGGTTTGTATTACGCCGGTGAGTCTGGTGGTTGCCAGCTTCATTGCAAACAGGACCTATAAAATGTTTAAACTTCAGTCGGAGACCAGAGGAGAACAGACGGCTCTGATAGATGAAATGATCGGGAATCAGAAGGTGGTACAGGCCTTCTCCTACGAGAAGAAGGCACTGGAGCGTTTTGATGAGGTAAATGAAAGGTTGGGAAAATACTCTTTAAAGGCTATATTTTTCTCTTCTCTTACCAATCCATGCACACGATTTGTCAACAGTCTGGTATATACCGGTGTCTGCATTACCGGCGCACTGTCAGTCATAAGGGGCAGGCTTACGGTGGGAACCATGACCTGTTTTTTAAGCTATGCTAATCAGTATACCAAACCCTTTAATGAGATTTCCGGTGTATTTACGGAGTTTCAGAATGCATTGGCCTGTGCGGCACGTATTTTTGCCCTCATTGAAGAGGAGCCTCAGGTAGAAGAACCTGCGGATGCAAGAGTACTGGAATGTGCGGAAGGTTGCGTGGAACTAACAGATGTGGAATTTTCCTATGTGCCCGATAAGAGGCTCATAGAAGATTTAAATCTGAAAGTGGAAAAAGGAAAACGGGTGGCTATTGTGGGGCCTACCGGTTGTGGCAAGACCACCATCATCAATCTGCTCATGAGGTTTTATGATGTGGATGGGGGAAGCATTTCTGTAGATGGCACCGATATCCGCAGAATTACCAGAAAGAGCTTGAGAGAAAACTATGGTATGGTGTTGCAGGAAACCTGGCTGAAGGCCGGTACGGTACGGGAGAATATCGTCATGGGTAAGCCGGATGCTACTGAGGAAGAAATTTTAGCAGCAGCCAAAGCGGCCCATTCCCACAGTTTCATCAAACGTCTGCCACAGGGTTACGATACGGTGCTTTCCGAGGACGGAGAGGGTCTCTCCCAAGGCCAGAAGCAGCTATTGTGCATTACCAGAGTGATGCTCTGTCTGCCTCCAATGCTGATATTGGACGAGGCTACATCCTCCATCGATACCCGTACGGAAATCCGTATTCAGAAAGCTTTTGCGCGCATGATGCAGGGACGCACCAGTTTTGTTATTGCGCATAGGCTTTCCACCATCGTGGATTCTGATATCATTTTAGTAATGCGCGACGGTCATATTATAGAACAGGGTAACCACAGAGAGCTGTTGGCAAAGAACGGTTTTTATGCGGAACTGTATAATAGCCAGTTTGCCATGAGTGATTAAAGGAGCCGTTGTTTCCTGTACTCAGACGGTGACATACCGTAGCGCTTTTTAAACTGCAGGTAGAAAGTTTGACGATTGGAAAAGCCAATCATGGTTTCAATTTCATTAATAGGAACGCCGGGCTGTGCAAGCAGCTCTTCGGCGGCGGACAGGCGGCAGGCTGTAACGCTCTCCCAGAGGGTTACGCCTGTTGCTTTTTTGTAGATGCGTTCCAGATAGGTGGCATTTAATCCCACATAATCTGCGATCTGCTCGTTATTTTTAATTAAATAAAAGGATTCCCGGATATAAGCCTGTGCTTTCTCCGTATAGTACTGTACGACGGATTTCTCCTTCAGGGGGAGTCTGGCAATCTCACCTAAGATACAGTAGCTGAGTCCGGTCTGATAGAAAGGATCCTTACGTCCCTCAAACTCGTGGTAGAGTTTGAGCATTTCACTGCGGACAGAGCGTGCATCGGGAAAGACAAAAGCCTGCTTTAATAAAATAAGCATCCGGCAGATGTCTAAAGAATGGTTGAGTACGTCCAAAATACCGGGAAATTTTAATGTCGTGGGAACAGCCAAAGATAGGGAAAATCCCAGAACGGTACAAGGGCACTCATGGTTAAATTTGATCTTATGGCTGAGAGAAGAATCAAATAAGATCAAATTGCGGGAAGAAAGCTGATACTCCTGCCCGTTTATTTCATAAATGCAGCTTCCGTTCTCCACGTAATTGCACTCTAAAAAACCATGGCTGTGGTGTTCCATAGTGTAATATTTCCAATTGCCGTTTAAGTAGGCCGAATCCACATAGAGAGGAAGATTGGGCAGATCATCAATATACATGGTATTTCACTCCTTACCTTAAGCCTAGCACGAAATGTAAATAATAACAACTCTTTCTTTTTTATGTAGTCAAGATTCGCTATAGATATATTTGCGTTTGCCTGTTACAATGGAGGTAGTATAAGATCCATTACGGAAAAACTAAATAAGAAACGGAGAGAAGTCATGAATATTACGTACAGTGAAGCGGCGAAATGTTTTAAACTGGATATGGCAGATGCCTCCTATGTCATCGGTATTGTGGACGAGGAGAAATTTGTAGGCCATGCCTATTTTGGCAAAAAGCTGGGAGAGGAGGATGTGGCCTATTTGTTAAGAACCGGAGAGGCCCCCTTTACACCGGAGCAAAATGCCAGGGACAGGCTTTCTTTTTTAGATTGTTTTCCCATGGAGTATCCTACAGGGGGCATCGGAGATTTCAGAGAAAGTGCTATTGAGGTAAGGGACAATGGCGGTCACAGAGCATTGCAGCTCAATCTGAAAGATTATCGGATATATGAGGGGAAGAAGGCGTTACCCGGACTTCCTGCTACCTGGGGCAGTGAAAAGGATACGAGGACACTGGAATTGACCTTGGAAGATAAAGTACTTCAGGTTGAGGTAATATTGAGTTACTCCGTTTTTGAAGGGATTGACGCCGTAGCCAGACATACCAAAGTTATCAATAAGGGCAATGCACCCGTTATGTTAGAAAAGGTTATGTCTGCTTCCATTGATATGGATGACAGAGAATATGACAAGCTCATCCTCCACGGTTCCTGGGCAAGGGAGCGCCATATTGACAGAACACCTTTAAACTACGGTGTTCAGAGCACCGCATCCGTGCGGGGAGAGAGCGGACATCAGCAGCAGCCCTTTATGGCGCTGTTGGAAAAACATGCTACTGAGGATGTGGGCGAAGTGTACGGTATCAATCTGCTGTATTCCGGCAACTGCATGACTCTGGTCGATAAGGGTCAGTTTGACAATGTGCGCTTAATGAGCGGCATTAATCCTGCGCGCTTTGGCTGGAAGTTAAATCCCGGTGAGGAGTTCCAGAGCCCGGAAGCAGTACTGGTATATTCTTCGGAAGGCATAGGCGGTATGAGCCGTACCTTCCATGATTTATACAGAACCCATTTGATCAGGGGAGAGTATCGGGATAAAAAACGTCCCATCCTCATCAATAACTGGGAGGCTACCTATTTTGACTTTGATACGGACAAACTGCTGGCCATTGCCAGGGAGGCTTCCGCACTGGGTATCGAGATGCTGGTCATGGATGACGGGTGGTTTGGCAATCGTTACGATGATAACCGGGCACTGGGTGACTGGGATGTCAATGAAGAGAAGATAAAGGGCGGTCTGAAATATCTGGTGGACGAGGTCAACAAGCTGGGTATGAAATTTGGTATCTGGTTCGAGCCGGAGATGATCAGTCCGGAGTCCGAACTCTACCGTAAACATCCCGATTGGGCTATCCAGATACCCGGCAGGATGGCAGGACTTGCCAGAAATCAGCTGGTACTGGATATGTCCAGGGCGGAGATTCAGGATTATGTTTATGAAAAAATGGCAGCAGTGCTTCGCAGTGCCAATATTGAATATGTAAAATGGGATATGAACAGACCTCTATCCGATATCGGCAGTCTGGCGCTTTCCCCGGAGTGCCAGGGTGAGCTGTTCCACCGTTATGTGCTGGGGCTTTACAGACTGCAGGAGAGATTGATCACGGATTTCCCTCATCTGCTTTTAGAGAATTGCTCCGGCGGCGGTGCCAGATTTGATGCGGGAATGCTTTACTATAGCCCTCAGATATGGTGCTCGGATGATACGGATGCCATTGAGCGTCTTATGATTCAGGAGGGTACTGCCTTGATTTATCCGCTCTCTGCCATGGGTGCCCATGTGAGTGACTGTCCCAACCATGCCGTAGGAAGGGTAACGCCCTTTGAAACCAGAGGGCATGTAGCCTTAGCCGGAACCTTTGGCTATGAACTGGATGTGACGAAGATCCCGAAAGAGGATCGGGAGATGATTCCTGAGCAGGTTAAGATGTACCACAAGTACAATGATCTGGTACGTATGGGCGATTACTACCGCATTGCTTCCTATCGGGAAAATCATATGTATGACTGCTACATGGTAGTAAAAAAGGATAAGAGTGAAGCATTAGTGACCTTTGTGCAGGTAATGGGAAGACCGAACTCTCATTCCAGAAGAATTCTCTTGAAAGGACTTGCACCGGAGAAGACCTACCGTATTGAGGGCGAAGAGAGAACCTATTTGGGCAGTACTCTGATGCAGGCCGGCATTTTGGTAGAGAATATATGGGGCGATTTCAAAAGTAAGCTGATTCACGTGATAGAGGCGTGACAATCAGAACTTTGACGTTTATAATAGTGACATGAATACATAGAGCCTAAATGGGCGGAAGAGAGGAAATATGGATAGCAGAGAAATTATATTTTTAAAGCCCCAGTTAAAGGATGTGGTATGGGGCGGTAATAAACTGCGGGATGAATTTGGCTATGAAGGAGCCGGTGACAGCACCGGAGAGTGCTGGGGTATCAGCGCCCATCCCAACGGAGATGACGAGATTATAAGCGGCAGTTTTAAGGGTATGAGCTTATCCGCACTTTATAAGGAGCACAGGGAGGTTTTCGGCGGTATCCGGGCAGAGGAATTTCCTTTGTTGGTCAAGATCATTGACGCAAAGCAGGATTTGAGTATTCAGGTACATCCCGACGACGCCTATGTTAAGGAACACGAGAACTGTCCTTACGGTAAGACGGAGTGCTGGTATGTCATGGACTGTCCCGAGAATGCCACACTGGTTATCGGTCACAATGCCGGCACCAGAGAAGAATTGGCGGATATGATCCATGAAAATAGGTACGAGGAACTGATCAAGAACGTGCCGGTACGCAAGGGGGATTTTCTCCAGATCACACCCGGTACGGTACACGCCATCAAGGGCGGCTTCACCATTTTGGAAACCCAGCAGAGCAGTGATATCACCTACCGTGTTTACGATTACGGCAGGTTGGTGGACGGCAAAGAAAGACCTTTGCATGTACAGCAGAGTATCGATGTGATCACAGTGCCGGATAAAGCCGGGGAAGAAGCTTTAAGCCATACGGACGGTCTGTCTGTAAATACTTTAAACGAGCTGATTTGCTGTGAATATTACCGGGTGTGGAAACTGACGGTAACAAAGAGCGTGGAAGTTGATCAAAATCATCCCTTCCTCTTAGCCAGTGTGTTGGACGGCAGCGGTACGGTGGACGGTACAGAAGTCAAAAAGGGAGACCATTTCATTCTGCCTGCAGGTTATGGAAAGGCAGTCTTTGCAGGGGATATGGAGCTGATCTTATCCAGCGTATCATAGAAAAGAGGAGTTTTTAAAATATGAGAAAATCAACAGCGTTAGCCATTGTGATCGTAATGGTGTTATCTTTAGCCGCTTGCGGCAGCAATGCAGGGGGTGCAGGAGCAGATGGAAACGAAGATATTCAGGCACAAACCACCGTTACCGAAGAAAGCACTGCAGAAGAAATAGAAGAACCTACAGATGGACCCACAGAGCCGTCCATTGAGTTTATAGAGCCGGAAAAAGAATTTTTTGGATACTACTATGACGAGACGCTTGAGGGAGTAGTAATTACAAGATATATAGGTGAAGAAGAAGCGATCCGTATTCCTGCTGTAATTCGCGATGAGCCTGTAAAACTCGTATTCCTCAGTGATAACACTTACATAAAACATGTTGAACTCCCGGACGGTGTTACGAGTATTAGTGAAGGTGCTTTTTCGGGATGCAGCAGTCTTACGAGAGTAACAATACCGGACAGTGTCACAAATATTGAGGATGGTGCATTTCGTGACTGCCCCAATCTTACGGTTACATATATGGGACAGGAATATACCCATGAAAGTGATACAAATTGGTGGTAGGAAGGCTCAATATTAAGAGTGCGTTTAGCAAGAAAGGAAAATAATATGGCGCTGTATCAGCTGGAAAACGGTGAAATCCGCATTGGTGTGGAGTCCCATGGTGCGGAGTTGAGGAGCCTGGAAGATGTGAAAACAGGCCGGGAATATATGTGGAGTGCGGATCCTGCTTACTGGGGCAGAGTTTCTCCCATTCTGTTTCCCGTAGTCGGGAGTTATAAAAACGGTGAGAGCCGTTATCAGGGGCAGGTATATCAAATGTCCCAGCACGGATTTGCCCGGGATATGGATTTTATGATAACGGAGCAGACCAAGGAGGAAATCTGGTTCTGTTTGACGGATAAAGACAATACTTGGGAAAAGTATCCCTTTGCTTTCTCTTTGGAGGTGGGCTACCGACTGGAAGGCCGGAGTGTAAGAGTATTGTGGCGGGTAACGAATCCCGCGCAGGAACCTATGTACTTTTCCATTGGCGGACATCCTGCATTTGCAGCACCTAAAAGAGAGGCGGAAAAATGCACTTGCTATATTGGGCTGGCCGGCGTGGATTCTTTGATTTCCCGAAAGATAAAAGATGGTCTTGCAACGGATGAACTGCAGAATATCAAGCTGGAAAAGGGTGGCCTGTTGCCGGTAACGAAGGAACTCTTTGCAGATGATGCACTGATCATTGAGGAGCACCAGACCGGACGAGTACAACTTTTAGATGCGGAAAAGGTTCCCTATCTGACTGTAACCTTTGATGCTCCCTTGTTCGGACTGTGGACTCCACCCGGAAAGAATGCACCTTTCATCTGCATTGAACCTTGGTACGGCAGATGTGACAGGGAGGACTTTGAGGGCGAATTGCCTGAGCGGGAATGGGGCAATACTTTAGCGCCCGGTGAAAGTTTTGACGCTGCCTATACTATTACGGTATAATAGCTTCCCCGACTGTTCTGAAGCAAGTTATAGGGCAGGCGGGGATTTTATGTGAAAACTTGGAGATATACCAATGCAACTAAAAAACAATCTTTATGCTTCAAGAATAACTGTTAGGGATTATCGGAAATCTGACTTACCATTTCTCGTTGCTATGTGGTTTGATGAAGAAAATGGAAAATACCTGAGTGACCCCACAAAAGATTATGTAAACGATGAATATCGAAAAGCACTGGAGAAACTTGAGGATAATCCGCATGGCTATTATTTAACGCTTGTGTTAAATGCCTCAGAAGAGATCATGGGTTCCTGTTTTATGTTCCCCGATGATAAAAAAGAATCCTTTGACATCGCGTACTGCATTCATAAGAATTACTGGAGACAAGGATATGCTACAGAACTCATACCTTTGATCATTGATTGGGTGCATGGGCATGGAGGAATTGAAATTACTGCAGAAGTGGCAAAGGAAAATATAGCATCTAACTCGTTGCTTAGAAAAAACGGTTTTGAGGTTATCCGTGAAACAAGATTCAAGAAGTATAATATGGATGTCTACTTTGATAGTTATATTTATCGCCTTATATTAAAAAAGTCCTCTGTAGGATGAACTAAACTGCCGTAAACAGATGCAGGCTGCAAGAAAGGGAGAAAAATAGTAATGAAGGAAGATGATTTAGTCCGTCTGATGGATGCATATATGGGGTGTGAGGGCTATTATATGAAACCTAAAATAGAGGAAGATGGAAAGAACAGTTTTTTTATTGCAAAAGATCATGCAAAATCTTCTGATGTGGACGCTAGTTTTGAACTTGTAAAAGATGCGATTGGTAAAAAAGAAGAAAAAGAATTACAGGTTTTTACAGGTACTCCCAAAGTTGAATGTGCGGTTTGTGCAGATGTTCCTAATCTAACGGATATTGATCGGAAGTTGTAACGGAGTGTTCTGATCTTCGGCAAAAAACATAAAATCAGGGTCTCTCATTCGTATCTAAAAAAGAGAGAATCCGGAAAGGAAAGTTGTGACGGAAGAGAAGTTTGCGAAATGCATCCGCGCCATGAAAAAGGGTGACAAGGACGGACTGAAAGATGTCTACGAGGAATACGGCGCCTACATATACGGAATTGTGAGACAGCTTCTGTCCGTGAGAGAAGAAGCGGAGGATATCACCAGTGAATTTTTTATCCGCCTTTGGGAAAAAGCGGGAAGCTATAGGGCAGGCAGCGGACACAAGGGCTGGATGGCTACCATTGCCCGCAACATGGCTATTGACCTGCTGCGGAAGCGCCGGAGGGAGGAGCTGGTGGATTTTTATACCGAACGGACAGGGCCTGCTGAAAATGAAGAGTATGGGCAGCCGGCAGCAGGACGCAGGGATATATTAGAGGCAGCCGGCAGCATACAGGAGAGCGTAGAGGATACAGTGATTTCCGAAGTCAGTATGCGGGAGGCGCTTTTAACTTTAAAAGAAGCAGAGCGGGAAGTCATACATATGAAGATCATGGGAGAGATGACTTTTCAAGAAATTTCGGATATACTGCAGGTTCCATTAGGAACCGTAGCATGGCGTTACAGAGAAGCAATTAAGAAGCTAAGGAGGTGTGGATATGAAGAATCTGGAACAGGAATATAAAAATTCCCAGCAAGAAGATATGCCGGATTTGTGGAACAGAATAGAAACCGGTCTGCCGGAAAAAAAGAAACCGATTCCCTTTCTATCTGTCACCCGGAGCCTTGGTATCGTGGCCGCGGCCGCTGCATTGCTTTTATTGGTATCCCTGGGGCTGTGGTCGGGACGCGGGTCTACAGAAAAAAGTGCTCCGAACCAGACTGCCAAGTACGAGGCTTCTTTAGAGGATGAGGGATTTGCTTCCTATGATAGGGCAGATATGGAAATCGCAATGAACGAAGGATATGATATGGAGGAAGAAGCTATGGGGCAGATAACGGGCCAGAGCGGTCAGTTATCTCCGCCCATGATGGCAGATGCAGCTGAGGACGTATCCCCGCAGGAAATGGTCGTAGGTGCCCCGGAAATGAGCAATTCCCAGACGAGCTTAGGAAGTATGGCCTCGGAGAATGCGGAAGCAAAAGATGAGATGCTTTTGTCCGAAGAAGAGGCACTAAAACTACTGGACTCATATCTTTTGGAAACGGGTGTTTTACCGGAAGGAAGAGCGATTTACAAAACGGGAGAGGCTGAAAATCCCGGGTATTCCTGGGAGGGTACCTCTACGGAAAGCGGAAAGCAGGTGCTCATGTTTTTGGAGTTTTATGCCTATTCGGAAGACGGCAGCTGTTTAATATTCCGCATGGGCGAGCGGGCAGCCGGAGGAGATGCGGATGTGCTGTTGCGGGAATATAGCGTTCATGTGCGGACAGGAGCTATTACGGAATACTAGTACAATGGTCCGGAAAGGGAAATATACTTATGGATAAAGTGCAAGATAGCATAACAATAGATAATTTATGGGAAAAGATCACCCAGCATCAGGGGGAAACCTTTTATACAGCTAAGCAGCTGGAGTTTACTTACGTGATAAAGGGCGGCGAATTTTTTACGGAGCGAAAAAAGAAATCTATTACCCGCGCCACCTTTGAAAAGGCATTTATAAAGCTGCAGGAAGATACGGAGCATAAAATAACGGGACCTAAAAGCTTAAACTGCTTTGGTGCACCCTATGTCTGGGGTGTTTTTAGGGCGCTTGGAATTATTAAGTTTTAAAGACTATTTTTAGAAACAATTAAGAAATTTCTCTGAAAAGTCTTAACCTTTATTGCATACACTCTAACTACCGCTCAGGCGGTGGAAAGAGGGTAAACAATATGAAAACCATTACCTTTGTAGTACCCTGTTATAATTCTCAGGATTATATGAAAAGGTGCATCGATTCCCTGCTGCCCAGTGGGAAAGAGGGAGAAATCATTATTGTGGACGACGGTTCCACGGATAAAACAGGAGAGATAGCGGACACTTATGCAGCGCTCTATCCGGCGCAGATCAAAGTGATCCATAAAGAAAACGGCGGGCACGGTTCCGGAGTGAACGCAGGGTTGGAAGCGGCTGCAGGCCGCTTCTTTAAAGTGGTGGATTCTGACGACTGGCTGGATGAAAAAGCGCTGTCAGTGCTGTTAACGCAGCTTAAGAAGCAGCATAGTCTGCCGGACATGGTGGTGTGCAATTATATCTACGACCATCTCCATGAGAACAGGCAGCACAGGGTAAGCTTTGACAATGTGTTTCCTGCGGATAGCATCTGCAGTTGGAGCTGCATGGGGCGTTTCCGTAGTTCTCAGTATCTGGTGATGCATGCGCTGATATTTCGTACTGTCTTATTAAAGGAAATTGGGCTGAGGCTGCCGGAACATACTTTTTATGTGGACAACCTATTTGCATGCAGGCCGCTGCCTAAGGTTAAGAGAATTCTATATCTGGATTTGGATCTATATCATTATTTTCTGGGAAGAAGTGATCAGTCTGTAAACGAAATAAGCTATATGCGCAGGATAGACGAGCAGATAAGGGTCACAAAGCTGGTGGCAGACTCTGTGAATTTTGGGGAAGTAAAACAGATCACGCCTAAACTGGAACGCTATTTGCTGCGCAATCTTTCCATCATGCTCTCCATCTGCGATATTTTTCTGCTCATGATGAAGACGAAAGAGGCTTTACATAAACGGAGACAGCTGTGGGAATTTATACGGAACAAAGATGAAAAACTTTATATGCGGCTTCGGTTTACTACCATAAGCGGCGCAACCTACTTACCGGGCAGGCTGGGTGGAATGTTGACACTGGCAGGCTATAGGATGGCAAAAAGTTTCTTAGGATTTGCTTAAATCGCTATACAATCGGAAAGAGTAGGGTTAAAATGGAGAAGATATATATTGCCCTGGTGGACACGCCGGGACTTTTTGCAAATATCATACGGTTGACGATCCATCGGGAATACATACATGTGGTGCTGGGACTGGACGAGACCCTAAGTGAGGCTTACAGCTTTGGCAGGAGAAATCCGCAGATTCCGTTTTTTTCAGGATTTGAAAAGGAGAATTTGGAACGGATCATTGATGCGTTTCCCACTGCCCGATATCGCATTTATAGTCTGGATTGTACAAAAGAACAGAAGATTATGATGCAGGAAAAATTGCATCACTTGTACAAGCACCGTTTCCGCTATCATTACTGCGTATGGGGGCTGCCCTATATTTTGCTGCAAAAACCTTTCTATCAGAAACGGCACTATACCTGTTCCTCCTTTCTGGCAAGATTCTTAGAGGAGAACGGTATCCGGCTGTTTGAAAAGCATTTTTCTCTGATTACGCCGGCGGATTTTTATGACTATAAAAAGCATGACATTATTTTTGAAGGCCCGCTGAAAGAATTTTTACGAAAGGGAACGGAAGAAGAGGACTGTGGCACCGTAAAAGGAGTTTTATATGAGGGGTAAGAGAAAGGTATTGAGTGCCGTTCTGTTTTTGGGACTGGCGGCGATTACTTTTTACGTCATATTTAAGGAGCAGGATTTTAAAGAACTGTTAGAAGCCATAAAAGGTATGCACAAGGGATATTTGGTGCTGGCTGCATTTACGGCACTGTTCTTTGTGTCCGCGGAAGGGATACTCATTTGGTATCTACTGCGGGCTATCGGGGATAAGTGCAGTATTTTCAGTTGTCTAAAATATTCTTTTACCGGTTTCTTCTATTCCGGTATTACACCCTCCGCTACGGGTGGGCAGCCCATGCAGCTCTATCATATGAAAAAAGATGGACACAAGGTAGCGGATTCTACGGTAGTACTGATGAGCGTGGCCACGGCCTATAAGCTGGTATTGGTCCTTATGGGACTGGGAATCAGTATTTTTTGGTGGCAGGGACTACGCAGCAATCTGGGGGAGTATCTGCCCATCTACTTTTTGGGGCTATTTTTAAATGCCGCTTTAGTGGCCGTTCTGCTTGCCATTATGTTGAACGGACCGGGTATGGAGCGCTTTTTGGTCCGGGCAGAGAAGCTGGTTGTAAAGCTGCATTTGATGAAACCTTCCGAGAAACGCAGGGAGAGTATTCACGGAATGGTGGAGCAGTACCAGAGCGCGGTGCAATTTTTAAAGAGCCATCTGGGCGTTATCAGTTTTTTGGTAGGATTTACCTTTATTCAGAGATGCAGCGTCTTTGTCCTGACCTATTTTGTATATAGAGGAATGGGACTTTCCGGGACCGCACCATTTGCGATCATGGCGCTGCAGGCCGTAGTCTATATTGCGGTGGATATGCTGCCCCTGCCCGGATCCCAAGGCATTACGGAATTAATGTATGTAGCAGTCTTTGGCCGTATATTTATAGGAGGTAGCCTGACCGTATCCATGTGCATTTCCAGAGGACTGAATTTTTATATGCTCATGATCGTCAGCGCCTGTGTGGCGGCCTACGCCTGGTGGAAGAAATGAGTCGGGGAAAAAATTTGTATTTTTTCAAAACATATCTTGCAAATAAAAAAGAAATGTGTTACACTTCATCTCGATAAAGTAAATGCGGCGAAGGAAACTCTTGCCAGGGAAAACGACAGGAATACGGCGTCACCGACTGAGAGCGCTGTTCGTGGGAAATGGCAAAGGGAACGCTCCGGAGCAGACTGTCTGAAGATTTTTAAATTGTGTAGGACAGTACGTGGCATGCGTTAAATGCAAAAGTGGATGGACCGGAAAAACGCTTTGATGGAAGCGGCGGTCTGTCAAAACGGGTGGTACCGCGGATTTACACTTGTTGATTCGTCCCGGAATACAGTTATTGTATTCCGGGACTTTTTTATTTTCGAGGAAGACACAAGGCGAGCGGAATACACATTTTGAAGGAGGGAAATTATGGGAAACATTTACAGGGATCAAACTTTACAGAACATCAGTGAGACGGATATCGGCCGCACTCTCAAAGTGGCAGGTTGGGTAGAGAATATCCGGGATCACGGAGGGGTGTCATTTATTGATTTAAGAGATATGTACGGTGTACTGCAGGTGGTTATCCGTAAGCCGGAGTTATTAAAGGGCATCAAAAAGGAAGAGTGTATCAGTGTCTCGGGCTTAATGGAGAAGCGCGATGAGGAGACCTACAATCCAAAGATTCCCTCCGGTACCGTGGAACTGGAGGCCCAGGAAATTCAGGTGCTGGGACAGGTATATACAAAGCTCCCCTTTGAAGTGATGACCTCTAAGGAAGTCAGGGAGGATATCCGCTTAAAGTACCGTTATCTGGACCTTAGGAATCAAAAGGTGCGGGATAATATGATTTTCCGCTCTCAGGTCATTGCCTTCCTGCGCAGGAAAATGACGGAGATGGGATTTCTAGAAGTGCAGACTCCCATTCTCTGCGCTTCTTCCCCGGAGGGAGCCAGGGACTACATTGTGCCTTCCCGGAAATACAAGGGCAAATTTTATGCTCTGCCTCAGGCCCCCCAGCAGTATAAGCAGCTGCTCATGGTTTCGGGCTTCGATAAATATTTCCAGATCGCGCCCTGCTTTCGGGATGAAGATGCCAGAGCGGACCGGTCTCCGGGAGAATTCTATCAGCTGGATTTTGAAATGAGTTTTGCGACCCAAGAGGATGTATTTAAGGTGGGGGAGGAAGTACTGACTGCGGTATTTCAGCAATTTGCACCGGAAGGCTATACCGTGACCCAGGCACCTTATCCCGTTATCAGCTATAAGCAGGCGATGCTGGAATTCGGCACCGACAAGCCGGATCTGCGCAATCCCTTGAGGATCATAGATCTGACCGAGTTCTTCCAGAAATGTACTTTCAAGCCCTTTATCGGCAAGACTGTCCGGGCGCTGAAGGTACATGCGGAGATGTCCAAAGGCTTCCATGAGAAGCTGTTGAAATTTGCTACGGATTTAGGAATGGGTGGACTGGGCTATCTGGAAGTGGACGAAGACTTATCCTATAAAGGGCCCATCGATAAATTTATACCGGATGACTTAAAGAAGGAGCTTAAAGACCTGGCAAAGCTGGAAGTCGGAGATACTATTTTCTTTATGGCAGATAAGGAGGAGCGTGCGGCTTATTATGCGGGCATGATCCGCAATGAGCTGGGGCAGAAGCTGGATCTTTTGGAGAAGAATGCCTATCGTTTCTGCTATGTCAACGATTTCCCCATGTTTGAACGGGATCCGGAAACCAAACAGATCGGTTTTACACACAATCCCTTCTCCATGCCGCAAGGTGGAATGGAGGCCTTGAGCACCAAGAATCCGCTGGACATCTTAGCTTATCAGTACGACATCGTATGTAATGGCGTGGAGCTTTCCTCCGGTGCGGTGAGAAACCATGATGTGGACATTATGGTAAAGGCTTTTGAGATAGCAGGCTATGATGAAGAGGTGTTAAAAGCAAAGTTCGGTGCGCTCTACAATGCATTCCAGTTCGGTGCACCGCCCCATGCAGGCATGGCGCCCGGCGTTGACCGAATGCTGATGTTACTTAAGAATGAGGAAAACATCAGGGAAGTGATTGCTTTTCCTATGAGCGGTACGGCGCAGGATCTGATGTGTGGCGCGCCTAATGAGGTAACCGAGCAGCAGCTTCGCGAAGTGCATATCAAAGTGCGTGATTAGGACAGGAGGAATTCTAATGGCAAATATCATTTCGGATGAAACCATAGAATATGTCGGCATTCTTGCCAAACTGGAGCTTTCCGATAAGGAGAAGGAAGCCGCAAAAAAGGATATGGCAAGTATGCTTAACTATATCGATAAGTTAAATGAACTGGATACCACCGGTGTAGAACCCATGTCCCATGTTTTCCCGGTACAGAATGTATTTAGGGAAGATGTAGTAGTAAACGGGGATGACAGGGAAAATATCTTAAAGAACGCACCCGGTGAAAAAGACGGTATGTTCATCGTGCCGAAAACCGTAGAATAGGAGGGGCAGCATGAGTTTACTGGATTTGACAGCAGTAGAGCTGTCCGAAAAAATAAAAGCGGGTGAGGCTACGGTGCAGGAAGCGGTAAAAGCGGTCTTTACACAAATAGAAGCAAAGGAAGAATTGCTTCACTGCTATGTGAGCCTGGATAAAGAAGGCGCCTTAAAAAGAGCGGAAGCAGTGCAGAAGAGACTTAAGGAGGGAGAACTGACCGGACCTCTTGTGGGTGTACCCGTTGCGGTAAAAGACAATCTTTGTACGGCAGGCATGCTTACCACCTGCTCCTCGAAGATATTGGGAAATTTTGTACCTACTTTTTCCGCTCAGGCAGTGGAAGATCTGGAAGCGGCCGGAGCTGTCATTTTAGGAAAGACCAATATGGATGAATTTGCCATGGGTTCTACCACCGAGACTTCGGCTTTCGGCATCACCCGAAATCCTCATAATCCGGAGCATGTACCGGGTGGATCCTCGGGTGGCTCTGCGGCAGCGGTGGCGGCAGGAGAATGCTTCTTTGCCCTAGGTTCCGATACAGGTGGCTCCATCCGCCAGCCGGCATCCTTCTGCGGTGTAGTGGGAATGAAGCCTACGTATGGCAGAGTATCCCGTTATGGGCTGGTGGCCTACGGTTCTTCTTTGGATCAGATAGGTCCCCTGACCAAGGATGTGCGGGACTGTGCGGCAGTATTGGAACTGATCTCCACCTACGATAAAAAGGATTCTACCTCGGTAAAGAGAGAAGATACGGACTTTACATCCGCCCTGCAGACGGATGTAGAAGGAATGCGTATTGGCATTACCCAGGATTATTTAGGAGAGGGTCTGGATCAAGAAGTAAAGGAGGCCGTACTTGCGGCGGCTGAGGTTTTAAAGGCAAAGGGTGCTATCGTGGAGGAGTTTGACCTAAGCCTGGTAGAGTACGCCATTCCGGCCTACTATACCATTGCGGCAGCGGAGGCCAGCTCCAATTTAGAGCGTTTTGACGGCATTAAATACGGCTATCGGACTGAGAACTATGAGGGCTTACATCATATGTATAAAAAAACCAGAAGCGAGGGCTTTGGGGAAGAGGTAAAACGGCGTATTATGCTGGGATCTTTCGTATTGAGCTCCGGGTACTATGATGCTTACTATTTAAAAGCACTGCGGGTAAAGGCTCTCATCAAGAAAGCTTTTGATGAGGCCTTTGAAAAGTATGATCTTATCTTAGGACCCGTTGCACCGACTACGGCTCCTAAACTGGGGGCTTCTTTGGCGGATCCCATCAAGATGTATCTTGGAGATATTTATACCATTTCCGTGAATCTGGCGGGACTGCCGGGTATGAGCATACCCTGCGGCAAGGACACAACGGGACTGCCCATTGGGCTGCAGCTTATTGCTAACTGCTTTGAGGAAAAGAAGCTGTTTCGGGCAGCATATACCTATGAGCAGGCAATAGGCGGCTTCCATATAGGAAAGGAGGTTCGGTGATGGCAAAACAGTATGAAACAGTCATAGGTCTGGAAGTTCATGTAGAGCTTGCCACCAAAACCAAAATCTTCTGCGGCTGTTCCACAGCTTTTGGCGGAGAACCTAATACCCATACTTGTCCAGTCTGTACCGGTATGCCGGGGTCTCTTCCCGTGCTCAATAAACAGGTAGTGGATTATGCCCTTGCGGTAGGTCTGGCTACCAACTGTGAGATTACCAGATACTGTAAGTTTGACAGAAAGAATTATTTCTATCCGGACAATCCACAGAACTATCAGATTTCCCAGCTTTACCTGCCTATCTGCAAAAACGGCTGGGTGG
>JAFLSX010000030.1 GCA_022510705.1 Lachnospiraceae bacterium
CTCCACCGGACGTTATCCGGCATCCTGCCCTGTGAAGCCCGGACTTTCCTCACCCACTTGCGTGGCCGCGATTATTTATCCTACTTATATTCAATTATAATTTGCTCTGCTATTCTAGCATAAATCCTTTTCCCTGCCAAGTTTTAACCTTTCTGATAATGACTTACTTTCTTAAATCCACCCATTTCTATTCCGGAAGATAATCCATAAGTTCATAAACCCTTATCCTAGTCAGTTCTGCCGCTTCTAAGTTCCACACCATCGGATGCATGCTTCCGCCTTCGTATACAGCTGCGGCTTCCTCCACAGCCGCTTCTTTTTCGGCAATCCAGTCCCGTTCCTCTTCGGTCAGCCTCTGCATGGTCTCCTCATCCAAGCTTTCTTTGAGAATTCCCCAAATGGTATTGAGGGTTTCATCCCAGTTGGTATAAATCTCAAGGGATATCACATTGAGTTCCACCTGCGACTGTGCGTTTTGAATATCCTCTGTCAGTTCTGAGGCTTTTGCTTCTGCCTGCATAAGTGCGGATTTCGCTCGGTCCGCGGCATCCGCCTCAGTATAATCATAACTGGAGAAACCTTCCATTTCTTTTACATTATAAAGCCCATAGAAGGGAAGTTCCGTCTCTGATGTATTTTCCAGATAATAATAACCGACCCAGCCCCGATACTCTTCCGGCAGATCAGCAAGCTTGGCTCCGGGAAGATAGATATACAAATCTTCGGCCTCATCCAGCCCATAGGCCGTCCCATAGTCAAAATAGTATCCGTCTTTTATTTCTTCTCCAAAACCGAGAGGGTAGTCAATGGAAGCTATTTGAAAGACATAGGTTGTTTCATCTAACTTTTTAGGCTCCGTAAAGGTCCCGTAAAATTCACTGAAAAAGATGGTACCGTTCGGATATCCCTCACCCGTCACGCCTAAATCAGCGTCTTGAAAATGTCCGTCAAAACTTCCGTCCTCATAAATATGGAGTACCGTATACCAGCCACCGGCACCGCTGGAAAAATAAAACTCCATACCGGCAATATCCGCAAAGGAAAATCCTTCAAAAGAAAGGGATCCCACTTCTTCCTGTATCTGTCCGGTTCCTTCTCCTTCCGGTTGTGTATGATCTGTCAGAGTATTCTCCTGCTGTGCCGTATTCTGCTCATTTGGAATGCTTTCCGCGATACTGTCTAAGAATCTGTTTCCGGTCGGCTCCGTGTTATTCCCACTGTCTGCGCCGCATCCCCCTAATACACCGGCCATCAGGCAAAAACTCAATAAAAATCCTGCTGCATTCTTTCGCATGTTTTTTCTCCTTGTAAGCCTTACAGCTCCATGGTCTTCTCCGCAAAAACAGGCAATTCTATCACTGTCTTCCCCGTCAATTCCCTGCTGCGTTTATCCGGCCCCTGTCCGCCGATATACACTCTGTATTCTCCCTCATGCACCATGCGCCTGCCCGCTTCGTCATATAAGGCAAAAGCCTCTACGGGAAGATGTATGCTCACCCGCTTCTTCTCCCCGGGCTCTAATGCACATTTACAGATGCCTTTTAACTGTGCATTAGGAACATGGGGCTTTTCTTCCTTCGGTATAGCCTTTATATACACCTGCACGGTTTCCGTGCCGGCCATGTTGCCTGCGTTTTCAACGGTAACTTCCACATCCATACCCTCTTCTGTTATCCTTTTTGCAGAAAGGGAGGCCTCCGTATAGGCAAAGTCTGTGTAGGAGAGCCCATATCCGAACGGATAGAGTGCATCCTGCTTCATATAGCGGTAAGTTCTGCCCTCCATGGAATAATCCGTAAACTCCGGCAATTCTTCTGCACTTCTATAAAAGGTAATGGGCAGTTTGCCCTGAGGATTCACCTCTCCAAATAGGATATTGGCAATAGCCCTGCCACCCTGCGCACCAGGATACCAGCCCTGTAAAATAGCCGGTATATGCGCATCCGCAAAATTTATCGCCAGAGCGCTGCCGGAAAGCAGTATCAATACAGCCGGTTTGCCGCTGTCAGACACAATTCTAAGCACTTCCTCCTGAAAGCCTGGAAGGTTTAAATCCGGCTTATCCCCGCTGGCAAATTCATTGCCCGTATCGCCTTCCTCGCCTTCTAACCCTGCATCCAATCCCAAGCAGGCAATCACCACATCACTCAGTGCACAGATTTCCCGTACCTCAGCAAGTCTTTCCTTACCGGTCCTAAGAATCGGATCACTTTGTGCACTCAGTCCGCAGCCCTGGGAATAAAGCACCCGGCACTCCTCTCCCAAATAGTCCTGAATTCCTTCCAAAACAGTCACATATCGGGAAGCAGTTCCTTCATAATTTCCCACTAAAGCCCTGCGATTATCTGCATTGGGGCCGATAATTCCTACAGTTTTTATATTCTCTTTCTTCAAAGGCAGAAGATGACCCTCATTCTTTAAGAGTACCACGCATTTTTCTGCCGCCTCCAGATTCAGCTTCCGCATTTGCACAGAATCCACTACCGAATAGGGAATCTCATCGAAGGGATTCTCCGCCTCCTCTGTCAGGATACCCAGCTTCATTCTGGTGGTAAAGAGCGAAATCAGCGCTTCGTCTAAACGCGTCTCATCCACTCTGCCATCCTGCACCGCAAGTAACAGATTGGCAAACATGTCTCCACAATTTAGATCGCATCCGTTGTTCATAGCCATGGCGGCCGATTCTACCGGTGTCTGTGTTACATTATGCCACATATGAAAGTCCTGAATGGCCCAGCAGTCGGATACCACATGCCCCTGAAAACCCCATTCCTTTCGCAGAATATCCTGCAGCAATTCCCTGTTTCCACAGCAAGGAGCACCATTGAATCTATTATAAGCTCCCATTACCGCTTCCACGTGTCCCTCTTTTACACAGGTACGGAAAGCCGGCAGATAAGTTTCATATAAATCCTGTTTGGAAACCCGGGCGTCAAACTGATGGCGCAGGGCCTCAGGTCCACTGTGCACCGCAAAATGCTTGGCGCAGGCAGCCGCTTTTAAATACTTCTCATCATGTCCCTGCAGTCCCTTCACAAAGCGCAGCCCTAAGCGGGAAGTCAGATAAGGGTCCTCTCCAAAAGTTTCATGTCCCCTGCCCCATCTGGGATCTCTGAAGATATTAATATTGGGAGCCCAAAAAGTCAGCCCCTTGTAAATATCTCTATCCTCCAAACGCGCCTGCATATTAAATTTAGCCCTGCCTTCAGTAGAGATGGCATCGGCCACAGTCTCTATAAAATCCTCATCAAAAGTAGCCGCCAGTCCGATAGACTGCGGAAAAATAGTGGCAGTTCCCGCCCTGGCTACTCCATGCAACGCTTCATTCCACCAGTTATAAGCCGGAATCCCCAACCTTTCAATAGCCGGTGCCCGATAAAGGGTCTGGGATACCTTCTCTTCCAAGGTCATTTGATCTACCAGTTCTTTGGCCTGCGCCCGGTATTCTTCCAACAATACCTGATTCTCTGTCAGCTCCATATTCTCTCCCGATCTTCTTATACATTGAAACAGCTGCCGCCCACAAATTCCCTGCAAATGGAATTATTGGGAAGATTCTCACTGCTGACCCCCAGAAAATACTCCAAAAACTTCAATAACCGCTTGGCCTCATAGTATTCCGGCTGGTCCTTGGAAATGCCAAAAAGCAGTGGCTCCGCAAATTGTTTCAATACTGCCAGTTCATAGATCAAAGCGGAATTGAACATGGCATCCGCATCCTCCTGGAAGGGGAATATGTTCTCCTCCTCGCCTCTCCTGACGGAAGGCCACATCTGTATAGTCCGCTGTGCCGATGCGCCTCTGGTTCTGGCATCCCGAATGATCCGGCGCAGCAGACGCACATCGGTGGTCGGAATCCGGTTATGCTCATCAATATTTAAGCTGGTCAGTGCGCTGATATAGATGCGGTATTTACTTTCCGAAGGCAGCGCATAGGAAGTTTTTTCATTCAGACCATGAATACCCTCGATCACCAGAATGTCATCTTTTTCTAACTTCAGTGTTTTGCCCTTGTACTCCCGCTTACCCAACTTAAAATTAAAAGTCGGCATCTCTACCGTTTCCCCTGCCAACAGAGCACACATATCCTTGTTGAATCCTTCTACGTCGATAGCTTCCAGGCACTCAAAATTGTAATCCCCATTCTCATCTCGGGGTGTAAATTCCCTGTCCACAAAATAGTCATCCAGTGCAATGGGATGGGGTTTCATGCCCTGGGTACGCAGCTGTATGGAAAGTCTGTGTGAGAAACTTGTCTTTCCCGAGGAGGACGGACCTGCGATCATAACAAATTTTACATTGCCGCGCTTTGCGATCTCCTTTGCGATCTCTCCGATTTTCCTCTCCTGTTCCGCTTCCTGTACTAGGATCATATCACTGATACTGCCGTTGCAGATCTGGTCGTTTAAATCACCAACAGTTGTGATATTTACCATTTCTCCCCAGCTCTCTGCTTCCTTTAGGGTCTGAAACAGTAGTTTTCTATCCGGAATTTCCTCGATATAACATGGATCCTTTTTATCAGGAAGTAATAGCATCAGGCCACCCTCATATGTAATCAAGTCAAAATATTTTACATATCCTGCATGGGGCAGCATGAAGCCGTAATAGTAGTCAAAATAGCCTTCCATCTCGTAGATATTAACAAAGGAGCTCCTTCTGTAGCGGAACAGTTTTTCTTTATCCCGCATCCCCTTTTCCTGAAAGAGTGCCATGGCATCCTCCAAAGCTACGGATTTTTTAAAAAGGGGCATTTTTAACTCAGCCAGTTCCTTCATTCTCTCCTTTAACTTTCCTGCCAGTTCCTCCGTTACTTGCAAACGGCCTGTATTGATATAATAACCGTTCCCCACTGTAAACTCTACCCGGCATCCTTGGGCATATTCCGGTCCCACCACATCATGCACCGCCTTTAAGAGCATCATGGTAGCAGTTCGCACATAGGCTTTGCCGCCGATAGTATCCTTTAAAGTAAAAAACTCCAGCACACCGTCTTTAGTTGCTTTTTTAAACAGTTCCTTGATCTTACTGTTAACCGCCACTAAGGCTATCTGGTTCTCATAGCCGGGCTGGTATTCCTGTACAATTTCTTCATAGGTAGTTCCTTTCGGATACTGCCTCTCCTTTCCCTCGATCGTCAATGTAATCATTCTCTAACCTCCCTCTTATAGCACCTCAAACGGGCTTTTCACCGGTGCGCATTCCACCTGCAGTTCCGGTAGATTCCTCACAAAGTAGTCCTTCATATACGGTACAAATAGCTTTTCCAAACCATAGTGACCTGCATCAATAACGGAAATCCCTTGGGCCACCAGATCAATTCCCATATGGTGGTCAATATCCCCCGAGATCAGCACGTCCACACCAGCCTGCAAGGCATAACTGCCTACACTGCTGCCAGATCCCGGCGATACGGCTGCCACCTCCACCTTCTCCTCCAGTTCTCCGTAAACCCTTACCGAAGGCAGGTCAAAAACCTCTTTTACATATGCCGCACATTCAGCCAGAGTCATCACTCTGGGAAGCCTTCCGTAGCGCCCTATCCCCTCTTTGGAGATTTCGTCCTCATAGGTGACTTCCAACACCTGTCTGTTACGCAGCATCATCTCATCTGCCGCTGCATCCGCCATTCCCATCACATCAAAATTGGTATGCATGGCATAGTAACACATATCCGCCTGCAAAAGCCGCAGAATGCGTCTGCTGATAAAATGCTCTTCTGTCACAGCCCTTATGGGCTTAAAAATCAAGGGATGATGGGTCAGCAACAAATCCGCTTCCATTTCAATGGCATCTTCCACAATTTCATCCGTGGCATCCACTGCCAGATAGACCTTTTTTATCTCTTTGTTGCTCCTTCCGGCTAAAAGGCCTATATTATCCCACTCCTCTGCAAACTTTGGCGGTGCCAGTATTTCTAAACGCTTTATGATCTCCGTACATTTCATAAGGATTCTCCTTTATCCAGCCAACCATAAAAGACATTTTTCCATGTCCGAAAGTTCCTGCCCTATTTCTGCTCTTCTCTTTTCTTGTCCGTTTAAAGGAAGAGAAGATAATATCCCCTTGTTTCTATTCAAAAGCAACGTCAAATATTCCTGCATCAGGGGGTGTTTCTGCCAAAGCAATAAGGCGCCGTAGGTATCTGAGACCCTTTTTGCTTCTTCCAAAGTAAGCAGACCGTTACCGTCAAAGGGAGGATATAGTGCCTCATCCCCATGGGGCAGTACCCGCATCATAGGATAAAATTTACCCTCCTCTTTTACCAGTCGCTCCTCCACGATCACCAGATGATGCTTATGCAAAAACTGTCGAAAGAAGGCCGGTTCCGACTGGGGCTGTAAAATCAGTTCTTTCATCTGCATGACTTTGGAAAGTCCCTCTAAAAGAATACGCGCCATCAATCTGCCGCCCATACCGGCACAGATCACAGCTTCCGCTTCATCAGCTTTTAGTGCGTCAAGTCCGTCCGAAAGTCTCGTTTCTATGTAATCCGTAAGTCCATGAGCCGTAATATGCTCTTCTGCCCTGCTCAAAGGTCCTTTTCTCACATCCATGGCATACACTTTGGGAGAAATGTGCTTCTCGCAGAGATAAATAGATACAAAGCCATGGTCGCATCCTATATCAGCAATCCGATTGCCCGGCGTTACCATATCTGCCAGAGTCTGTAATCTCTTCGATAACTCCATGGCTTGTCCTAATCCAGATAATCTTTCAGTTTCCGGCTTCTGCTGGGATGACGCAGCTTCCGCAGAGCTTTCGCCTCAATCTGTCTGATACGCTCACGGGTAACGGAGAATTCCTTTCCTACCTCTTCCAGCGTACGGGCCCGTCCGTCATCCAATCCAAACCGAAGGCGCAGTACCTTCTGTTCTCTCTCCGTCAAAGTACCCAACACTTCTACCAGCTGCTCCTTTAACAGAGTAAATGCTGCCGCATCCGCAGGTACAGGCACGTTATCGTCTTGGATGAAATCTCCTAAATGGCTGTCTTCCTCCTCGCCAATGGGTGTCTCTAAAGACACAGGTTCCTGACTGATCTTGAGAATTTCCCGTACCCTGTCCACCGGCATATTCATCTCAGCAGCAATTTCCTCGGGTGAAGGTTCTCTGCCCAGTTCCTGCAACAGCTGGCGGCTCACCCGTATCAGCTTGTTGATGGTTTCCACCATGTGCACGGGAATCCGGATGGTTCTGGCCTGATCCGCTATAGCTCGGGTAATGGCCTGTCTGATCCACCATGTAGCATAGGTAGAAAATTTATAGCCCTTTCTGTAGTCAAACTTTTCCACTGCCTTGATCAGACCTAAGTTGCCCTCTTGGATCAAATCCAAAAACAACATACCCCTGCCCACATAGCGCTTGGCAATACTTACAACCAAACGCAGATTGGCCTCCGCCAGTCTTTTTTTGGCTTCCTGATCACCGATCTCCATTCTCTTTGCCAGTTCAATTTCTTCCTCGGCAGACAGAAGCGGTACCTTACCTATTTCTTTTAAATACATTCTGACAGGATCTTCAATGCTGACGCCGTCGGGTACGGAAAGGTCGATGTTCTCCACATCTTCCTCTTCCATCATCAGGATTTCAGAGTCCTCCACATCATCTTCCTCGGTAATGCGCAGAACATCCACACTATTCTGCTCCAATACCTCCAAAATCTTATCAAATTGTTCTTCTTCAAGGGTCATATCAGCAAAGAAGTCACTGACCTCCTGATATTCCAATACATTCCTTTTCTTCTTTGCAACGGCCAGGAGTTCTTTGATTTTCTCCTCAAACCTTGCTTGTGTGTTTTCGTCCATTTTGGTCCATCCTTTCAAAACGTAATAGTAGTATAACCTCAATCCAAGGAAATATGCGTTTTCCCAAGTTCTTCCAAGGCCTTCTTGCCTGCAATTACCTGGTTTAGTGCCTGCATGTCGCTTCCCAGCTTTCCGGAATAATACTCATAACTGTTCTTTTTTACCGCATACAGGATATCATGGAAAGCCCTCTCCCTCTCCTGTTTGGTTTCTATGGCTTCCAGCTTGGTATTAAATAAAGCTGCAGCCTCTCTCTGCTCCTCTTCTTCTTCAAACATACTGATAATACCCGCCGGATTGTAGTTACCGGCCGCAATATCCGCAAACAGCCGCTCCGCCACTTTTCTGTAGAGCTCGTCCGTAAAATCCGAAGGTTCAATATAGGCCTGGATTCTGGTGTAGAGCGCAGGCTCATCAGTCAGCCAGGTAAGCAGCATCCGCTGTACGCGTTTTCCGCTCTCTTCCGGTGCAGCCTTTTTGGCCATACTGCTTTTCGGCCTTTCCACCGGCTTTACTAACCCTGTCTGTGCCGCATAAGTATGAACCAGTTTGCGGAGGTTTTCAAACCCGATATTGTATTTATCAGCTACGGCCTCCAGATAATTTTCCCGTTCCACTTCTATCTCAAAACTGCATAGCTTGCGGGCAATTTCTTTGTGAAATGCCGTTTTGCTCTCCGGATCATGCAAATCGTATCCTCTCTCCAACATACGGATTTCAAAGAAAAAGCTGTTCTCCGCATTGTCGATACGCTCCTGATAGGCTTCCTTACCCAGATTCTTGATAAATTCATCCGGATCCTTATATGGCTGCATATTGATGATCTTGCCTGTCAGTCCTGTTTCTTTCAGAATACCGATAGCCCGTAACGCCGCGTTGACACCTGCTCCGTCACTGTCATAGGCTAACAGAACCTTATCTGTATAACGCTTGAGCAGGCTGGCCTGTCCCGAAGTAAATGCGGTCCCCAGAGAAGCCACTGCCTGTGTGAACCCCGCCTGATGCAGGGAGATCACATCCATATAACCCTCGCAGAGGATAATGTTACCCGCTCTGGCCGTTCTGGCAAAGTTCAGTCCGTAAAGGTTTCTGCTCTTGTCAAAAATCGGCGTTTCGGGAGAGTTTAAATACTTGGGAGTACCGTCTCCCATGACCCGCCCGCCAAAACCGATGACGCGGTGATTGATATCCTGAATGGGGAACATGACCCTGTTCCAGAACTTATCGTGCATACCGCTCCTCTCATCAAAGCCTGCCAGCCCGACTTCCTGCAGCAGCTTGTCCTCAAACCCCTTCTGCTTCATATATTTGGTTAAATCGTCACTGGTCTTATTGGCAAAGCCCAGCCCGAATTTCTTCATGGTCTCTTCCGTCAGCTGCCGGCCGCTTAGATAGCGGTAACCCAGCTCTCCCTGTTTGCTGCGCAGCTGATAGTAAAAATATTTGGCAGCCTCCTTATTGGCTTCCAACAGCCTGGCCCTGTGGTTCTCCCGCTGTTTCATCTCCGCCGAGTATTCTACCTCAGGCAGCGCAACGCCGGCCCTGTCCGCCAGAAGTTTAATAGCCTCTGCAAAGGTATAATTCTCATAGTTCATGACAAAAGTAAAAACATTGCCGCCCGCTCCGCAGCCGAAACAGTAATACATCTGCTTGGCGCCGGATACGGAAAAGGAAGGGGATTTCTCGTTGTGAAAGGGGCAGAGTCCAAAATAGCTGGAACCTTTTTTCTGCAGCTTCACATAGCCCGAAACCACATCCACTATATCATTTTTCATTCTGACTTCTTCAACCAGTTCTTCCGGATAATACATTCTGTTTCCTCTATCTCAAAGCGGGGCTCATCCATGCCAGGACTTAGGAATATAAAGTTCCTCGTAGGTGGCTATGGCAAAACGGTCCGTCATAGCTCCCACATAGTCGCAGACAATACGCTCCCTGGGCTCTCCTTCTTCTATCATGCGCAGCATTTCCGCCGGCAGCACGTCAATATGATACAGATAATGCTTATACAGGGTCTCCATCAACTGCTCGGCCTTGCTCTCCTCACTCTTGGCTTCCGGGTTCTTATAAACACGTTCAAACATAAACTGCCGTAGTTTCTGCATAGCCTTCGCCACCGGTTCGGACATTCGGATATCATTGGTTCCGGCACTGGTGGTTACGATATCATGTATAAAATGATCCAGTCTCGCCCCTGTGGTATAACCGATCACATCTCCTATTTCACGGGGAACATCTGCCTCTGTCAGGATCCCTCCACGAATAGCATCATCCATATCATGATGGATATAAGCTATCTTATCCGAGAAACGAACGATTTTCCCTTCCAAAGTGGCCGGATCGCCGGAGGTCTGGTGATTTAGAATCCCATCCCTGACTTCCACTGTCAGATTCAGCCCTTGTCCGTTCTTCTCCAATTTTTCCACGGTGCGCACGCTTTGCAGATTGTGTTCAAATCCATAAGGACAAATCCGGTTAAGTGCCCGCTCTCCCGCATGTCCAAAGGGGGTATGCCCCAGATCATGGCCCAATGCGATCGCTTCCACCAGATCCTCATTCATCCGCAGAGCCTTCGCAATCGTGCGCGCATTCTGGGAAACTTCCAAAGTATGGGTCAGCCGGGTTCTGTAGTGATCCCCCTCCGGCGTGAGAAATACCTGGGTCTTGTCTTTTAACCGACGAAAAGACTTACAGTGGAGGATCCTGTCCCTGTCACGCTGGAAAACCGGCCTGATATCACATTGCTCCTCATCTCTCTCCCTGCCCTTCGACTCCATACTCAGGGCTGCATAGGGACTTAAATATTCTTTTTCCCACTGCTCCAGTTGTTCTCTGATCGTCATGACAATCCCTTTCCCAAAATACTCTCTATCTTATTTATTCTGCCCTAGTGGCAAAACTCCTTTTTTAATTTCCAAATTTCCCCCAATTTTTCACCGGGTACTTTAATGCTTATGGTATCTTCTTGAGCAGTTCCATTGAATATTAAAAGCCCTGTCCTAACTTCCCTCGGCAGTCTCCTCGGACACTTGTAAATCACACTCCCTTATGATATAATGTTTTATACCAATTTAGTACTTTTTGTTCACCATTACAGCAGAGTAATGCACCTGTAAAGGAAGGATACAACATGGAAATCACAAAAGACTTCGAATTCCGTGACCTCGCCTACAACTACGCGAACGGTATCTCTATCTCACTCAGCGGAGCGGGACGGTACACCGTCGCGTCGGAATCCGACCTATCGTCTGAGGATGGACCGGCGATGAACTCTGATTTTATGACCGCTCTTAAGCTGGTACTTAATGCCTTGGCAGCGCAGAATGCCGATCATACCACCCTTCCCCATAAACCGGATGAATTTTCCGAGCTGATGCACGAGGCCGTGAGTGACACATGGTCGCAGCGTGGTTGGGAATTGAAACGCGTCTTTTTTACCGCGCTCTACCCAGATGAATCAAGCGTCATGAAGCTTATCGAGGCGAATCGGATGCTTTCTCTGAGGTGCGTTTGCCCGAACTGTGGGAAGGATTTGACGGACAACTCCGATGCGGTCTTCTGCTCCGTGTGCGGCACAAGGCTTGAGCCAACCAAAACGCAGCTTGCCGTACGCACCCCGGTGGAGGAATACATACTCGCGAATTTCTCGGAGGTGGAGAAGGTCGAGGCGATCAAATATTACAGGCAGGAGACTGGTGCTAACCTTGCAGCAGCGAAAGCCGCCGTCGAGCAACTTTACAAAAAGGACTCCTCGCAGTATAACGTTACGGATTTTCTCTTTGCCTCAGATATGTCCCCGGAGGCGAGGATGGAGTATCTCTCGACCAATCTGAACAACGGCATACAAAAGCTGAAGAACTTCTTTGGCGGCGAAGCACAGTAAGAGGGGGAGTTTTTGATGCAGGATTACAGCTATATCACGATGTCGGCAGAGCAGCTCGTCCCCGGTGTGGACAACCAGCTCTTCAGAAGATACCTTGAGATGGTAGACCGCGGTGGCGAGAAGCTCCAGAAGGAGATCCAGATGCGGGCGGAGAAGCTCATGAGCCGCCCCAAGCCCGGCAAGCTGTGCTTCGGAACTTGTTGGATAGACGACGAACGCTGCGCCGGATGTACAGCAGCTCAGGAGAAAGTATATAACGGCATCATCGAAATTCGTCAGCTCGAGCAGGTGCTTATGAATCCCGAGTTGCTGAACAGCAAAAAGTTTGACAAGTGCGACCTCTGCGGAGCTCCCTATGAGCCAGGAGAAATTGAATGCACCTACTGCGGCAAAGCGTATCCCGAAGGCTCCGTTTCGATTGACCTTCCAAAGAGCATTGACGAACTTCGGAGGATGATTCGCAGAAAAGCGTACGAGGCATGGCAGGGTTACCCCGCCGTCATCGAACAGCAGGTGAACTGGCTCAAAAAAGACGCTGACGAGGCGGGCGACGTCATAATGCAGTTTACCTTCGGAGCAATGAGCACGGTTGTAAGGCCGAGCTATACCATGTCACTCGAGCAGCTCGAGCGGGGCGCCGACCTCAACGCCATGTCCCTCTCGGAATACATGATGGCCGTGATACTTGGGAAGGTGGAGGCGGAATCGGCAAAGGCACTCAAAGAGCAGCAAGAAGCCGCCCACGCTCAAAAGATGGAGCGGAACCGCCAACAGCATGAGCTCAATATGGCCGCCATCCAGCAGCAAAGCAGATCTCAGCAGGAATTCTGGGAGAGGCGGCGTGCCTCATACAGACCGCCCCAGTATAACGGCGGCAGCGGAGTCAGCGGTAGCAGAGGCTACAGCCATACATGTGTGGACTGTACCTATTATTCTGCTGCGGCGGGAAGATGCGCCTATAAGGGCACTACAACAAACGCCGGAGATTCCTGCGTTTTTTACAAACTCAAGTAATGAGGAGATAGCGTTTCGGAGGCGAAAAAGGTGTACGATACAAATCCATATAAGCATAATTGCTTTCCCGTTGGGGACCGTACCGTCGTCTGGTTCATCGGTGATGAGGAACGCAGCGCAGCGGAGATCCCCTCGAATAACCTATTTATTCTGGACAAGGACGGCAACGAAATTTGGAGCATGAAGGATGCGCTTAAGCGCGAGGACACCTGCACTCTCCTGCGCATCGAGGGCAAAAAGGCGTATTTCGCGACCTATAACGGCTTTGGTGCGTGGATTGACGTACAAACTTTAGAGATTACCGACAAGAGAATGGTAAGATAGCGTTTTGGAGATGATGATATGGGACTTATCAAGGCTTTTACGGATAGTGTATTTAACTACATAGGTGATATGTGGGAGGATTACATATACTGCGATTCGCTTAGTAACGACATCCTCGTGAAGAAAGGTCATAAGCGTCGCTCGGGCGGCTCGGGAGACCGCGATAATGACAATGTGATAACCGAAGGGAGCCGAATCGCCGTCAACGCAGGACAGATGCTCATCGTAGTCGAGAACGGACAGGTCGTCGACTTTACCGCCGAGCAGGGTGGCTACGAGTATACGTGGGGCATTGAACCCTCAATGTTCTGCGGCGACATGAAAGACGCCCTCAAGGTAAGTGTGGAGCGAATAAAGGAGCGTTTCAAGTTCGGCGGAATACCCTCAAATGACCAGCGGGTTTACTTTGTCAACACCAAAGAGATATTTGACAACCGATTTGGCTTCGGCAAAGTCCCCTACCGCGACAGCGAGTTCAACCTTACGATATTCCTTCAGGGATTCGGCGTGTACAGCTTTCATGTTACCGACCCGATGATGTTCTATGAAAACGTATGCGGAAATGTCGCCGAGCAGTACGAAAAATCGACCATCACCGCGCAGCTCAGGGCTGAGCTCCAGAATGAGATGCTCCCGGTTCTCGGCGAGCTCTCGAACCGCGGGATGCAGTACGATCAGCTTCCTCAGCAGTCCGAGGTGATACTCGAGATACTCAAGGAAAATCTCAGCCGCAAATGGCGCGATGAGCGGGGAATTGAGATAATGACTCTGGCGTTCAGCAATATCATGCCCGACGACGACAGTCTCGACAAGATCCGTGACCTTCAGGAGTCCAGGGTATACTCGGACAACAAAGCGATGCTCGGTGCTCGAGTCGGAGCTGCGTCCGCAAACGCCATGGAATCAGCAGCAGAGAATCCTGCAGGGGCGGTGAATGGCTTCATGGGGATGAATATGGCAAGAAACGCTGCGACCGTCGATGTGGCGGAGCTGATGCGGGATTCATCTCCCCAGCCGCAGAAATCTCCTGCTCCTTCGGATTCCGATACATGGACCTGCACCTGCGGTATGGTGAACCACATGGCGTTCTGCCCTAACTGCGGCAGTAAGTGCCCCGAACCGAAGAAGTGCTCCTCCTGTGGATTTGTCTTCCCGCAAGAACTGTCCGGCATGAAGTTCTGCCCCAACTGCGGGAACAAAGTTGAGGAATAACAAACGTCCTCAACCAATTATCATCTAAGCGGTCTGATTACAACGATTATGTCGGTTACACACAAACCAAACACCGGTATGGCAATCGTCCTGCGGGTATGGGCACATATGTAACCGGCTTTTTCTTTGTTCGAAAAGAGGAAATTTGAAGATGAGAAAAGGTGAGGCATTTACCGTGCTAAGTGGTAGAATTGATTCATCCTATGATCCCTACCACATCCGGCTGCGGAAAGGAGAATGGCTTCCGAAACACTAAGATATTTATAGATGATGGATGCTCCGGTGTAACGTTTGCGAAGCCTGACAGGAAAACGGCGTGATAAACCTCCTGAGATACCCTACAACCGGTGTTCAGCTACGGTAGCGTATTACAGCACCGTATCAAGTTGCGGACATCTATTACAACGGTGTGAGTTTGATTCGAAGCTTTAAGCAGCGTTTCAAGAACATCTACGACAGAGGGAGCAAAAGGCAGAAACGGCGTAATCCAAAGACTACACCGTTTCCAAATAGGTTTAGCTACGAGGAGCACATTGGGAACCTTCTTTACGGAGGGCCCCCAAGCCTCCCCTTTTATCGTTCCCAATACTATTTACATGGTCACGAAAATAAATTTCAGTAGGAACAATAACGCTATGACTGTCACCACAATATCGTTCTTCTTAAACTTACCGGTGCAAACTGTCATGATCACATAGCTGATGGCACCAAGGCCGATACCGTTTGCAATGGAATAGGTCATGGGCATCATGATGAGCGCCACGAAAGCAGGAAGTGCAGAACGCAGATCCTCCATATCTACCTTTGCAAAACTCTTCACCATCAGTACACCTACATAGATCAGTGCAGGAGCCGTAGCTGCTGAAGGCACGATATTCGCCAAGGGGCTTAAGAATAAACAGAGTGCGAAACAGATAGAGGTCACAATACCTGTAAGACCGGTACGTCCTCCTTCCGCAACACCTGCGGAGGATTCTACGAAAGTGGTAACGGTGGAGGTACCCATAGCAGCACCTGCTACCGTTCCGATGGAGTCACAAAGCATAGCCTTGTCCACACGAACAGGATCCCCGTTTTCATCTAACATATTGGCCTGAGCCGCAGTACCGTAAAGTGTTCCCAGGGTATCGAACATGTCTACCAGACAGAAAGTAATGATCAGCATGATCGCATTAAAGATACCGCCGATATGAGCTCCGGTAAAGGCATTCTTCCATGCGGAAGCATGGAAAAGTCCGGTGATACCGATCTCTCCGAAATCCTTGAAAGACTGACCGATATTGCCAAGGTCAAAGCCGGGTACCGTTCCAGCTAAAACATAATAAATAATTGTAGATGCAATAATGCCCAGAATCACATTTCCTTTGACTTTTAACTTACCTAAGATACCGATGATCAAAAAGCCGATCAATGCCACGATAGCCGGAAGAGCCGTTTCCTTAAAGGTACCGTTGTCAATAGCACCGTTAATATCCACAAACTGCACCAGAGTATAGGGATTTGCCTGAATAATACCCACATTCTGGAAACCGATAAAAGCAATAAACAGACCGATACCGGCGGGAATCGCTTTCTTTAAGCAGTCCGGCATTGCCTTTGCAATATAGGTCCGCAGTCCCGTAAGGGAAAGGAAGAGGAATACCAGACCGGAGATAAAGATGATTACCATACCGGTATGATAACCTTCAATGACATCCACACCGTTAAAGAATGCACCGGAAATGAAACAGGTACAGAAGAATGCATTCAATCCCATACCACACGCCAGTACAAAAGGCAGTTTTGCCACAAATGCCATTAGCAACGTAGCAATGATCGCTCCCAACAGGGATGCCACATAGACCGAGTTCCAAATCTGTCCTAAAGATGCTGCATCAGCGCCGATTCCTGCCAGCCAGCCTCCCGCACCCTCTGCCGCAACCTGATTCGGATTGACAAACACGATGTAGGCCATTGCAAAAAAGGTGGTCAGACCCGCTGCAATTTCGGCTCTCAAGGTCGTGTTGTTTTCCTTGAGCTTAAAAAATTTTTCCATATCATTTTCTCCCTTCATAAAGGTATTCGCCGCGGAAGATATTTCCCGCTAAGCAAAACACTATGAAAGTATAACACTTTTTATACGATTTTACAACCACTCCAAATAATTATTTCCTGTTTTTCCCAAACTTATCTACAGATATCATAGATAAATTCCGCATTTTTATCCATGGCTTCATAGGCTGTCTTAAACGGTGACATCTGAAACACATGCCACATTCCCACAAAATGATCCAGCTTCACGGACACATTGGCCTTCACCATTTTTTCATGCAGCCTCAGGGAGTCGCTCAAGAGAATTTCATTGTCCCCCACTTGGATATAGGTGGGCGGAAAACCGGTAAAATTGCCGAACAAAGGCGAAATATACGGATTCTGAAGTTTCTTGATCTTCTTAGCCTCTTCCCCCGCATAAGCCAGAATCATCCTATCAATATATTCCTTGCTCAGCACCGGATCCACATCTGCCCTGCTTAAGTGGGACTCTCCGGAAGAAGTCAGATCCGTCCAGGGGGACATGAGAACGAGCCCTCTGGGCAGAAGCCTTTTCTGCTCTTTTAAACGCAGTACCAGAGCCAGCGCCAAATTGCCACCTGCGGAATCTCCCGCCAAAATAATATCCCTGGCTCCATAGCCCAAAAACATCAGATAGTCCCATACCTTTAACGCATCCTTCAAAGCAGCCGGATAGGGATGCTCGGGTGCCAGCCTGTAATCAAAACTCAGCACATCCATGGAAGTCGTCATAGCCAACTTGGTGGTCAGGGTTCTGCCGTACAGGCAGCTTCCCGTGGAATAACCGCCCCCATGGCAGTACAGAATCACATACTTTTTCATATGGGCTCTGTTGACGCTCACCCACTCCCCATGGATACCGCCCATGGTAAGCTCTGTATAGGTAACATCCTTACTGTTTCCCAAAAGGCTGCCCAGCTGGTCCTGAGAATGCCTGTGCTTTTCTATGTCCGTATTCTCCACAAAACCATGCATGCTCCGAATCAGGTGCATCAGGTTCTGGTTTCTCTTTTCACTGTATGTCATGAAAGCCTCCTGCCGGTAATGAAACTCATTGCTTATTGTTTAAAATCTTCTTGTTCAGGTCTTTCGGTTTTCTACATCAAAAATGCAGTCTCCTATCCACTTCATCCCGCAGTCTTTTTCTGGATAACAGTGTGATCAGGGTAATATCCAAAATGACGCAGACTGTCAGTACAATGGCTGACCAGAGCAATTGTATTTTCTCGCTCAGATACCAATCTATGATAATCTCCAAGCCTAAACACAGAATCCCCACGGCAGAAAAAAAATACAGCATTGCAGCTAAAATAGTCTGCGGCAGCTTTTTGATACACAGAGCAGAAATCTCCGCTAAAAACAGTATCCAGAGTACAATGGGCAGAGCCAGACCGTAAAACCATACGTCACTTCCCGTCACAAAAGTGATCAGATACAGATAAATGCCAATGGCCAGACCGTCCAAAAGCAGGGCCAGATAGGCAGACAGCTTATGATAGATGATTCCCGGCACAAACAGCATCCAAATGACCATGCAGCCCCCCACGATTAGGAGTGACCAGGCTGAGGCACGGATTACCAACAGGTTCAAAAGGCCGCAGGTCAATCCTGTTGCTGCTAAAATGACCGAAAGCAGAATTGCCAAATCCTTTCTTTTCACCTGTTCCACCTGTCCTTTTTCCTTAGGATAAGGTGACAAAGCTGCTTTTTCCAATTCTCTTGGGTTGATGACGGGCGTATTACACAAGGGACACTCCCGCAGGGAAGGCTCTAACTCCACGCCGCAGTTCACACAATAAGACATTCCACATCCCGCCTTTCTATGATTTGCTTCGATTGCTTTCGATTTTCACCGGAATACCTTCCTGCACCAGTTTCCTAAAGAAATACCGCTCCACATCCGTTTCCTTAATACTGCTGGCAAAATTGACAGTTAAAATATCCTTAAAGCTGATAATTGCACAGTTGGTCCGATTGGAAAAGGGCTGCCCCATACAGATATCCACCCTTTCAATAAAGGGTTCCATACTTTCCGGAACCTGTAAGACTCCCATATTGGTGAGTCCCGCAGAGGAGTTTCCATCCTGTACCCTCATATAAAACTGCCGCACCACCAAATCTTTCATAAACAAAGGGACCACCCTGATAAATGGATTACGTTGGGTAGCCGCGTTTGTGGTAATATCTCCCCGCAAAAACTTTTCGTTTAGATAATACCGCATATACCCCCGCACCTGAGCTACAATTTCTTCAAAGTTGTACTCTCCCATCCTGGGGTCAATACCCGGATAGACCATGGTAATAAAATTCCGCAGTGTCTTGGAAGGAAAAAAGCGGCGTAAATTCACGGGCATGGCAATTTTTACCGGCTTTAACCCGGTATGATGTGTACTCAGCTGATTCTGCAGCAAGGCATAGATCAACACTGCATTCAGATATTCCGTAACAGTGGCTCCGTAGCGTTTTGCCGCCTCAAGTACCTGCGTGGCCGGCATAATGCCATTGACTATATTCAGCGTATAAAACGGCTCCCTCGTTCCCCTGACCCGATAGGCTCTCTCCTTCGGTCTGGGAGGACGTACCTTGGAAGTTGCATAACGCATATAGGCGTCCTCTAATTCCTCAGGTTCGGGTTCCTTAGTTATGTCAAGCACAAAGCCGCCGCATTCTATTTGGGCACCCAGGAGCCGCAGATATTCGGCAGTCACTGTCTGGAGCACGCACATGCCCCCGGTACCGTCTCCCAAGCTGTGATGGGCCTCTAAGGAAATCCTGCATCCATAGTAATAAAAGCGAATCAAATAGCGGTTATTGGCCTTAAAGGGCATGGGCATACAGGGATTATTAATATCCGGCTGCACAAAGGGACCGGGGCGTTGATTGGGCTCTAAGTACCGCCAGAAAAGTCCTTTTCTGATGGCAGCCTTATAGGTGGGGAATCTGGGCAGCACCCTATCCACCGCCTCTTGCAAAATCTCCGGTTTTACCGGCTCTTTTAACAGAACGGAGAGCCGATAGACGGAGGAAAAATCCTTCCGCTGCAGTGTGGGGTAAACAATAGCTGACAAATCCAGCTTATACCAAACCCCATAATTCTTCTTTTTTTCTTCTTTCATCATTTCTCCGGAATAATCCTCTCCTCCGCGAAAAAACCGGAAGGACCCTGCGTCCCTCCGGTTTTTGGCATGCTTATTTAAAATATGCTACACCGCTCTCAAAAATCCGCAAATCCTGCTCACCATAGATATTCATAGCTACCGCAGTATCTCTTCTCTCCGCATGGGCCATCTTACCGAAGCATCTGCCGTCGGGAGAAGTAATACCCTCAATCGCAAGGTAGGAACCGTTCACATTCCACTCCTCGTCCATGGAAGCATTCCCGTGAATATCCACATACTGGGTAGCCACCTGACCGTTTTCAAAGAGTTTGTTCAGCCACTCTTTGCTTGCTACGAAACGACCCTCTCCATGGGAGGCCGGGCTGCAATAGGTTTCACCCAGCTTCGCTTCCTGCAGCCAAGGGGATTTGTTAGACACCACCTTGGTATAGACCATCTTGGAGATATGGCGGTTTATGGTATTGAAGGTCAACGTAGGGGAATCCTCCGTCTGTCCCACAATCTCACCAAAAGGAACCAGTCCCAGCTTGATCAACGCCTGGAAACCATTACAGATACCCAGTGCCAGACCGTCCCGTTCATTTAACAGTTTTTCCACTGCTTCCTTCATACGGGCATTCTGGAAGGCCGTTGCAAAGAATTTAGCCGAGCCGTCCGGTTCATCGCCCGCCGAGAAACCTCCGGGGAACATGATGATCTGCGCTTCTCCTATGGCCTTTTCAAATACCTCTACCGAATCTCTGATATCCGCAGCGGAAAGATTCTTAAACACTCTGGTTACTACCTTCGCTCCAGCACGCTCAAAAGCTTTTGTACTGTCATACTCGCAGTTGGTGCCGGGGAATACGGGTATAAACACAGTGGGCTTTGCCACTTTATTTTTACATACATAAATACTCTCAGCTCTAAAGGGCTTGCTTTCCACAGGTGTGGTATCCTGCTCCGCCTTGGTAGGGAATACCCTTTCCAAGGTACCCTTCCATGCCTGAAGAGCTTCCTCTATGGGCAGCTTCATGTCGCCAAAGGTAAAGGTAGCTTCCTCCGTCACCGTACCGATCAGGGTATAGTCCGTTTCTGCAAGCATCTGAAGTTTATCGTAGGCTACTTCCGCCAGAATATCACCCAGTGCATTTTCAAACAGCGCATGATCAGTCACCTCGTCGGCCACAGCTACACCCAGCTTGTTGCCGAAGGCCATCTTGGAAAGTGCTGCCGCCACGCCCTTACTATCCAGCGCATAGGCGGAAACAATAGCCTTTTTCTCAATCAGTCCTGCAATGGTATCATAAAGCTCCATCACCTTTTCATAGACGGGTACATCATAATCGTCCTTTTCAATCTTAAAACGTACCAGCTTATTGCCTGCCTGCTTTAATTCCGGTGTGATCACATCCCCGTACTTTGCTACATCCACTGCAAAGGAAACCAGAGTGGGCGGCACATCAATATCGTTAAAAGTACCGGACATGGAATCCTTGCCGCCGATGGAGGGCAGTCCAAAGCCGATCTGCGCATCATAAGCGCCGAGCAGTGCTGAGAAAGGCTGGCTCCAGCGGTGTGGATCCGACGTCATACGTCTGAAATATTCCTGGAAAGTGAATCGAATCTTCTTATAGTCACCACCGGATGCCACTATCTTAGCCATGGACTCCACTACCGCATAAACTGCGCCATGATAAGGGCTCCATGAGGATAAATAGGGGTCAAAGCCATAACTCATCATGGTAACGGTATCCGTTCTGCCATACAATACAGGCAGTTTCGCTATCATGGTCTGGGTTTCTGTCAACTGATATTTACCGCCATAGGGCATGAGTACACTGCCTGCACCGATAGAAGAATCGAACATCTCCACCAGTCCCTTCTGGGAGCATACATTCAAATCCGCTAACAGGGCCAGCCATGCCGCTTTTACATCCCCTGCCTGTAATTTTTCTTCTACGGCGGGGACTGCCGGTTTATTTAAGTAATTATCTTCCTCACTCGGAATATCCACTTTGACCGTGGTTTCCTGATGTGCGCCGTTGGTATCAAGGAATGCTCTGGATATATTGACAATATCCTTGCCCCTCCAATTCAGCACCAGACGGGGTTCTTCGGTCACTACCGCTACGGGCACCGCCTCCAGATTCTCTTCTGACGCATAGCCTAAGAATGCATCCACATCCTTTTTGTCTACCACTACCGCCATACGCTCTTGGGACTCAGAAATAGCCAGCTCCGTACCGTCCAAGCCCGCATATTTCTTAGGCACCTTATCCAAATCCACTACCAGACCATCCGCCAGTTCACCGATAGCAACGGATACGCCGCCGGCGCCGAAATCGTTACATTTCTTGATCAGACGGCTGACCTCTTCTCGCCGAAACAGTCGCTGTATCTTACGCTCCGTGGGAGCATTTCCCTTCTGTACCTCTGCACCGCAGGTTTCGATGGAGGTATCCGTATGCACCTTAGAGGAACCGGTTGCACCGCCGCAACCGTCCCGTCCGGTACGTCCGCCCAACAGAATGATGATATCACCCGGTTCGGAATTTTCCCTGATCACATTCTTTCTGGGAGCCGCACCCATAACGGCGCCGATTTCCATTCGCTTTGCCACATAAGAGGGATGATAGATTTCCTTTACATAGCCGGTGGCAAGTCCGATCTGATTCCCGTAGGAAGAATAGCCGGAAGCCGCCCCTCTTACAAGCTTCTTCTGGGAAAGCTTTCCATGCAGCGTTTCCGATACGGGAACGGTAGGGTCCGCCGCACCGGTGATACGCATAGCCTGATAGACATAGCCACGTCCCGAAAGCGGGTCCCTGATTGCGCCGCCCAAACAGGTGGCCGCACCGCCAAAAGGCTCTATTTCCGTAGGATGGTTGTGGGTTTCATTCTTAAAAAATACCAGCCATTCCTCCGTCACTTTTTCGCTGCCGTAGTCCATTTCTACAGGAACCACAACCGAGCAGGCGTTGATCTCATCCGACTGCTCCATATCTTCTAACTTTCCGTCCTTCTTTAATTTGCGCATTGCCATCAATGCCAAATCCATCAGGCAGACAAACTTATCCTCCCTGCCCGCAAAAATCTCTTCTCGCGTATCCAGATAGCTCTGATAGGTGGTCTCCAGAGGTTCCCTGTAATAACCCTCGCCGAATTCCACATCCGTCAATTCTGTAGAAAAAGTGGTGTGACGGCAATGGTCGGACCAATAGGTATCCAATACCCGGATTTCGGTCATGGTGGGATCCCTGTGCTCATCATTTACAAAATAATTCTGGATATGCTTAAAATCCTGAAAGGTCATAGCCAGACCCAGGGAATCATACAGCTCCCGCAGATCCTTTTCATGCATCTTAATAAAGCCCTCAAAAATCTTCACATCCGCAGGCTCCTCAAATACCGTCACCAGCGTATCGGGCTTGATCATATTAGTTTCTCTGGAATCTACCGGATTAATACAATAAGCTTTGATCCTAACAAATTCCTCATCCGAAATCCTGCCTCCGATCACGTAAGTAACAGCCGTTCTGATAATAGGCTCCTCGTCTTCTTTCAAAAACTTCACACACTGAACCGCGGAGTCGGCTCTCTGGTCAAACTGCCCCGGCAGATACTCCACGCTGAAGACCCGCTCACCGGGCAGCAGATCGATATGTTCTCTGTACAACTCGTCCACAGGAGGCTCGGAAAATACGGTCCTGCAGGCTTTCTCAAAGGTATCCTCGGAAAGATTCTCCACATCGTAGCGGATAAATACGCGCACCCTCTTGATACCCTCAATTCCCAAATAGTTTTTTAGTTCTTCATGCAGCTCCTTTGCTTTTACCGCAAAAGGGGGCTTTTTTTCTACATAGATACGTTTTACGCTTCCCATAGCTTCCTCCGTTAAGAAAATGCTCCAGGGCATACATTCCTGAAGCATCTTTCCTATTTTTTATTCATCTTCAATGCCAAGTTCACGCAGAATGAAAATCAATTCCTCATCCACCATGTCCTCTGTCACACCCACGGTATGAGCAGAAATCTTGAGCCCTTCCAACACAAACATAATATTACGGGCCATTCCATGGCAGTTTTCACAATAAAACTCACCGTTCTCCACACCGGCTTCCAAAAGCTTCTCAATAATTTTAACAGCAGAGTCAAATTGGCGCTTTAAGATGTTGTCCTTCTTGGATACGGTTTCTCCGAAATAATATTCGTAGGTTGCCACGGTAAGATTGTTGCGTTTTCTTAACAATTCCCTCTTCTGTTCCTTTAAAAACAGCATCAGAATATCGGCTACTGTGGCATCTTCCGTAATACTGTCCGAAAATACGTCGTCCGCTTCTTCCGTTTCCATACGGAGAACTTCCATAAAAATCTCTGCGGTACTGCTGAAATACAGATACAATCCGCCTCGACTGATTTCACATGCCTCCACAATATCCTTCATGGTAACATTTTTGTAACCCTTTTCCATGAACACTTTTCTGGCGGTTTCCAATATAAACCTTTTCTTTTGTAATGACTTCTCGCCCATATACCTTACTCCTGTTTCCCCTGTATCCCCATTGGCTGGTCCCATACTACAAACAGTTCCCTGAATTTTAAGAGAATTTCTAAAAAGATACCCTCCTCCACTGCCTTGGGCCACAGCCAGCTCTTCGTCATTCCGCCCATAATGTAATTTGACAAAATAGCAATCAGCACTTCTACACTCTTAATCGTAACTTCGGCAATCTGTTTATGTTCATCCTCTACGCTTCTTATTGCATAGCGGGTGTAGGTATATACATAATTGCGATCCGTTAAGGCGGTTCTCTGTACTTCCTTCACAAATCCCAATAATGTACTGTCATACACGGGAAAGGGTATGGAATGTGTGAGCTTTTCATTCTTGTAGCTGGAACTCACCTGTTTTCCGCACTTTTCCTTTAACCAAGGCAGATATCGAAACAGCGGCTCCACCTCTACCCGGTAACGCTCTATTAACTTTCGCGTGTACTCCAAATCCTGTTCCAACAGCAACTACCCCCATAATATGACACTCATGTAGTTTTATTGTACCATAATTTTTCAAAAAGTACAGTAAGTCTTTTTAAAATATATAAAAAATCATTATTATTATATTTTTTAGCCTATTTACTAGGAATAATATCCTATTTTTACATTTTTCGCTAATATAATATTATTTCATTGCAATATTGTTATAGATAAAATACTGACTTTATTGTATGCTACAAATGTCCTGATTGAAAAGTCAGGTCTGCTAATTAGCAAATCCGGAAATTCCCCTTTTACACAATCAAAGGCTCTGTCGGTCCCCCCGACAGAGTCTTTGATTTTATCTGTCGGTTCCGCTCTCCTGATGAAGCTTCTCCACATAGGGCTGCGGATCCTGTTCCATTTTCAACATCACATCAAAAGCGGCTAAAAGCAGCCTGGCGCTGTCATAGCGCAGACAGTCTTCTCCCCTGTCCAGATAGGCTTTGAAATGATCCACCTGCCAGATCATGATATCCGCGATCGTGTACCCCGCCACCTTTTTTTCACACAGAAACCCCCGGGTATCATGATAATAGGCGAATTCCCGCAACATGCCTTCCGATTCACACAAGCCGCGCCAGAGTTCTTCCAAATAGGCCTTGTCTTTTCCGGCTTCCTTACAAAGCTGCGCCGCCCAAGTCTTTAATATTACAAGAGCCCTATGCAGCTGCTCTTTCTGCTCATGTTCCATACTAACACCCCATCCATTCTCTTCCTAAATAAATTATGACCTTTACAGTCTGACAAAACGGGGAGCCTCAAATTCTACTCCGCCTCTAAGCGCTTCTTCCAAAAACAATTTATAATACTCCGGTTCCATAGCCTCGGTTTCATCATGCGCATGCAATAAGAGAATATGATGGCTGCCTTCTTCAAAAAGTGCCTCCCCATATCCGGGATGCTGCTCATGCATCCGTTTCAATACATCGACTGCAGTAAAATCCTCACCCTCTCTTATCTGCCACTCCCCGAAATCAAACGTCCAAAGGGTGTCCACATCCTGATGCTGATTCTGACCGGTATACCAAGAGCCGGTAATCTGCTCATCGGCTACTTTATCAAAACCGTTCTCCTTAAAATATTTCTGCAGCGCATCCTTATTCTCTCCCCCCTTATCCCCATAGGGAAAACGGAACGGCCGAAAACGTCGCTCTACGCCGGCATCTTTATAAAGACGGTTCAAAACCTCTTCGTTTCTTTCAATCTCTGCAATTCCCTCCTCCAGGGAAAGAGAAGAAAATGCCGGATGGGAATAGCTGTGATTTCCTATTAAAATGCCTTTTTTCAGCGCATATATGGCCTCGTCATAATATTGCTTCACCTTTTCTCCCACTGCAAAGAGAATAACGGGAATTTTCTTTTCACAGAGATAGTCTACAATAGCCGGGGTATTTGCGGAGGCCACATCATCTATTGTCAAAACAGCTTTGCTCATATATAGTCCTTTCTTTTGAAAAACTCATCAATTTCACATTTGTTTTGAAAAAACACAATTTATACACAATTTACCTTTATAATGGCATTGTTCAAAATTCCAACAGATAACAGGAGGCGTATCTATGACGCAGGAAGTGTTTAGACGGTACGAGAAAAAGTACCTGCTCACGATTCCACAATATCACACCTTCTTAAGCAAAAGCAAGGAATATCTGTCCGAAGAGGGCTTTCATAGCTATTCCATTAGCAACATCTATTTTGATACACCTGACTTTTTCCTTATCCGCAATTCTTTAGAACATCCATTATATAAGGAAAAACTTCGTTTAAGATGCTATGGGGAACCCTCACCCGATTCTCCCGTCTTTCTTGAAATCAAAAAGAAATATGATCACATTGTTTATAAAAGGCGTACTTCTGTTAAGCTTTCTGAAGCAGAGGAGTATCTCTATGACTTACGCCCGCCTAACGAGCAAAACCAGGTCATACGGGAAATTGACTGGCTCTTTGCCCGCTATCCCTTAAAACCCGTCGTCTATCTCACCTATAACAGACAGGCTTACTGCAGCAGAATAAATCCGGAGCTGCGTATCACTTTTGATACCGACATCCGAGCCAGGGACGAGCACCTCTTTATGCAGGATGGTACGGACGGTGTTGCCCTGCTGCCGGAAGGTATGATACTGATGGAAGTTAAAATTCCTAACGCCATGCCCCTTTGGATGTGCCATATCGTTACGGAGCTCAATCTGCAGCATTGCTCCTTTTCCAAATACGGTACCTTCTATCGGGAATTTATTTGTAAAGAAAAGAAAGGAATGATCAAATATGCTTAATCAATTTTTCACTGTAAGTGTAACCGAACTCACCGTTATACAGTTTTTACTCTGTATCTTATATTCATTGGTTTTAGGCTTGTTCATTGCTCTGATACATATTTTTAAAAACCGTTTTACCAAGAATTTTATTCTGACCCTCCTGATCCTTCCCGCCATTGTCCAGACCGTTATTCTGCTGGTAAACGGTAATCTGGGCACCGGCATTGCAGTCATGGGCGCTTTCAGCTTGGTACGTTTCCGTTCCGCTCCCGGCAATTCCCGTGAAATTGCCAGTATCTTTTTAGCTATGGCAGCCGGACTGGCCATCGGCACCGGATACCTGGGTGTAGCAGGACTTTTGGTACTCTGTGTAGGCGCCATTATGCTCCTCTTACAGCTTATGCCTCTGCAAAAACTACAGGGCGAGGAACGGGAATTAAAAATTTCCATACCGGAAAATCTGGATTACGAGGGACTGTTTGAAGACCTGTTTAACGAATATACTTCTCAGAGCAGTCTTATCAGTGTAAAGACCAGCAATATGGGCAGTCTGTTTGAACTGCGTTATAAAATTACACTGAGAGGTTCCGCCAGTACCCAGAAGCTGATAAATGATATCCGCTGCCGTAACGGCAATTTACCTGTGGTACTGCACTATGCCCAGACATCTGTGGGAGTAGAGGAACTTTAAGGAGGTTCATGGCAATGAAAAAAAAATTATTACAGGTTGTTGCCTTACTGTCTGCTATTTCTTTATTGCTTTCCGGCTGTGCCCAGCCCAATACCATGCCCTCTGCCAACACCGGTGCACCGATATCGGGAGCAGCCGTTTCGGCATCGGCTCTATTAAGCGAAGAGGATTTTCTGACAGATTATGATGACTCGGCTACTATGATCGCTCTTAAAGGAACCACTGCAGAGATTATGGGGAGCGGGGCTTCTTATTCCACCGGATTGGTCACCATTACTTCCGCCGGCACATATGTGCTTAGCGGTTCCTTTGACGGCCAGCTGCTTATCGATGCGGATAAACATGCTCTGGTGCATATCATCTTAAATGGGGTTTCCATTCAATGTGACAACAACGCTGCTATTTATGGCAGCAAAAGTAAAAAAATTATACTCACGCTGGCAGACAATACCGAAAACACCTTATCTGACGGCACGGATTATTTCTATGAAAATGCAGAAGCAGATGAACCCAACGCTGCTTTTTTCAGCAAGGATGACATTACTTTAAACGGTAACGGAACCCTATTTATAAACGGCAACCATGCAGACGGCATCCGCTCCAAAGATACCATCATCATTCTTTCCGGCAACTATGAAATTACTACCGTAAAAGATGGCATACAGGGAAAAGATGCCCTGTATATTGCGGACGGCTCTTTTGTGATCAATGCAGGAAAGGATGCTCTCAAATCCTCCAATGATAAGGATGCTGAGAAGGGTTTTGTCACGGTTGACGGCGGCGTCTTTGAGATCACCTGCGGAGACGATGCCTTCCACGCAGAAACCGCACTCACCGTAAATAACGGAAAGATTATGATTTATGCATGCTATGAAGGACTGGAGGGACTGACTGTAGAAATTAACGGAGGCGAGATTTCAATCACATCGGAGGACGACGGGATCAATGCCGCCGGCGGAAACAGTGATACGGCGGAAGGTCCTCTCTCGAAAGACATAACAACTCAGAATATTGCGCTTTCTGCAGACTTTGATCCTTTTAAAGATATGGAACCCCCCGGAGGTATGGAAGCTCCTGACGGTATGGAGCCACATGAAGGCGTGGAACCTCCTGGAGATATGGAGATTCCCGGAGGTTTTGACGGCCAGGGACGCTTTGACGGTGAGAAACCTGCAGATTCCGGCAGGCAGGACTTCGGTGGAAATCCCGGAGGCGGTTTCGGAGGAGACTTTGGCGAAAATCCCGGAGGCGGCTTCGGAGGAGGCTTTGGAGGAAATCCCGGAGGTGGTTTTGGAGGCGGCTTTGGCGGTGACTCTGACGGCAATGAAAACGCCTGTATCACCATAAACGGAGGTACCATTTATGTCAATGCAGGCGGAGACGGTATTGATTCTAACGGATACTTTTATATGAATGGCGGAACAGCGTATGTAGAAGGCCCGGAAAACAACGCCAACGGTGCGTTGGACTATGCATATGACGCCGAAATAAGCGGCGGTACTTTTCTTGCTATCGGCGCTTCCGGTATGGCCATGAGCTTTGGAGAGAATTCCTCACAGCAATCTATTTTCCTGCGGCTGCGGGAGTGGCAGAATGCCGGCACCGAAATTACACTTATGGATGACGGAGAGGTTATTTTTACCTTTACCTCTCAAAAAAGCTTTAATTCCATCGTACTTTCCCTTCCGGAGCTTAGTTCAGGCATTACCTACGCACTGACCTGTGGCTCCGTAACGGAAGAAGTTACCGTATCAGGGAATCGGATGGCTCGTTAAAAACAATCAGTCAATACTGAGCAAAACTCCTCCCGTCTCTCGCGGTATTGTTCGTAAAAATCCCTCTTCCTATCATAGGGACGGATATAAAATGTCTGCAGAAACAGCAGATTCATTTCCTTTAGTTTTTGATTTTCCGGGGCCGCGGCCATCACTGCTGCCCTGTTTTTTAAATCTTTAACAAAATAGTGCCAGTCGATCAAGAATTCCTGGTAAGTTTTAGGATCCGGCGTACCCAGCCACTTCTCTACCTTGACCTTAGTCTTATTCTCCATGGGGCAATCCTCCAGCAGAAAATAATGCAGCTGTCCATCCTCGTAATTGCGGCCTAGGGGAAAAGCACGGCAGAGTCCCGGTCTGTCCCGATGAATACTGCAACGTCCTTCCTCAAGCAGGAATACGCAGGCATTTTTCTCATCTTCCATACGTAAATTGGGTAAAAGCAAGCCATCCTCTACATGAAGTTCCACATAGTTATCAAGCAGCTCTTCAAAACTTTTTGCTATTCCCTTTTCCATTCGGTAGGTATCATAAGGGTCCACCAAGATCGTATCCCCCATTCCCCTGCAGCAGGTAGAACAGCCCTGACAGTCACGGCAGTCCGTCCGTACCATATCATTCAATCCGTAAAGTTTCATAATTCCTCACATTCTGCCAATTATTTTAGATAGGCAAAGCACTTTCCCACAACCATTTGAATATGATGCAAGTAAGATAAAAACAGGATGCGATATTCTTGCAGCTATTTTCCATATTTACGGAAGCGCTCTTTCTTTCCATTGCCCTTTCCCTGGATGCATTCGTAGCGGGCTTCTCCTACGGTGTCAATAAAATAAGGATTCCTTGGACTTCTGCTCTGGTTATCGACGGTATCTGCAGCTTCAGCCTGGGTGCATCCCTGCTTTTAGGCTCCTTCTTAAAAAACTGGATACCTCCACAGCTGACTACGGTCCTCTGTTTTACCATTCTCTTTCTATTAGGCTTAAGCAAGTTATTAGACGGTCTTACCAAAACCCTCATCAAAAAATACGGCGCTATTTCCAGCAACTTCCATTTTTCCCTTTGCAATTTCCGCTTTGTCCTAAGTCTCTATGCCGATCCTGAAGCAGCGGATCTGGACCATTCCAAAACCATCTCCCCAAAAGAAGCCTCTTCCCTGGCCATTGCACTTTCGCTGGACGGCTGTGCGGTAGGCTTCGGTGCGGCTCTGGGCAATGCCGGCGGCTACGCCCTCTTTTTGTGTTCACTGATCGTGGAAGCTCTGGCGCTTTTTTGCGGTACGGCGCTTGGAAACCGGGCGGCAAAGAAGCTTCCGTTCAATGCCGCATGGATTAGCGGGGGCATCTTGCTGCTGTTAGCATTTCTCAAATTATTATAAGCTTTTTTCTGGTACTTTGTAAACTTTTCATTGACTGTATGGGGATTATCAATTAAAATACTTGTGTTATCACTTTAGCGCAGCACAGTAAGATGACAAGTTTATATACCAGAGGAGGCATTATGAAATGTTAGAAATGATTGCAAACGTCAACAGTGCCATTAACAATGTGGTATGGGGTGTTCCCGCACTGATTCTGTTAATCGGCACCGGCATTATCATGACCGTTACAACTAAATTCTTCCAGTTCACTCATTTCGGACACTGGATGAAAGAAACCATTGGCAGTCTTTTTAAGAAAAAGGATATTTTAAAAAGTAACGACAAGAATTCCATTTCTCAGTTCCAAGCTCTTTGTACGGCACTTTCGGCTACCATCGGTACCGGCAACATTTCCGGTATTGCCTATGCCATTACCATGGGCGGTCCGGGTGCAGTCTTCTGGATGTGGATTGCGGCCATCGTAGGTATGATGACCAACTACTCAGAAAATGTACTGGGTATCTTCTTCCGCCGCCGTAATGAAAAGGGCGAGTGGAGCGGCGGTGCGATGTATTACCTGCAAGACGGCCTCGGTGCTAAAAAGCATTGCAAGCAGATCGGTAAGATTTTGGCTATTCTCTTCTCCGTATTTGCTATATTTGCCTCTTTCGGTATCGGCAATATGGGTCAGGTGGTTTCCATCAAGGAGAGCGTATTAACTGTCTTCTCTATTACCGGTAACACACTTTATGACTCCATTATTTTAGGCGTAATACTCATCATTGTGGCTGCTTTAGTCGTCATCGGCGGTATCACCCGTATTGCTAAAGCAAACGAAAGAATCGTGCCTTTTATGGCTATTTTCTATATCATCGGTGCTCTTGTTATCGTTATCATGAACATCAACATGGTAGGGCCGGCATTTGCATCCATCTTCACCAATGCGTTCAGCTTAGAAGCTGCGGCTG
>JAFLSX010000031.1 GCA_022510705.1 Lachnospiraceae bacterium
CCACTGCTTGAAAAGTAAATGCCGCTTTGCGGCGCTTCCTTTTCTGCGCTTGTGGCATTCGTGTTTTGAATGAAATTACCGGAAAGGACAAACGATATGAAACTGATTTCTTGGAATGTAAACGGTCTGCGGGCCTGTGTGGATAAGGGATTTTTGGATTTCTTTAAGGAGGTGGATGCGGATATTTTCTGTATTCAGGAATCCAAACTGCAGGAAGGACAGATTTCCCTGGATTTGCCGGGCTATCATCAATATTGGAACTATGCCCAGAAGAAAGGGTATTCAGGAACCGCAATTTTTACCAAACAGGAACCGTTATCGGTTGCTTATGGTATCGGTGTGGAAGAGCATGATACGGAAGGGCGGGTTATTACGGCGGAATATGAGGATATGTACGTAGTAACGGTCTATACGCCCAATTCCCAGAGGGAGCTTACCAGATTGGATTACCGCATGGAGTGGGAAGCGGCCTTTTTTGCGTATTTAAAGAAATTGGAAGAGAAGAAACCTGTGGTCTTCTGTGGGGATTTGAATGTGGCTCATCAGGAAATTGACTTAAAGAATCCCAAGAGCAATCATCACAACGCGGGCTTTACGGATGAGGAGCGTTCCTGCTTTACCCGGCTGATGGAGAATGGTTTTGTAGACACATTCCGTTATTTCTATCCCGATAAAACAGATGCTTATTCCTGGTGGTCCTACATGTTCAAGGCCAGGGAGAAGAACGTAGGGTGGCGTATTGACTATTTTGTGGCTTCGGAAGCTTTAAAGGACAGGCTTGCGGATGCCGCCATTCACAGCCAGGTCATGGGCTCCGACCACTGTCCTGTAGAGCTGCAGCTTAAGTAAGCTTGAAAGGAGCAATCTATGCAAGAGAAAAGGCTGGAGAGGGAGTTCTTTTTGGTGGATGCTCTGGAACTTGCGAGACGTCTGATCGGAAAAATGCTGGTACATGATACACCCTATGGAACAGTACGGGGTATCATTACGGAGACAGAAGCTTACATGGGAGTAGAGGACAAGGGTTCCCATACTTACGGAGGCAGAAGAACCAAGCGCACGGAACCCATGTTTCATATCGGCGGCACTTCCTATGTGTATTTTATTTATGGTATGTACAATTGTGTCAATGTGACAGCCGGACCCATGGAGGTGCCTATGGCAGTATTGATCAGAATGGTCGAGCCTGCGGATGAGGAGTCCCGTGGCATTATGGAGAAACTGCGGGGGAAGAACTCTCATCTGGCGGATGGACCGGGAAAACTCTGTATTGCCATGCATATTACCAAGGAGGATAACAATCTGGATTTGGTAACTCATGAGCACTTTTATCTAACGGAAGGCATAGAGGTAGAGGAGAGCCGTATCCAGGCAGGAAAACGGATTGGTATTGACTATGCGGAAGAAGCTGCGGATTATTTGTGGAGGTTTACACTTAGATGAGTCTGCGTTTTGTATTTGGAAGCTCTGGCGCAGGAAAGAGCACTAGGCTGTATACGGAAATATTAAAGAGAGCAGAAGCGGAACCGGAACGGAATTTTTTAATTATAGTACCGGATCAGTTTACGATGCAGACCCAGAAAGAACTGGTGACTCATCCGGTCAATAAGCGAAAAGGGATTTTAAATATAGATGTATTGAGTTTTGGCCGTCTCTCCCACCGCATTTTTGAAGAAGTGGGGAAAAGGGAGATTCCCGTATTAGACGATACGGGGAAGAGTCTGGTGCTCAGAAGGGTAGCCGGCAGTTTAAAGGACAGTCTACCCTATTTGGGAGCGCATATGGACAAGCAGGGCTATATTCATGAAGTCAAGAGTGCCATTTCCGAATTCATGCAATATGGCATCAGTGTCGAGGATGTAGGGCAGCTTATGTCATATGCGGAAAAAAGGGGCGCACTGTATTATAAGTTAAAGGATTTAAAGCTCCTGTATCAGGGATTTAAAGATTATATCCGGGAGAAATTTATAACTACGGAAGAGACACTGGATCTGCTCAGGGAGGCTTTAGGGCGTTCCCGCATCATAAAGGACAGTGTCATTGTATTTGATGGATTTACCGGCTTTACGCCTATCCAGAACAAGGTAATTCAGGAATTGATGAAGTTGACTAGAGAGGTCATTCTAACAATTACCTTAGATTTGGGGGAGAATCCCTTTGAACCGGATGGGGAGCAGAAGCTTTTTCATCTCAGCAAAAAGACGGTGGCGGATCTTGTGAAGTTGGCTGCGGACGCAGGCGTAGAGCGGGGAGGGGATATTTATGTAAACTACGGAGAGGCCCACCGCTTTTCCCACAATGCACCCATTGCCCATTTGGAGCGTTCTCTGTTCCGTTATCCCTTGCAGACCTATGAAGCGGAAGTGGGAGAACAAATACACCTTTTTGCCGCATCTTCCATCCGGGAAGAGATACGCCAGACCGGAATCCTGATTCAGAAGCTTTTGCGGGATAAGGGATATCAGTATCGGGATATAGCAGTGGTGACCGGTGATCTGGAAGCCTATGGAGAACTATTGCAGACGGAGTTTTTAAAACTGGAGATTCCTTGTTTTCTGGACAGAACCAGGGGGATTGTGCTCAATCCCCTGACAGAGTATATAAAGAGCGCATTTGAAATTATTATTCAGGATTTTTCTTACGAAAGCATATTCCGCTATCTGCGCAGCGGATTGGCGGATTTTGCTCCGGAAGAAGTGGACATGTTAGAGAATTATGCTATTGCTACGGGCATTCGGGGAAAGCGGAAATGGATGCAGCAGTTTACCCGTAAAACCGACTGGATGGGGGAGCGGGTGGAACCTCTGCTGGCATTGGAGCAGATGCGAGGCCGGCTCATAGAGGAACTAACCCCTTTATTGTTAAGCGGCAGAAATACCTCTATGGTCTATGTGGAGGCCCTTTACCGATTCCTGACTAAAAATCGGGCACCGGAAAAATTGGCTGTTTATGAAGCCATGTTTACAAAAAATCAGGATTTGGTGCGTGCCAAAGAATATGCCCAGGTATACCGTCTGGTGATGGAGCTTTTAGAGCAGGTTGCCGGACTTTTAGCCGAAGAAACCATGGATATACGAGAGTTTTTAGATATTCTGGAAGCCGGTTTCGGGGAGATACAGGTAGGCACCATTCCTCAGAATGTGGACAGGATTCTGGTGGGAGATATCGAGCGTACCCGTTTAAAAGAAGTCAAGGTACTCTTTTTTATGGGGGTAAATGACGGAAATATACCTCGAAGCGGCGGAAAAGGCGGTATCATCTCCGATATTGACAGAGAATTTTTAAGAGCGTCGGACTTAGAACTGGCACCCTCTCCCAGGCAGCAGATGTATATTCAGCGGTTATATCTCTATCTGAACATGACAAAACCTTCGGACGCACTCTATCTCTCTTTTTCCAAGACGGACGGAGAAGGGAAAGCCCTACGGCCGGCCTATCTGGTAGAAATGCTGCAGACGATTTTTCCGCTGCTTGTGTTTACCTACCCGGAAACGGAACCTGCTCTTTCCCAGATATTTACTCCCAGAGAGGGATTGCCTTATCTGGCCGAGGCTCTGCGTAACTATGCTGATGGGCTGGAGGGAGAAAACAGGGAAGTATTTACCCTGTATGAGGCTTACCGACAGAAAGAGGAGTATGCGACATTACTACAGAAACTGACGGATGCAGCCTTTTATCGTTATGAACAGGGCCAGCTGCCCGCCCAGGTGGCAAAGGCCCTTTATGGGCAAATACTGATCAATAGTGTGAGCAGGTTGGAAACCTATGCGGCTTGTGCTTACCGGCATTTTTTGCAGTATGGGCTGGCTCTCAAAGAGAGGGAGGGCTTTGTCTTTGAAAGCGTGGATATGGGAAATGTATTTCACGGTGTTTTGGAGGGCTTTTCCCACAAGTTGGAAGAAAGTCCCTATACTTGGTTTGATTTTTCAGAGGATTTTGCCTCCAGGACCGTGGGAGAAGTACTTTCCCTATATGCGGCTCAGTACGGTGCCACGATCCTCTATGATAATGCGAGAAATGAATATGCCTTAAAGCGTATGGAACGTATCTTGAACCGGACAGTCATGACCCTCCAGTACCAGTTAAGGAAGGGAAGATTTCGGCCGGAAAGTTATGAAATGTCCTTCTCTTCCGTATCGGATCTGGACAGTGTGAATATTGTCCTTTCCGAGGAAGAAAAGATGAAGCTCTTAGGCCGGATCGACAGAGTGGATACCTTTGAGGAGGGAAATAAGCTCTATGTAAAAATTGTGGACTATAAATCCGGTGGACGTAAATTTGATCTGGCAGCTCTCTACTACGGCTTACAGCTCCAGCTGGTAGTCTATATGAATGCGGCTATGGATAAGGAAAAGAGGGAGCATCCGGATAAGGAAGTGGTACCGGCTGCTCTGCTCTATTACCATGTGACGGACCCCATGACCCAGATAGAGGAAGAACTTACACCTGAGGAGATCAATGCCCGTCTGTTACAGGAACTGCGGGCAGGTGGCATTGTAAACAGCAATGAAGAAATTATCAGATCCTTGGACGGAGAGAGTGATGGAAAGTCGGACGTGATTCCTGTAGAGTATAAAAAGGACGGATCCCTCTCCTCCCGTTCGTCGGTTATGACGGGAGAGGAATTACAAACAGTATCGGAGTATGTAAATCAGAAAGTGCGCGAGCTTGGCAGGGAGATCTTAAGCGGCAGAATTTCGGTGGATCCTTATGAAAAAGGAGCAGAGAATGCCTGTACCTATTGTGCTTTTACAGGAGTCTGCGGTTTTGATAAAAATACGCCGGGCTATGCTTATCGCAGGTTAAAGAGCATGGACAAGGACGAGGCAATGGATTGTATACGGGGAGGTCCCAATGGCGGTTGAGTTTACGCCTGAACAGAAACAGGCTATAGAATTACATAATTGTAATATTCTGGTTTCCGCAGCGGCGGGCTCCGGCAAAACAGCGGTGCTTTCCAAGCGCATTGTAGAAATGGTCTGCCGGAGGGAAAATCCGGTGGATATTGACAGACTTTTGGTAGTGACCTTTACCAATGCGGCTGCGGCAGAGATGCGGGAGCGCATCAGCCAGGCTATTTTAATGAGACTGGATGAGGACGGCGCAAATGAGCATTTGCAGCGCCAGGCAGCGCTGTTACACAACGCTCAGATAACCACCATAGACAGTTTCTGTCTGTTTGTACTGCGCAACCATTTTCAGGACATTGGGCTGGATCCGGCTTTTAGAGTAGCGGATGAAGGCGAAATGGAATTACTGCGCCAGGAAGTACTGGGCAATCTTTTGGAAGAATGTTTTGCGGCTAAAGATGAGGATTTTTATCGTTTAGTGGAATATTACTGCCCCGGGGGAAGGGACAGCGCCTTAGAAAAGCATGTTCTGGATTTGTACCGCTATGCCTTAAGTTATCCTTTTCCGGAAGAGTGGCTAAATAAACGTAAGGAAGATTATCGTGTGACATCCTTAGAGGAACTGGAAAAATCCGATTGGGGAGAGTATCTTTTCAATCATTTAAAGAGGACGGTATCTTCCCTCTATCAGGATATGGAAGAGGTAAAAAGGCTCTGTGAGGAGCCGGACGGCCCCTATATGTACGCCGAGACGGTGGAATCGGAGGCAGAGGCGCTTGTAAAGCTCTGTCATCTTACCGACCTTTCCGGGTTTGAAACCGCTCTTCCTGCAATCGCTTTTGGCAGATTATCTTCTAAAAAGGATGCATCTGTAAACGAGGAGAAAAGGGAGCTTGCCAAAAGAAAGCGGGAGGAAGTAAAAGAGGCGGTAAAGAAATTGAATACCGATTTTTTTTCCATGCCGCTTGCCACCGCACTGCGTCAATCCGAAACCTGCAGTCAGGTCATAGGTACTTTGGTGGAGCTGTGTCTGAAATTCAAAGCGGGGTTGGATGAGAAAAAGCGGGAGAAGAAGCTTTTAGATTTTTCTGATATAGAACATTTAGCTCTGGAGATTTTGGTAGAAAAGGATGCAGAGGGTAATATTATACCCAGTAAGACTGCGGAAGAATACAGGGACTACTTTGCGGAAGTGTTGATTGATGAGTACCAGGACAGTAATCTGGTGCAGGAGTACTTACTCCGGGCGGTATCCGGTGAGGAAATCGGCAGCTACAATCGCTTTATGGTGGGGGATGTTAAGCAGAGCATCTATAAATTCCGACTGGCAAGGCCCGAGCTGTTTTTGGAAAAATATAAGACTTATTCCACGGCAGATTCCGGGGTGGATTCCGGACCGGGTTCCGAATTGAAAGGAAACGGCAGGCGTATTGACCTGCATAAAAATTTTCGAAGCCGGAGAGAGGTTATCGATACCGTCAATCAGGTTTTTAAGCAAGTTATGACCGAGGAACTCGGCGGCATCGTCTATGATGATGCGGCAGCTCTTTATCCGGGGGCGGTTTATCCCGAAAATGCAGGCTGTGAGAGTGAACTGCTTCTATTTGAAAAGCCTGACCGGGAAGCGGAAGAGAATGCAAAAGAAGTGGAGGCTTTAGGCATTGCTGACAGAATCCGAAGGCTGATGCGGGAATTTTATGTGACGGATAAGGACAGCGGTAAGCTGCGGCCAGTCAGATACGGGGATATTGTGGTGCTGCTGCGAACGGGCAGCGGCTGGGATGAGGAGTTTAAAGCGGTATTTGCAAAACAGGGGATACCCGCCCATGTGAACGGCAGAACCGGGTATTTTGCTGCACAGGAAGTGCGGGACGTGCTGCAGTTTTTACAGGTGTTGGATAATCCCCGCCAGGATATTCCGCTGTTTGGCGTTATGAGATCCGTTTTTGGAGGTTTTAGCGATGCAGAAGCCGCTCTGATCAGAAGTTTGGAGCGGGAAGAGGACGGTACTCTCTATGCGGCTCTGCAGGCTTATGCAGATGCAGACCATAAGATGATGGCGGATGAAAAGCAGGATCATAACGCAGCAGCAGTGGATATGGCGGAAAATGCTGCGGGAGGAACCGGGAAGCAGGATGTTGCCTTACAGGAAAAATGCGGACAATTTTTGGAGCAGCTTGCAAAATACAGAAGCTACACCGCCTATATGCCCATCAGAGAACTGTTACAGACGCTGGTGGAGGAGTATGAGTACCTGCCCTATGTGGCAGCTCTGCCTGCGGGTGAAAAGAGGCTGGCCAATGTGGAAATGCTTTTTACCAAGGCTGCGGACTTTGAGAAGAACAGTTATCACGGACTTTTCCACTTTGTGCGCTATATAGAGCAGCTTGAGAAATACAATGTGGACTTTGGAGAGGCCAATACACTGGATGAAAATGCGGATGTGGTGCGCATTATGAGTATCCACAAGAGCAAGGGTCTGGAATTTCCCGTGGCAATCGTAGCGGGACTGTCCAAACGTTTTAATATGCGGGATGCGGCGGAGGCTCTTTTGGTGGATATGGATCTGGGGTTGGGAACGGACTATGTGAATCCTACTCTTCGGGTGAAAAATAAGACCCTTCGTAAGAATGTGCTGGCTGCTAAGATGAAGCTTGACAATCTGGCGGAGGAACTGCGGGTTTTATATGTGGCTATGACCAGAGCTAAGGAAAAGCTGATCTTAACGGCTGCGGTGGAAGAACCTCATATGTTGTTGGAAAAGCTGGGTATCTTAGCGGCAGGCGCGGAAAATATGAGCACAGAGGGCGCAGGAGCGTATCCCGGGTCAGGGAAGCTAAGCTATACCCGGCTTACTGGGGCATCCTGCTTTTTAGACTATCTGCTTCCGGTATTTCCCAAGATCATGGTAAAAACACGGGAAGAATCAGAAGCTTCCCGGTGGAAGGAGAGCCTTGCCCAAAGCGGCAGAAGAGAGGTTTTGAAACAGCCTGGCCCTTTTATTAATAAACAGGAGCTGGAGGGGTTATTAGACCGCTTTGCCTACCGCTATCCCCATGAGGGCTTGAAGCAGCTCTATACTAAGACCACCGTTTCGGAGCTTAAGAAAGCCGCTATGGAAGGTGGAGAGGAGGAACCTGCGAAGGAGCTTTTCCCGACAGAGGAGATAAAGCCCTATATTCCGACTTTTATGCGGGAAGAAGAAAGCATATCCGGCACTACCAGAGGAAGCGCCATGCACAGGGTGATGGAGCTTCTGGATTTTACCAAGGAGTATGGGGATGAGCCTGTCTTACAACAGGCCATGCAGGACTTTTTGAAAGACGGGCGCTTAACGCAGGAATATGCGCAGGCGGTCAGGACGGGGAAGATTCTGCACTTTTTGCATTCTCCCTTAGCGGGTAGAATGCAGCAGGCGGCAAAAAAGGGTAAACTATTTAAGGAACAGCCCTTTGTCTACGGCATAGAAGCTTCCAGACTGACTGCAAAAGAGCAGGCAGTGCCTTTTCCTGCGGAGGAAACCGTGCTGATACAGGGAATCGTAGATGCATACTTTGAGGAAGAGGATGGGCTGGTGCTGTTGGATTACAAAACAGATGTTATTGAACAGCCGCAGGAACTGATCCGGCGCTATAAGGCGCAGTTGGATTATTATCAGGAAGCCTTGGAGAGCCTGACGGGAAAAAAGGTGAAGGAGAGGATTCTCTATTCCTTTTATCTGGGATGTGAGGTGGCGGTATGATTTACACCATACCGATCAAAAACAGATGAGTACAAAAAACCTTCAAATAAAGTTTCTGAATGACTTTATTTGAAGGTTTATTTATTATTGTTCACTTAGACGGGTACATTCCATTACTGGAACAATCTCATTACCATACCCTTCTGGTTCATCCGGCTTCTCAACATCATATTCTGATACTGTGTGAGAAGATCCTGCTTTTGCTTCTCGGATATCGCCTTAGGCATATCCAAATCCTCAATCCGGCTTCTGGCTGCTGTCAGCTGCTCGGATGCATTCATGTTATAATTGTAAGTGTGCTCAAGACGATTGGTTACTGCTCCTGCCTCGCTTCTGGCATTTGCTACCATATCCAGAGCCTTATCAATGGCGCTAAGATCAAAATTTCCGCTCGTTACATCAAAATCCGCAATGCCAAGCGACTCAAGGGTGGTATCCAGCATATGAATATCAAGTCCGCCGCCATCCGGATTGGTTGCCAGGTGCATATCCGCCATACTGCCGTCTAAAAGCTTCTGCTCATTCAGAGTAGTTCCCTTGGCAATGGTCTGGATACTGTCTTTCAGCTGGTCGATCTCCGTCTGGAACATCTCTCTGTCAGAGTCAGAATACAGACCGTTCATAGACTTCAATCCCAACTCGCGCATTCTTTGAAGCTGATCCGTAATGGAATCTAACGCTCCGTCTGCAACGTTCAGATAACCTTTACCATCATTTGTATTCTGGGCACCAACATTAAGACCGTTTTCCTGTCTTTTTAACTTCTGACCGATGGCAAGTCCTGACGCATCGTCAGCAGCTCGGTTGATCCGCTTACCGCTGGAAAGCTGTGAATAAATGTTGAAGCCGTTTTTGATACTAATAGCACTAACACTCATATACAACACTCCTTTTCAAAAGGATCCATACAACAAAACCATTTTTACACCTATATTATAGGATATTTGTGGAAATGATGCAATAGATTTGTGAAAAATGATAGAGCTTTTTGTAGTATTAATTTCCTTCCGCCATTGCCTGCAGCCGCTTGAACATTTTGTCCACTGCAGGAATCTTTAAGAGGATGACAGTGATCAAGCCCTCTAAGAGAATATAGCTGTAATTGTAGATGACAGGGTACAGGAATGCCAGACTCTTAGGGAAATCCTCCGGCATGTAGTCCATCCAGTATAAATAACCGCCGATGGTATGGAATAAGCCCCTGGCTAAAATGGCGAGACAATATGCTAAAATGAATTTGTTCTGTTTCTTATAGAAGAAGCCGGTGATACCTAACGCGGTAAAGGCAAAGAAATAATCACAGCAGATCTGCAGCGGGGAGAGCATATAGGAACCCCCACCTTGAATAAACTGTAAGACGCTGTAGGCAGCGGCAGCAAAAATACCGATTTTGATACCATAAAAATAACCGATGATACAGATGCAGAACATGGAAAATACCGTGACCCTGCCACCATAGGGCAGCTTCGGTCCGATATAGGAAAGCAGGAAGCCCAAAGCAATGGCAACACCGCAGAAGGCTATAGACTTAGCGGAAAAACGGGTGTTATTTTGCTTGCGAGAGGCAATAATAGCAGATAAGACCAGGGAAATCAGCAGAAATGCAATCACTACATAGTAACCTGCAGTCCCTAAAGAGTAGTAGCCTTCTTCGGCCTGAATAAAATTAGACATAAAAAATCCTCCTTGTTTGCTGACAAAGAGGGACACAAAGAATTATCCTGACCGCAGCGTGTCCTAAAAAACCGTGCGCAAAACGGCCATAATAATTTGCTTCCCTACGCCGGTATTATCCGGGTCAGGTAATGAGGGTCCGCATCCGAAGATGCAATCTCAGCAATGTGCTCCCCTAGCAGAATATAGTATATAATTCTTATTCAATATAAGGGGATTTGTTTTATTTGTCAAGGATAATGTTCTGTGCTACACTGGAATGCAATAGAGGAAATGAGATATAGAGAAAGGCAAGTAACCTATGAACGATTATATACTGTTTGATCTGGACGGTACGCTGACGGACCCCAAGGTGGGGATTACCACCTGTGTGCAATACGCACTGGCTTCCTTTGGAATAGACGAGCCGGATACTGACAAGCTGACTCCCTTTATCGGGCCGCCCTTAAAGGACAGCTTTATGGAATTCTATGACTTCGATGAAGCCAAGGCAGAAGCTGCCGTGGAAAAATATAGGGAGCGGTTTCGGGATACCGGTATCTTTGAAAACCAAATTTATGATGGGATTCCTGAAATGATCCGTAAGCTAAAAGGAAATAAAAAGAAGCTGGCAGTGGCTTCCAGTAAACCTACGGTTTTTGTGGAGAGGATACTGGAGCATTTCGACATCCGCCGGTATTTTGACGTGGTAGTAGGCAGCGAACTGGACGGGCGCCGTACGGATAAAGCGGAGGTGGTGGCGGAGGCCTTGCGTCTGCTATACGGTGAAAATCAGGAGGATATAGAAAAGAAAAAGCAGAATACCCTCATGGTGGGGGATAGAAAGTTTGATGTGAAAGGGGCTAAGGATGAGGGCATTGTCAGCGTGGCAGTGGCTTACGGCTACGGTCCCATGGACGAATTAAAGATAGCTAAGCCGGACTATATTGTCAGAAGTGTGGCGGAACTTGAAAAACTGTTGCTGCGGGGAACGGAGAAAACCGGGAAAGAACCACCTATGTCAAAAGCCTGGTATGTACTCTTTCCGGTGTTGGTATATTATTTTGTACGACAGATGGGAGCAAATATAGGCTACTTTATCATCAGCTATATGGCCATGAACCTTCCGTCTGGCGTAGTGAAAGCTCTCATATATTTTAATGAGGCCGGGGAACCGGAGAGCATTACAGGTAACGGTGTGGCCCTAATAAGCGGGTTTGCATTCCTCGTGGCAGGTGTGGTGATATGGAAGTTCTTTGCAAGGGAGGAATTGAGAAAGGAAAAAGAAGCCATAAAGCTGAAACATGCCCTGCTAAGGACGCCCATTGCCTATGCCTGCATGGCGGTGGGAATACTGGGATTGGCTTTGGGCCTTAACTTTCTCTATGACCTTTTACGTATCACCCACAGTTCCGAGGCCTACAAACAGACCAGTGCAATCCAGTATGCGGCGGCAATACCGGTGGGGTTGGTACTAAACGGCCTGTTGGTTCCTGTAATAGAGGAATTGCTTTTTCGAGGTGTTCTCTACAACCGCATGCGGAAATATCTGGCTTATCTGCCGGCAATGGCGCTCTCAGCCCTGTGCTTTGGTATTTATCATCAGAATTTGGTACAGGGCAGCTATGCCTTTCTCATGGGCTGTGTCATTGCATACTTTTATGAGTGTTTTGGGCGTTTCCATGTGCCGGTGATGGCCCATGCCATCAGCAATATTTCGGCATATCTTTTGACAGTATATACTATGTATACGGGTTTTGTTCCCCAGTGGTGGCAATGTATTCTTATGCTGGTCATTGGTACAGGCGGTTTAGCATCATGCTGGCGGATGAGAAATACTACTCAAATTGTATAAAAAATAAGTAATTAAACAGAAAATAAGAAAAATATACACACAAATAAAGGTTAACACAAAAATTGTCGAATAGTCAGAAAATTCAACGAAAAAAACTATTTACAACCAAAGAAGAAAGGTGTATAGTATATCCAGTCGCAAAGGAGCGAACCTATAAAGGGCTCTTTGCGACTTTTTTATTGGATAGGAAGGAGTACAACCATGTTTGATGTTAAAAAAACGATTCCCGAAGCCCCGCTGTATCGGGAAACATTCGAGCATGATAACTGCGGTATTGGTGCCTGTGTCAACATCAAGGGACAAAAGAGCCATACTACCGTGGAAAATGCCCTGAAGATTGTAGAGAACTTAGAGCACAGAGCAGGTAAGGATGCGGAAGGGCAGACCGGTGACGGTGTGGGTATTCTGACCCAGGTTCCCCATAAATTCTTTGTGCGGGTAACTAAGCCCCTTGGTATTTCTTTAGGAGATGAGAGAGAATACGGTGTGGGTATGTTTTTCTTCCCGCAAGAGGAACTGCGCAGAAATCAGGCCAAGAAGATGTTTGAGATTATTGTGGAAAAAGAAGGACTGGAGTTTTTAGGCTGGAGAGAGGTTGCAATCTACCCCGAGGTGCTGGGACATAAGGCCTTAGAGTGTATGCCTTACATTATGCAGGCCTTTGTGAAAAAACCTGCCGGTGTGGAAAAGGGATTGGAATTTGACCGCAGACTCTATATTGCCAGAAGAGTATTTGAACAGTCCACTGATGATACCTATGTGGTATCCCTTTCCAGCAGAACCATTGTATATAAAGGAATGTTCTTAGTAGGCCAGCTGCGTACTTTCTTTGCAGATTTGCAGAGTGAGGACTATGAGTCAGCCATTGCTATTGTACATTCCCGATTCTCCACTAACACCAATCCCAGCTGGGAGAGGGCCCATCCGAACCGCTTCATTGTACATAACGGAGAGATCAATACTATTCGTGGTAATGCGGATAAGATGTTGGCCAGAGAAGAGAATATGGAATCCGAGCATCTTTCCGGGCAGATGCACAAGGTGCTGCCCGCCATTAATAAGACGGGTTCAGATTCCGCGATGTTGGACAATACGCTGGAGTTTTTGGTAATGAGCGGCATGGATCTGCCTTTGGCGGTTATGATCACCATCCCGGAACCCTGGGCCAATAACAAGACCATGAGCAAGACCAAGAAGGATTTTTATCAGTATTATGCTACCATGATGGAGCCTTGGGACGGTCCCGCCTCCATCATGTTCTCCGACGGTGATATGATGGGTGCAGTATTAGACCGAAACGGTCTGCGCCCTTCCCGGTATCTGATCACGGAAGATGAGCAGCTGATTCTTTCCTCCGAGGTGGGAGTACTGGATATCGACCCTACTAAAATCGTACTGAAGGAAAGACTGCGTCCCGGTAAGATGTTGTTGGTAGATATAGTGCAGGGCCGTGTTATCGATGATGAGGAGTTAAAAGAGCGCTATGCTTCCTCCAAACCCTACGGTGAGTGGCTGGACAGCAATCTGGTAGAACTGAAAGATTTAAAAATACCCAATCTGCGTGTACCTGAGTTTTCCTATGAAGAGAGACAGAGGATGCAGAAGGCTTTTGGTTATACTTACGATGAATTAAAGCAGAGCATTCTGCCCATGGCAAAGAACGGTGGAGAGGCCATTGCCGCCATGGGTGTGGATACGCCGCTGCCCGTATTAAGTAAGAGCCATCACCCTCTGTTCCACTACTTTAAGCAGCTGTTTGCACAGGTTACAAATCCGCCCATTGACGCTATCAGAGAGGAAGTAGTGACCTCCACCACCGTCTATGTGGGACAGGAAGGCAACGTACTCGAAGAGATTCCGGAAAACTGCAAGGTATTGAAAGTCAACAATCCCATTCTGACAAATACCGATATCATGAAGATCAAGAATATGAAAACGGAAGGATTCAGAGTAGAGGTGATTCCCATCACTTATTATAAGAATACCAGCCTGGAGAGAGCCATTGACCGTCTGTTTGTGGAAGTGGACAGAGCCTATAGGGACGGCATCAATATGCTGATCCTTTCCGACAGGGGTGTGGACGAAAACCATGTAGCGATTCCCTCCCTGCTTGCGGTATCTGCTTTAAACCAGTATCTGGTGCGCACCAAGAAGAGAACCAGAGTGGCTCTGATTCTGGAATCCGGTGAACCCAGAGAAGTGCATCATTTTGCTACGCTTTTAGGATATGGCGCTTGCGCGATCAATCCCTATCTGGCGCAGGAATCCATAAAGGAGCTGATTGACAATCATATGCTGGATAAGGACTACTATGCCGCTGTGGACGACTACAACAATGCAGTGCTGCATGGGATTGTCAAGATTGCGTCCAAAATGGGCATCAGCACGATACAGTCCTATCAGGGTGCACAGATTTTTGAGGCCATTGGTATTGATAAAGAAGTGATCAACAAGTATTTTACCAATACAGTCTGCAGAGTGGGCGGTGTTACGATCAAAGACATTGAGAAACAGGTGGATGAGCTGCATTCTCAGGCCTTTGATCCGTTAGGGCTGGCAAGCGATCTGACTCTGGATAGTCCGGGGCATCATAAGATGCGCAGCGGTGCCGATGAGCACCTTTACAATCCTGCAACCATTCACTTGCTGCAGGAGTCCACAAAGCGTGGGGATTATGGGCTGTTCAAGCAGTATACCGCACTAGTTAATGACGAAGAGTCTGTGCGGAATCTCCGTGGTTTAATGGATTTTAACTATCCTAAGAAAGGGGTTCCCATTGACGAGGTGGAGAGCGTGGAGTCCATTGTGACCCGCTTTAAGACCGGTGCCATGTCCTACGGTTCCATTTCCAAGGAGGCCCATGAAACCATGGCAATCGCCATGAACAGACTTCACGGTAAGAGCAATTCCGGTGAGGGCGGTGAGGATTTGGAGCGAATGACGGTAGGCCCCGACGGTGTGGACCGTTGTTCTGCCATCAAACAGGTAGCCAGCGGACGTTTCGGCGTTACCAGCCGCTATCTGGTAAGTGCAAAGGAAATTCAGATTAAGATGGCTCAGGGCGCAAAGCCCGGTGAGGGCGGACATCTGCCGGGCGGTAAGGTATATCCCTGGATTGCCAAGACACGTCACTCTACGCCCGGCGTAGGGTTGATCTCCCCTCCGCCCCATCATGATATCTACTCCATAGAGGATTTGGCGCAGTTGATCTACGATTTAAAGAATGCCAATAAAGATGCCCGCATCTCCGTGAAGCTGGTGTCCGAGGCAGGTGTGGGTACGGTTGCTGCAGGTGTGGCTAAGGCCGGTGCACAGGTGGTACTGGTATCCGGCTATGACGGCGGTACCGGCGCTGCGCCCAGAAGTTCCATTCACAATGCAGGTCTGCCCTGGGAGTTGGGGCTGGCGGAAACCCACCAGACCCTGATCATGAACGGTTTAAGAAACAAGGTGCGGATTGAAACGGACGGAAAGCTGATGAGCGGCAGGGACGTGGCAATTGCGGCTATCTTAGGTGCGGAGGAGTTCGGATTCGCGACGGCTCCACTTGTGACCATGGGCTGCATCATGATGAGAGTCTGCAATCTGGATACCTGTCCTGTAGGTGTGGCTACCCAGAATCCGGAGTTAAGGAAGAATTTTAAGGGCAAACCGGAATATGTGATGAATTTTATGAAGTTCATTGCGGAAGAACTGAGGGAATACATGGCAAAATTAGGCGTGCGCAGCGTGGATGAACTGGTGGGCCGTACCGATCTGCTTAAAGTGAAGGAGAATCTGACCGAGCTGCAGAAGCATGTAGATCTGGGGCAGATTTTGAACAATCCCTATGAAGGCATGAAGCAAAAGGTAACCTTTGACAGCAAGCAGGTATATGATTTCCATCTGGAAAATACGCTGGATGAAAAGGTGCTGTTAAAACAGCTTTCCAAAGCCATGAATGCCGGACAGAAGCGCAGTATAGAGGTGGATGTATCCAATACCGACAGAGCTTTCGGTACCATTTTGGGATCCGAGATCACCAAAAAGTTCGGGGATACATTGGAAGAAGATACCTACCGCGTACTCTGCAAGGGTGCGGGAGGACAGAGTTTCGGTGCATTCATTCCCAAGGGGCTGACTCTGGAACTGATTGGCGACAGTAATGACTACTTCGGTAAGGGACTTTCCGGCGGTAAGCTGGTCGTATATCCGCCTCAGGGCAGTAAGTTTAAAGCCGAGGAGAATATCATCATCGGAAACGTAGCGCTCTACGGTGCTACCAGCGGCAAGGCCTTTATTAACGGTGTGGCAGGCGAACGATTCTGTGTCCGCAATTCCGGCGCACTGGCGGTAGTTGAGGGCGTGGGCGAGCATGGCTGCGAGTATATGACCGGCGGCCGTGTGGTGGTACTGGGACGTACCGGCAAGAACTTTGCAGCGGGTATGAGCGGCGGTATTGCCTATGTACTGGATGAGGCAAACGATCTGTATATGCGTCTGAATAAGGAAATGGTGTCTTCCTACGAGATTACCTCTAAGTACGACGTGCTGGAGTTAAAGGAAATGATAAAGGAGCATGTAGCGTACACCAATTCCGAAAAAGGTAAGCTGATCCTGGATAAATTTGAAGAGTATCTGCCCAAGTTCAAGAAGATCATTCCCCATGACTACGAGAGGGTATTAAAGACCATCGTACAGATGGAGGAAAAGGGATTGAGTGCGGAGCAGGCACAGATTGAGGCGTTCTACGCCAATACGCATAAATAGGGAGGGAGAGCAGACAATGGGAAAACCAACCGGTTTTATGGAATATGAGAGAGAAACCTCTGTGGCGGTAAAGCCAAAACAGAGGATTAAGAACTTTAACGAGTTCCATGAGCATCTGCCCATGGAAAAACAGCAGCTGCAGGGCGCCCGCTGTATGGAATGCGGCGTTCCTTTCTGCCAGTCGGGTATGACACTCTGCGGTATGACGAGCGGCTGCCCACTTCACAATCTGGTGCCGGAGTGGAACGATCTGGTTTACACAGGTAACTGGAAGCAGGCCTATAACCGATTAAAGAAGACCAATAACTTTCCGGAATTTACATCCAGAGTATGTCCCGCGCTCTGTGAAGCGGCCTGTACCTGCGGCTTAAACGGGGATCCGGTGGCATCGAAGGAGAACGAGTACGCCATTATTGAGAATGCTTATGACAAAGGCTATGCGGCACCCAAGCCCCCCAAAGTACGCACCGGCAAAAAGGTGGCGGTAGTGGGCAGCGGTCCCTCCGGTCTGGCAGTGGCGGACCAGCTCAATAAAAGAGGGCATCTGGTGACGGTATACGAGCGCTCTGACAGAGTAGGCGGCCTGTTGATGTACGGTATTCCCAATATGAAGCTGGAAAAGCGGATCATAGAGCGGAAGATAAAGGTCATGGAGGAGGAAGGAGTCACCTTCGTAACAGGAGTTGACGTGGGAAAGGATATGAAAGCCTCCCAGCTGCTTAAGGACTATGACAGAGTAGTATTGGCCTGCGGAGCCTCCAATCCCAGGGATATCAAAGCTCCCGGCAGGGATGCTAAAGGGATTTATTTTGCGGTGGATTTTTTAAAGGCCAATACCAAGAGTTTGTTAAACAGCGGCCTTACGGACGGCAGCTACATCAATACCAAAGATAAGAATGTGGTGATCATCGGCGGTGGAGATACGGGTAATGACTGTGTAGGTACCGCTATGCGCCACGGCTGTAAATCTGTGATTCAGATTGAAATGATGCCTAAAGCACCGGAGAAAAGAGCAGAGAATAACCCCTGGCCCGAATGGCCCAAGGTTTTGAAGACGGACTACGGTCAGGAGGAGGCCATTGCAGTCTTCGGACATGACCCTAGAATCTATGAGGCTACCGTTAAGGAATTTATTAAGGATAAGAAGGGGAATTTAAAAGCAGTTAAGATTGTGAAGCTTGCATGGGAGAAGGATGAGCAGACAGGCCGCATGAATATGAAGGAGATACCCGGCAGTGAGCAGGTGCTGGATGCGGAGATTGTGCTGATCGCAGCAGGTTTTCTGGGCAGCGAGCAGTATGTGGCAGGGGCTTTCAAGGTGGAGTTAAACGAGCGAACCAATGTAAAGACCGAGCCGGGCAGATATCAGACCAGCGTGGATAATGTTTTTGTTGCAGGTGATATGCACAGAGGTCAGTCCCTTGTGGTATGGGCTATCAGGGAAGGCAGAGAGGCTGCGAGAGATGTGGACGAGAGTCTGATGGGTTACACTAATCTTGTCATACAGTAGTGGATATTATCAGATAAGAGGTACAGGAGAACGCCCGAGATAAAATTACGGGCGTTCTTTTTGCGGCCATATCGTAGGACAGTAATGCAGAAAAACGAAAAATATTGTATTTTTAGATAATATATAGTAATATTTAAAAATGACTTCCTAAAGCAATGCGGTTTTAAAAATAATAGGGAGATACATAATGGGAAGAACAATGAAGGGAAAACTGACGGCGAGTGTTATTTATGGAAAATAGGAAGATATTCAAAGAAAAAAGAAGAGAAATGATATTTGCGGCTATTCTTGCAGCAGCACTGATATGTGCCGTAGGTGTGCCGCATATCATGGGAGGCCGCTCGGTGGCGGCGGAAGAAGTTGAATTTGAAGACGGATTAGCTTCCTTGTCCGCTGGGGATGTGGCAGGTACGGAAACGGTATCCGGTTCTGATGCGGAGAATGCCGAAGCGGAGATGATTGATGGAGAATATGTCGAAGCAGAGGTCATCGATGGAGAATATACCGGGGCATCAGATGATATGGGAGCGGTTGAAGAGGCATTGATAGCGGGACTTCCCAGGGCAGAATTGGCCATTGCGGATGTGAATGGCTATATCAACATACGCAGCGGACCGGGAACGGACAATGCCATTGTGGGAAAACTGTATGACGGTGGTATAGCCAGGGTATTGGAGACTGCCGGAGAGAACGACGATTGGTTTTATATTGCTTCCGGCAATGTGGAAGGCTATGCAAAAGCTGAATTCTTTCTATATGGTGAAGATGCTGCGCAGGTGCTGGATGACTATGTGACTTGTTATGCTGAGGTACAGGCCGATAGGCTGAATGTAAGAGAAGCCCCGGATATAACGGCCCGCAAGCTGGGGTCTGTCGATACAGGCCGGCAATTTGAGGTTTTAGAAGACTGCGGTGAATGGATTAAGATACAGTATACGGGCAGGGAAGCAGGTTATGTATCTGCAGAATATGTGACGTTGACAGAGGAGTTTATATATGCAAAGTCTTTAGAAGAAGAACGGGCGGAAAGAGAGGCGGCCAAAGCCGCAGCCGCACAGGCGGCCGCAGTCACGGCACAGACTTCTTCTTCGACAGCAGGAAATACAGCGAATGAAACAACCTATACGCCCCCTGAAATTACCGATTATGACTCTGCAGATGACCTGCGGGCGGCAATCGTGGAATATGCTATGCAATATCTGGGCAATTCCTATATCCATGGGGGCAACAGTCTGGCGGGTGGAACGGACTGCTCAGGATTTACCTGTTTTATTTATGCGGATTTCGGCTATTCCATCAGCAGAACGCCCGGAGGGCAGCTTTCCGATGCGGGCAGAAGCATTGACTACAGTGAAATAAAACCGGGGGATATCATTTGCTATACTTCTAACGGTGGCAAGAGTTGTACGCATGTAGGACTGTATATCGGAGATGGGCAGATCATTCATTCTGCCAATTCCAGAAAGGGTGTTATCATCAGTAATGCGGATTACAGTATTATCATGGGAGTTAAGAATGTTATAGATTAAGGGAAACATACTGCAAAAGGTCAATATCATATTGATATTCCCCGGAATGAAAAAAGAACCGCGGTTAGGTATTCAGTACCTAATCCGCGGTTTTTGTATTATTAGAGCATTAGCAGTCCGCTTTTCAGTGCCTTCTCCATATCCTCTTCAGGCCACAGAGAACACTGTACCTCTCCGATATGAGCCTTTCTAAGGAAAAACATACAGATACGGGACTGACCGATGCCGCCACCGATGGTATAGGGCAGTTCCTCTGTTAAAACAGCTTTCTGGAAAGGCAGATTTGCACGTTCCGGGCAGCCTGCTTTTTCCAGCTGGGAAAGCAGCGACTCTTTATCCACACGGATACCCATGGAGGAAAGCTCTAAGGCAATGTCCAATACGGGGTAATAAACCACAATATCGGCATTTAGCGCCCAGTCGTCATAGTCCGGTGCTCTGCCGTCATGGCGCTGGCCGGATTCCAGCATATCTCCAATCTGCATGATGCAGACAGCGCCTTTGGCCTTAGCAATGTAGTATTCCCGCTCCTTAGGAGGACGGTCGGGAAACATATCTTCCAGTTCCTGAGAGGTAATAAAGAAAATATCGTGGGGCAGGATTTCCTCTATATAATCATAGTTGATGGCCATATACTTCTCTGTCTTGCGCAAAACCTTGTATACAGTACGCACGGTATCTTTCAAAGTTTCCAGAGTACGTTCTTCTTTTTTTATGATCTTCTCCCAATCCCACTGATCGACATAGATGGAATGTATGTTATCGACAGCTTCATCACGCCTGATGGCGCTCATGTCGGTATACAGTCCCTCTCCCGGCTGAAAGCCGTATTTCTTCAGTGCATAGCGCTTCCACTTAGCTAGAGAGTGTACAATTTCCGCTTCACGTCCATCCTGTTCCTTAATATCAAAGGTGACAGGGCGTTCCACTCCGTTTAAATTGTCGTTTAAGCCTGAAGCAGGGTCGACAAAGAGAGGGGCAGACACACGTAACAGGTGTAATCTTTCGGCAAGCAGTGTCTGGAAGAAGTCTTTTACTGTCTTGATGGCTATCTGGGTATCATAGAGGTTTAACTCGGAATGATATCCTGCCGGTAGTTTCATTTCACTCATCTGCAATTCTCCGTTTCCGATACCAAAGGTATCCTAAATCTTCTTCTATTTAAACTCTTTTTTGACTCCACTGCAAGCAGAACATTTGTTCTAAAATTGCTTGCCAAATACTTTCACATATGATATGCTGGAAGCAGAACAAATGTTCTTGCGATAGAAGGAACGGACTATGGAATATTTAACTGCGGGCGGAATGACCCTCATAGAAAAACTGCATATTTTGAGTGATGCGGCCAAATACGATGTGGCCTGTACCTCCAGCGGCGTAGATCGTAAGGGGAACGGCAGGGATATGGGCAGTTCTGTGGCTTGCGGTATCTGCCACAGCTTCAGTGCGGATGGCCGCTGCATTTCTTTGCTGAAGATTCTTATGACCAATGAGTGTATCTATGATTGCAAATACTGCTTAAACAGGCGGTCCAACGACGTTGTACGCGCCACGTTTACTCCTGAGGAAATCTGCGAACTGACCCTGCAGTTTTACAGGCGTAATTATATTGAGGGACTTTTTCTTAGTTCCGGGATCATACAGAGTCCCAATTATACCATGGAATTATTGTATCAAACGCTTTACTTGCTGCGTGCAAGGTACCGTTTTCGGGGATATATCCATGTGAAGGCGATTCCCGGTGCGGATCCCCGTCTGATACAGATGACGGGGTATTTGGCGGACAGGATGAGTGTGAATCTGGAGCTGCCTACAGCAGAGGGATTGCGAAATCTCGCACCCAATAAGCACCGAAAAAATATTTTGGCCCCTATGCGACTGATTCAAAACGGCATTACCTCCAATAAAAATGAACTGGCCCTGTACCGCAATGCTCCTCATTTTGTAAGCGGAGGACAGTCCACACAGATGATCATCGGCGCTACGCCGGAGAATGACTATCAGATTTTAAATGTAGCGGAGAGCCTGTATGACAAATTTTCTTTAAAACGAGTATTTTACTCCGCTTTTGTAAAAGTCAATGAGGACAAGGAATTGCCTGCTCTGCCGGGAGGTCCGCCCCTGCTTCGGGAGCACAGGCTCTATCAGGCGGACTGGCTGCTGCGCTTTTATGGGTTTAAGGCAGAGGAACTGTTGAGTGAGGAGAGACCCTTTTTCAATACCATGTTAGATCCCAAGGAGGATTGGGCAGTGCGTCATCTGGAGCAGTTCCCCGTGGAAGTCAGCAGAGCCTCTTATGAGCAGCTGTTACGGGTTCCCGGTATTGGGGTCAGAAGCGCCAGACGCATCGTAGGAGCGAGGCGTTTGGGCAGTCTGGACTTTGCTGCTCTTAAAAAAATGGGGGTGGTATTGAAGCGGGCCCTGTACTTTATTACCTGTAATGGGAAGATGATGTATAGAACAAAGCTGGAAGAGGATTACATCGTCCGCAATCTGACAGCGGACGTCAGGGTAAAAACCCAGCTGGCAGGTGACGGAATGAGCTACAGACAATTGTCCCTGTTTGATGACGGGAGCTTTTTTGTCATGCCTGCCACAGCGGATACGGATAAGTCGCTGTTTGGGGAGTTATGACCGGGCGGCTGCATCCATCATTGTAATGGAAGAAGGAGCGTTTATGGAAGCAGATTGGGGAGTAGAAAACAATATCATATTAATCTGCGAAGACAGTCCGGAGGGCATTTTTACCGGTGTCTACGAGGCTTATGCCCTGCGTCTTCCCCATGAACGCATTTATCTGCAGGCAGGTACACAGACACAGCCCATGCTATTTGCGGATTACAGGGAAGTGGAGACGAATACAGAAAAGGCGGCAAAAGTCATGAGAACTGTAAAGAGTCGGTTTTTGGAAGAAGATTACGAGGCAATCTGGCTTGCCCTCGCATCACCCTCCACGGAGAAAGCGCAGGCTGTTTACGGCGGTATTGTGTGGGGCTTATCGGATAAGCGTCGGGGAAGTATTCTGCAGCATCTTACAGATGGGAATGTCAGAAAGTTGATGGAGCTTAGCAGGGGGGCGGGGAAAGAATTACATCATCTAAAAGGATTTCTGCGTTTTGAAGAGATGGAGAACGGACTGCTTTCTTCTGTTATCAGGCCCAAGAATGCCCTTCTTCCCATGTTGGCGGCCCATTTTGCCGACAGACTGCCCATGGAGAACTTTTTGATCTATGATGAGGGGCGCAGACACTATGCCGTTCACCCGGCTGGAAAAGAATGGTTTTTGATGCAGGGAGAGGAGCAGGAGAGGCAGCCGATCCTGTCTGAAAAGGAGGAATACTACAGGGAACTATTTCGTCAATTTTGTCATAGTATTAGTATTGATGAGCGAAAGAATTTAAAACTGCAACGGAATATGCTGCCTTTGCGTTTCCGACCCTATATGACGGAGTTCGCCGAAAAATAACCAAAATGAATATATCTTTAAAAAAGTACTTTACATTCCGTAAAAAAAGGGTATAATGTAAGTCAGTTAAGGGGAAATTGTTTTTACAGGGTGGTTTATTCCGGAAATTTTGTAGCTGACGTAAGTTATTGAGAAAGGAAGGCAACGAGAGATGGAACGTAAAATCAGATTGACCCAAAACGCAGTGCAACACTTTGTAGCCGTAGCAGCCCGTTGTGATTTTGACATCGATATTTCTTATAACAGTTATACGGTAGATGCAAAATCATTTTTAGGGGTGTATGGCCTCGATTTTGGCCAGACACTGACCGTCAGATATGACGGTTATAACGCAGAATTTGAAGAATTGCTGAAGAATTATGCAGTTGCCTGCTAAGGCAGAGCCAAAAGAAATTGACTCCCTATCCCGGATGGCGTACTATTCGGATAGGGAGTTTTTATTTGCATGATAAGCGGAAATGAACAGAAGAATGCAACTTACTGCTCGTGGCAGTAGAATGTGAGGCAGAATGGAAGTTCGGATATCGGTCAGAAACCTGGTAGAGTTTTTGCTGCGAAGCGGTGATATCGACAATAGAAGAGCGGGTGCGGGAGAAAATGCCATGCAGGAAGGCAGCAGAATACACCGTATGCTGCAGAAGCGAATGGGGCCGGAATATGAGCCGGAGGTCTTTCTGCGCCATGTTTATGATGCGGGCCCTTATCAGATAGTGGTGGAAGGCCGGGCGGACGGTATTATAACCGATGCGGAAGGGTTTGTAACCATAGATGAGATTAAGACCACTTATAAGGATATTGCCCGTATTAAGGAACCCGTGCCGGTACATCTGGCGCAGGCAAAGGTATATGCAGCTATCTATGGAATCCAGAAACAGTTAAAAAGTGTGCGTGTGCGTATGAGTTACTGCAATGTGGAAACTGAGGAATTGACCTATTTTCACGAAGAAAGTACGACGGAAGAGCTGGAGGAATGGTTGGAGGGACTTCTGAAGCAGTACAAGAAATGGGCTGATTATGAATATGAATGGAGGCAGAAACGCCGGGATTCTATAGCAGCATTAGAGTTTCCCTTTGCTTACCGGGAAGGCCAGAAGGAGTTGGTATCCAATGTTTACCGTACCATCTACCACAAGAAGAAGCTATTTATCGAAGCGCCCACCGGTGTGGGCAAGACGATTTCTACCGTGTTTCCTTCCGTTAAGGCTATGGAAAACGGTATGGCGGACAAAATCTTTTATCTGACTGCCAAGACGATCACCAGAACAGTGGCGGAGAATACCTTTGCATTGCTCCGGGAGCGGGGATTGCAGTTTAAGAGCGTAGTATTGACGGCAAAGGAAAAAATCTGCTTTATGGAAGAGGTCGAATGCAATCCGGACCACTGTCCTTACGCGAAAGGCCATTTTGACAGAATTAACGATGCGGTTTATGATCTGTTGCTGCATTCCCATAGTTTTACCCGAGAAATCGTGGAGGAGTATGCAAAGAAGCATAGGGTCTGCCCGTTTGAATTTTGTCTGGACATGAGTCTGTTTGCAGACGGCATTATTTGCGACTATAACTATGTATTTGATCCTCATGTATACCTGCGTAGGTTCTTCGGAGAAGGAGTGCAGGGAGGCAGCTATCTCTTTTTGGTAGATGAAGCGCACAATTTGTTGGAGCGCGGCAGGGAGATGTACAGTGCCGTACTCTATAAAGAAGCCTTTTTGGAACTGAAAAAGGAAATCAGAAAAGCCGTGACGGGACGCATCAGAGAGTTTGGCGCAAGATTGGAGCGGCAGTTGGAGAAATGCAATAAAGAACTACTGTTATTGAAAAGAGAATGCGAGGACTGCCGTGTATTGTCATCCATAGACGGGCTCACACAGGCATTGGTGCGTTTGCGTGACAGTATGGACGAGTATCTGGACGAGCATGATGACAATCCAATCAGAAAGCAGATTTTGGATTTCTTCTTTGATATATCTCATTTTTTGGACATTTATGAGAGGGTGGATGACAACTACGTCAAATATTCACAGCTAAATGAAGATGACAGTTTCTTTGTTAAATTGTTTTGTGTCAATCCTGCTCTCAATCTGCGGGAATGCATGGAAAGGGGAAGGAGTACCATTCTCTTTTCTGCCACACTTTTACCGATTCAGTATTATAAGCGGCTGTTGGGGGGAGAAGCGGAAGACTATGAAGTCTATGCGAGATCAATTTTTAATCCGGAAAAGAAGGGATTATACCTGGGGCGGGATGTCACTACCAAATACAGCAGACGTTCAGAGGAAGAATTCTTCAACATTGCCCGTTATATTCATGAGATCATAAAGAACCGGCACGGCAATTACATGGTATTTTTTCCTTCTCACGCGGTTCTTTCCCGGGTATATGATTATTATCAGGAGAGTTTTGCAGGGAAGGATACAGAATGTGTGATCCAGGAAGAATATATGGATGAGGTCGCCAGGGAGGCATTTTTAACCAGATTTGAAGAGAAAAGGGGTACAAAGGAAGAAGGAGTTGCGGGCAGAGAGCAGAATACGGAGGATGTGCATCTGATCGGATTCTGTGTGATGGGGGGCATTTTTGGTGAAGGTATTGATTTAAAACATGACAGCCTGATTGGTGTGATCGTAGTGGGAACCGGAATTCCTCAGGTGTGCCACGAGCGGGAACTGCTCAAGAGATTTTTTGACGCGCAGGGTGAGAACGGTTTTGATTATGCCTACCGTTTTCCCGGAATGAATAAAGTGCTGCAGGCGGCCGGGCGCGTGATCCGTACCGCAGAAGATGTGGGGATCGTTGCGCTTTTAGATGAGCGGTTTTTACAGTATACCTATCAGAAGCTTTTTCCTAGAGAGTGGGAAAAGTATGAAGTGGTGAACGTGGATACGGTAGCGAAAAAGATTTCTCGTTTTTGGGATGAATGGTTATAAGTTTACATAAGAATTTTGCTCTAAAACATATTATGTAACTGGGAAAAAGAGGTGAAAGGGAGGATTAAACTTGCATTTTGACATGAATTTTTGCAAGTTTGACGTACAAATTTTACAGTATGACACATGTGTATATGTGGATAACTCTGTGGAAAAAGTTAGGGTTTAAGAATCGAAACCGCCAAAAATCGACATTTATTTCATATCTGTATTATATTTAAAAATTGCAAGTGGTTGCAATCTCCATTGCAAAAATACCCACCAGGTCAATCAAATTATGTGAAGTACGGTTCACCTGTTATTTAATAGAACGAATAGGAACGCTGGACAAGCTTTTTTTTATCTTATATAATAAGTAAGGCTTGCAAGACAGAGTTAAGGAGGACAAAAGAATGTGGGCAGAAGAAAGCGTATTTTATCAGATATATCCAATGGGGTTTGTGGGGGCTCCTTTTGAAAATACGGGAGAGAATACACAGGGTGCATCCATCACCAAGGTGAAAGATTGGATTCCACATATGAAGAAGCTGGGAATTAACGCGATCTATTTTTCACCGGTATTTGAATCGGATACCCATGGCTATAATACCAGGGATTACAGACAAATAGACAGGCGATTAGGCAGCAATACGGATTTTAAAGAGCTTTGCGCCACATTGCATGAGCAGGGCATCAAAGTGGTGTTAGACGGTGTGTTCAACCATGTGGGACGTGGCTTTGGGCCTTTTGAAGACGTACTGCGCAACAGGGAGAACTCTCCCTATGTGAGCTGGTTTTACCGGATTGCTTTTGACGGGGATTCCGCTTACCATGACGGCTTATGGTATGAGGGCTGGGAAGGCAACTATGATCTGGTGAAGTTAAATTTGCGAAATGAGGATGTCATCCAGTATCTTTTGGAGAGCGTGGGCTATTGGATAGAAAAATTTGATATTGACGGCCTGCGGCTGGATGTGGCATACAGTCTGGATGAGAATTTCCTTAGGCGGCTGCGCGGCTATTGCGACAGTAAAAAGCAGGATTTCTTCTTATTGGGAGAGATGCTCCATGGGGATTACAACCGGCTGATGAACCAGGAGATGCTGCACTCGGCTACTAACTATGAATGCTATAAGGGCCTGTTTTCCAGCTTCAACAGCATGAATATGTTTGAAATCGTTCATTCTCTGCTGCGCCAGTTTGGTCCTGAAAACTGGACACTCTATAAAGGTAAACATCTGTTATCATTTGTGGATAACCATGATGTGACCAGAGTGGCAAGCATATTGCAGAATGAGAATCATCTGCCTTTGATTTATGCACTGATGTTTGGTATGCCCGGCATTCCCTGTGTGTATTATGGCAGTGAGTGGGGATTTAAGGCGGAAAAGAGTCAGGGGGATCCGGCTCTGCGCCCCTGCTTCGATGCGCCGCAGTGGAATGACCTGACAGAGTTTATTTCTAAGCTGGCGGAGGCTAAAAAGCATTCCAATGCGTTAAATTATGGAAGTTTCCGCTCCGTTCTGTTGACAAATAAGCAGTGCATCTTTGAGAGAAAGACCGAAGGTGAGCGGGTATTGGTAGCCATCAATGCGGACAGTAATGCTTTTTCTGCTCATTTTGATGCAGGCTGTGGTAAAGCGATAGATTTGATCAGCGGTAAAGAGCATGATTTTGGCGGTGGCAGCGAGCTTCCCGCATACAGTGCTTACTTCTGGAAATGTGAGCGGTAACTTTTAAGTAGAGAGGTAGAAAAAAGCGGCGGAATATTTAATTATTTACTGTGATTAATTATAATAGTAATAGCCGTGAAGTGTGGCTATACTCTATAACAATGAGGTGTGGCAAAGTGATCTGTACGACCTCGGAAAGGAGATATTGTATGATTTTACAGGATAAAATAGCCATAGTTACCGGCGGAAGCCGCGGCATTGGTCTGGCTGTGGTTGAGACTTTTTTACAGGAAGGCGCCACCGTGGTTTTATGCGCCAGTCGTCAGGAGACAGCAGAAAAAGCGGTTGCCCAGATCAAGGAGAAAGATCCAAACGCAAAGGTAGAGGGCATCTGGCCGAATTTATCTGAGTATGCGGACGTGAAGGCCGCTTTTGATGCGGTGGCGGAAAAATACGGCCGTATCGATATTCTGGTCAATAATGCCGGCGTTTCTGAGAATACGCCGTTTGCCGATTATACAGAGGAAGTATTTGACCGTGTGATGGACTTAAACGTCAAGGGCGTATACAATTGCTCCAAAGCGGCATCCGATTGGATGGTCAAACAGGGCAGCGGCTCTATCCTGAATACTTCTTCTATGGTCAGCCGTTACGGCCAGCCTGCAGGTATCGCCTATCCGACTTCCAAGTTTGCAGTCAACGGCTTTACGCTGTCTCTGGCTCGTGAAC
>JAFLSX010000032.1 GCA_022510705.1 Lachnospiraceae bacterium
GAGCAGTCATTTTCCAGTTTGCTCTTCTCTTATCTCTTCTTCCCTTAGAAGATTTGTTCTTGGGACAAATTGCACCCATGCTTACACCTCCTTATTCGCGTTAAAAATATCTTTTAATACTGCCATGCGAGGGTCGGGAACAAATGTATCGCATCCGCAATCCCCTTCGTTTAAGTCCTTGCCACACTTCTTGCAAATTCCTTTGCAGTCCGCTTTACAAAGTACCTTTTCAGGCTGGTTCATCAAAAGCTCGTTGTATACCAGAACTTCAACGTTCAACTGATAACCTTCCATAACGCCGCTGTCGCTCTCGTCTAAGATTTCTTCATCCGTCATCTCCGGCGAAAAAACTTCCCGTTCAAAATCCAGAATGATTTGGACCGGCACCTCTTTTAAGCACCTATCACAGTTCATCTGCTGGGTAATAACGGCATGTCCCTTGATCCGGGCACTGCCCTGGCCTGCATTCTCAAGTTCTAAATGCAACGGAGTCTTTTCCGAAATGGAACAACTCCCCATTTTGCTTTCAAAGTCTGTCAGTTCAATCTCGACTTCCTCTATGCGGCTCTTACCCTCGGACGTAAGTACATCGGTTAAATTCAGTAACATATCTGCTCCTGGCGAAAGCACAAACTATGCCTTCATTTTCACACACTGGTTCATTATACCCATACCGAGCTGTTTTGTCAACTACCTATTTCGGATTTTTTAATGTATTCTGCTTATGCCTGCATGCAGGCTTCCTTCATGCTCTTTACGTATTCATAGACTTCCTTTTCCGCATTGGCGCCATGCTTTGCAATGATCTTTACAATGGCGCTTCCCACGATGACACCGTCCGCGGAACCGGCCATTTTTTTCGCCTGTTCGGGGGTACTGATACCAAAGCCGATCGCACAGGGGATTTCCGTCACTTCTCTGACAGAACTGACAATACTGTCAATATCGGTCTTGATCTCCGTTCTCACTCCGGTAACGCCCAGAGAGGATACCACGTAGATAAAACCTTCCGCTTCCTTTGCAATCATTTGAATCCGCTCTTCGGAGGTGGGTGCGATCAATGAAATGACCTTTACGTCATATTTTGCGGCCACTTCCTCTGCTTCCCTCTTTTCTTCAAAAGGCATATCCGGTACGATAATGCCGTCCACTCCTAAACTGCTGCATCTGGAAAAGAATTTATCATACCCGTAATGGTAAACCGGATTTAAGTAAGTCATTAATGCCAAAGGCACCTGGGACTGCTTTCTGACTTCCTCTACGATGCCAAACACACCCTCCGTCGTCATACCGCCGTTAAGCGCCCTGATACTGGCTTCCTGTATTACCACACCTTCTGCAGTAGGATCTGAAAAAGGAATGCCGATCTCAATTAAATCCGCTCCTGCCTTTTCCATTTCCAAAATATATTTTACCGTGCTTTCCGCATCCGGATCTCCTGCCGTCAAAAACGCTATAAATGCTTTGCCGTTTGCAAATGCCTGCTTTATCTTATTCATGGATATCCAACCCCCTGTATCTTGCTATTGCTGCCACATCCTTATCTCCTCTGCCTGAAATCGTAACAATGATAATGTCCGAAGCGTCCATCTTTCCTGCAATCTTTCGTACATGGGCCAGCGCGTGGGCGCTCTCAATGGCACAGATAATACCTTCGGTACGGGCCAGATACTCAAAAGCCTCTACTGCCTCATCGTCTGTAACGGGCACGTACTGCGCTCTTCCGATATCGTGCAGATAAGCATGCTCCGGTCCTATGCCGGGGTAGTCCAGTCCTGCGGAAATAGAGTAGACCGGAGCAATCTGTCCGAATTCATCCTGACAGAAGTAGGATTTCATACCGTGGAAGACTCCCACGCTGCCGGTAGCAATGGTAGCTGCCGTAAATGCCGTATCCACACCTTTGCCGGCCGCCTCACAGCCTATCAGTTTAACACCCTCATCGGGAATAAAATGATAGAAAGAGCCCATGGCGTTACTGCCGCCGCCCACACAGGCCACTACCGCGGTGGGCAGTTTGCCTTCTAACTGAAGTATCTGCTCCCTGGCTTCTTTGGAAATCACACTCTGAAAATCCCGTACGATCATGGGGAAGGGATGGGGGCCCATAACGGAACCCAACACATATAAAGTATCGTCTACTCTGCTCGCCCATTCCCGCATGGCTTCATTTACCGCATCTTTTAAAGTTCTGGTGCCGCTCTTTACAGGATGCACCTTTGCGCCTAAAAGTTCCATACGGTATACATTGAGAGCCTGACGGATGGTATCCTCCTCTCCCATGAAAATCTCACATTCCATGCCAAACAAAGCCGCGGCCGTAGCGGTTGCCACACCGTGCTGTCCGGCGCCGGTTTCCGCGATCAGTCTGGTCTTTCCCATTTTTTTGGCTAACAGCGCCTGCCCTAAGACATTGTTGATCTTATGGGAGCCGGTATGGTTCAAATCCTCTCTCTTTAAGTAGATCTTGGCGCCGCCTAAATCCTTAGTCATCTTTTCCGCATAATACAACAGAGAGGGTCTGCCCGCATATTCCTTAAAAAGAGTATTCAGCTCTTTATTGAATTCGGGATCCTTCTTGTAGAATTCATAGCTCTCTTCCAAATGAATCAATTCGTTCATCAGGGTTTCGGGTATATATTGTCCTCCGAAATCACCGTATCTGCCTCTGCTCATCTTCTCCATCCTTTCTCTTGCTTTTTCCTCTATCTTTCGCCGCGTTCTTTTTCATCCATATTTTTTACCCGGCGTACGATCTGCAGTATCTTTTCCCTGTCCTTAAAACCGTCCGTCTCTACGCCGCTGCTGATGTCAATGCCCAATAGTCCGGGCAATTCCGCTGCTGCCCCAATCCTGTTCATATTAAGTCCCCCTGCCAGCAAGAAAGGACGTTTTGCACACTTAAGCAACTCCCAGGCAAAAGGCTTTCCACCGCCTTTTCCACCGTCAAAAAGCAGACAGTCCACAGCGGAAGCATTCCACTTTTCGATATCAGCCGCACTTTTTACCTCCACTGCTTTCCAAACCGGCTTGCCGGAACGCTCCTTGATATCGCGCACCTGCTCTTCCGTTTCCTGCCCGTGGAGCTGGGCAATATCCAAAATATCCGCCTTTAACAACTCAATAATGATATCCGGTTCTTCGTCCACAAAGACACCCACTGTTTGAATATCCGGATGCAGGCTTTTCCGAAAAGCATCAGCCTGCTCTCTGTCTACTCTGCGCCTGCTCTTTTCCCAAAACACCAGTCCCGCATAGTCCGGCATGGCTTCATTTACATAGTCTGCATCCACCGGACGGAACAATCCGCAAATCTTAATCTGCATGCCTAACCTCTTAATTCTTTCAATGTTTCTGCAATATTTCCGCTGCGCATCAGGGTCTCCCCCACTAACACCGCATCCGTACCGTTTTCTTTCAGCTTCGCCGTATCTTCTTTGGTTTTGATACCACTCTCGGATACAAATAAAATCTCTTTCGGTACCAGTGTGCGCAGTCTGACAGAATTCTGAATATCTACGGTAAAATCCTTTAAGTTTCGGTTGTTTACACCGATAATACTTGCACCGCTTGCAATGGCTCTCTGTACTTCTTCTTCATCGTGGGCCTCTACTAAGGCGCTCAGTCCCAGACTCCTTGCCAACTGTCCATAAGCAGTTAACTGCTCATCCGTCAAAATAGCGCAGATCAATAATACCGCATCGGCTCCCAGCACTTTGGCCTCGTAGATCATATATTCATCCACGGTAAAATCTTTGCGGAGAATAGGCAGGGAAACCTCTTTACGGATTTCTCTTAAATAATCATTACTGCCCTGAAAGTAATAGGGTTCTGTTAATATAGACAGGGCTGACGCTCCTGCAGCTTCATACTGTTTTGCAATTTCCACATAGGGAAAATCTTTCGCAATAATGCCCTTTGACGGGGACGCCTTTTTTACTTCACAGATAAAGCTTAACCCCTCCCCGGCCAATGCTTTTTCAAAAGGAAAGCCCGTATCTCCTCCCGCTCCTTCCGCCAGTTTACGTAATGCTGACAGAGATTGGTGTTTCTTGGCTTCTTCCACTCTGATTTGGGTTTTCTCTGCAATTTCCTCTAAAATATTCATGGCTGCTCTTGCCTTTCACATCTTATTCTTCATTGGATAAGCGTACAAATTCTTCCAGCTTTTTCTCTGCCAAACCTTCGTCAATGATCTGCTCTGCCAGACGAACGCCGTCCTCAATGGTATCAGCTTTGCCGGCAATATAGAGTGCTGCACCCGCATTTAATACTACTGCATCTCTCTGAGGCCCCTTCTTGCCGCTAAAGATACTCTTTGTAATCGCCGCATTCTCTTCGGGAGTGCCGCCTACAAGATCCTCTTTTTTACATCTGGTCAGACCGAACTGTTCCGGTGTGACCACATAGGAATTTAACTTGCCATCCTTAATTTCACACACGGTAGTCGGTGCGCTTAAAGAAATCTCATCCAGCTTATCCTGTCCAAACACGACCATGCCGCGCTTGATACCAAGATTATTTAATACATTTGCCAAGGGCTCTACCAGCGCCTCCTCGTATACGCCCATTACCTGCAGGGTTGCTTCCGCCGGATTGGTCAACGGTCCTAAAATATTAAAGACCGTACGGATGCCCAGCTCTTTTCTGATATGGCCCACATACTTCATAGCACCGTGATATCCCTGTGCAAACATAAAGCAGATACCAATCTTCTTTAAAATCTCCGCACTCTTTTCGGGGGAAATAGTGATATTTACTCCCAGCGCTTCCAGTACATCCGCCGCACCGGATTTGGAGCTTGCTCCTCTGTTACCATGCTTTGCTACGGGTACCCCTGCCGCGGCGATCACTAAGGATGCAGTTGTGGAAATATTGAAGGAATTGGAGCCGTCCCCACCGGTCCCCACAATTTCCAGCACATCTCCCTCATGGACAAGCTTGGTCGCATGGTTGCGCATCTCCTCCGCTGAACCGGTAATCTCTTTAATCGTTTCGCCCTTTGCGGAAAGCAGACTTAAATAAGCCGCCTTCTGTACATCCGTAGCCTCTCCGCTCATAATTTCATCCATAACCGCTTTTGCAGCCTCATAACCGATATCTTCCTTGTTGGATAATTTGATAATTGCCTCTTTGATCATAATACATTCCTCCACCTTTATTTATATTTTCATAAAATTTTCTATTATGGTTTTCCCCTCCGGCGTCAGAACCGATTCCGGATGAAACTGCACACCGAATACAGGATATTCTTTGTGTTCCACCGCCATGATCTCGCCGTCCGCCGTAGCCGCGGTCACCCGCAGGCATTCCGGCACGGTATCCTTCCCGGCCGCTAAGGAATGATAGCGGGCTGCCGTAAAGGAATCTCCCAGTCCTTGAAACAAGCGGCTGTCCTTTGTAGGAAATACTTCCGACTGCTTACCGTGCATCAACTGCGCAGCATAGGTGATCTGTGCGCCGTATACCTCGCAGATAGCCTGATGCCCCAAGCAGATACCTAATATCTTGATTTTACTTCCCAGCTTTCTTACAACCTCTTCGCAGACACCCGCATCCTCGGGTCTGCCCGGTCCGGGAGAAAGGATGATTGCCTCCGGGGCTAACGCCTCTATCTCCTCCACCGTCAGTTCGTCATTTCGTATGACCTTAATATCCGGATTGATGCTGCCTATCAGCTGGTAAACATTATAAGAAAAGCTGTCGTAATTGTCTATCAACAGAACCATCTATATCCCTCCTTTGGCACAGTCCGCCGCTTTCACTACCGCTGCGGCTTTCTGCAGACATTCCCTATATTCATTGAGGGGTACGCTGTCCGCCACAATGCCGGCTCCGGCTCTTACATATACCTTACCGTTCTTGGAGAAGGCCAGCCGGATGGCAATACAGGTATCCATGCCTCCGGTAAAGGAAAGGTAGCCGATGGCTCCGCCATAGATACCGCGCTTATTATTTTCCAGTTCATTGATGATCTGGCAGGCCCTGATCTTAGGCGCTCCGGAGAGTGTCCCCGCAGGTAGGACCGCATCCACCGCATCCAAAGCGTCCTTATCCTTCCTGATGGTTCCCGATACTGTGGAGCCGATATGCATTACATGGGAGTAGCGGTGAATACTCATATATTTTTCTACCTGTACCGAACCGATCTCACTGATCTTTCCCAAGTCGTTGCGGCCTAAATCCACCAGCATGTTATGCTCCGCCAATTCCTTTTCATCTTTTAAAAGCTCTGCCTCCAGACGCTCATCCTCTTCTCTGTCCGCACCCCTTTTTCTGGTGCCGGCAAGCGGGAAGGTATAGAGTTTTTCGCCTTCCAGTTTTACCAAGGTTTCGGGACTGGCGCCCGCAATCTCTCCGTCCTCTCCGGAGAAATAGAACATGTACGGAGAGGGATTCTGTGTTCTGAGCACTCTGTAAACATCTAACAAGCTGCCTTCCATCTCAGCTTCCATTCGATTGGAAAGCACCACTTGGAAAATATCACCTTCCCTGATATATTCCTTGGCACGCTCCACCATGCGGCAGTATTCCTCCTCCGAAAACAGGGGCATAAATTCCGATTTCAGGTAGAAGGGCTTATCCTCTGCTTTTTCTCCGTCTATGATCAGTTCCTTTAAATCCGCCAGCGTTTCCTTTGCCTGTTCATAAGCCTGCTCGCAATCCTGCTCCATCTCTTCGGTCCGCAGATTCAGAATCAGGAATATCTTCTGCTGATAGTTATCGAAGCAGACCAGTTTATCAAACAGCATCAGATTCACATCCTGGAATTGCTCGGAATCCCTTGCATCCAAATCCAAAGACGGCTCACTGTATTTGATGAAATCATAGGAAAAATACCCTACCAAACCGCCGCTGAAAGAAGGCAGTTCTTCAAGCTGCGGACTTTTATATTCCTCGATCAGCTCGCGGATGCACGCTCTTGGATTTTCATAGGAAATCTTCTTATTCCCATCCCGGGTAATCTGCACCTTGCCGTCCCTGCATACGATTTCCAGCTTGGGATCATAACCGATAAAGGTATATCTTCCCCAAGTCTTACTGTCCTCCGCACTTTCTAACAAAAAAACATGCTCACTGACTTTTTTCAGCTTTTTTACTACCTCTATGGGCGTAGCTATATCCGCATACATCTGTGTGTATACCGGAACCACATTGTATTTACCGGAAGCCGCCAATGCTTCTACTTCTTCTTTTGCAGGATATATCTGCATTTTAGTTTTCTCTGCCATATGCTCTCCTTTTTTCCATGAGATCCTTTCCGCATATCCATCACGATGTACAAAAAAACGCCCCTGACAGATATTGCTATCTATCAAGGACGAGTATTCTTTCACTACCCGTGGTGCCACCTTGCTTCACCCGCATAATACGGATGCACTTTCAGGATACCAACATATCCCCGGCAACTAACGTATGCCCTACGTCACGGCTACTTAGGAACCTGTTCACCATGCCCTCCGTGGTCCATTTAACAGCCTGCGTTCTGCCCTGCTCTCAGCCTACAGGACTCTCTGTAAGTGCACGTACCGTTTTTATCTCCACATCATCGGTTTCAAACCACTTATTTAGTTTTTACTATAGTAACTCCGATTTTTATATCTGTCAATATTTTTTCACTTTCATTATATGAAAATTAAGCAATCCTGCCATCACTGATATGCACGGTTCTCGTTGTCTCCTTCGCAAGCTCAGGGTCGTGTGTGATCATTACGATCGTGATCCCGTAATTGCGGTTTAACATTTTCAAAAGTTGCAACACATTCTCTCCCGCTTTTTTATCCAGATTTCCGGTGGGTTCATCACACAGTATGATCTCCGGGCGGTTGATGAGCGCTCTTGCCACTGCCGCTCTCTGCTGCTGTCCGCCGCTAAGCTGCTGGGGCAGATGATTCAGTCTGTCGGACAGGCCTAATGATTCCACGATCTCCGAAAACCTTTCCTCATCCGGCTTTTCTTTTGCGATGGCCTTCGGCAGTAAGATATTTTCCCGCACCGTCAGCTCCGGAACCAGGTTATAAGACTGGAAGATAAATCCGATCGTTTTCAGTCTGAACTTCGAGAGCGTTTCATCGTCCATATCAAAGATATTCTCTCCATGATACAGGACTTTTCCTTCCGTGGGATAATCCAATCCACCCAAAAGATTAAGAAGGGTGGACTTTCCGCTGCCGGAAGCGCCCATCACGGACAAAAATTCCCCTTTTTCCACGGATAACGTCACCTGATCCAAGGCAACGATCTCCGCTTCATCCTTTCCGTATTTTTTGGAAAGATTCTCTGTACTTAATAAAATCATATCCTATCCTTTCTATCAGCGACCATATTCCGTTCCGGTTTCTTTTTAAAAGTCTTCATTCCTGATACCGTCTACGATGTTGAGTTTCCTTATCCGTCTGAGCGGCACGACAGCCGCGGCAATGTTCAGGAACGTGATGCATGCAAATGCAATCAGCATAATGATAACAATGGGCTGTTTCCAAATTTCAATGTACCAGGGAAAACGTATGGACCAGCGCTGTGTCCATTGTCCATTATCATCTAAGGTAAAAAATTGATTGCCTAACTCAAAATTACAATAGTATGCATACCTTTTTACCAGATCAAAAACAGTTATGGGAATCAGGGAAGTTACAATCGCAAGCAGGGGCCACAATAAGAGTTCCTTTATGTGGGCGGCTATCAACCCCTTCCTACTCATCCCTACAGCACGCAAAATTTGCAGACTGCGTGTATTCTTACTCACTGCAAAGTGATAAGTATTCACCATACCAAAGCACCCTGCCAGTGCAATCAGTATGACCAGGGAAACAAACAGGATGAGATTCGACATATCCGTCTTCATGATACTGCGTTTTATATCATACCGTGAAGCACTGCTTACATCACCGCTTTTTCCCATAATGGTATACCACAGGGTTTCAAAACGGTCCACATCTGCACTTTTTTTCAAATTCACACCGACTTTAGTATAGCACCGATCCTGCAGCCCCCAGCCGGAAAGTGCCTCCGTACAACACAGGATGCCGTATCCCGGTGAATCCAGTGGTTTACGATTTTCATCATATACATAGTTCTCCGTATGAAATATATTTTGCAGATTCTCATCATCAATATATAGAATGGCGCAGACTTCCGCATCAAAAACCACTTTCTCCCCAAAAGAATATCCGGGGATATCTGTAAAGCTTCCATCCGTATAATCATAATAAAAGGTAGGTTCATATTCTTCCGGTATCGTATTATGGGAAAAATCATAGGTTTCAACATATGGGTCAGAAATCACAACATCCGTTAAAAATACCTTGTCTCCTACCCCGAAAGGATTGTCCAGTTTGGCATCCGGATACTCCACTATGACAATCTTAGTGCCATTCGTCAGTCCTTCCATATCCAGTTCTCCGGAAATAACATATGGCGAAAGGCTCTTAAGAAAATCCGCATCTAAGGCAACACTTGGAAGTTTATACAAAAGTTCATCTTCCTCATATCCCTGTGCCGCTTTGCTTTTCTGCTGCAGTTCCCACAAAAAATCCGACCAATTATTTTGAATGTTCACAGATTTCAGGGCATCTATCAGTTCATCCGAAATCTCATCCTCCGAATACAGGAGTTTCAATCCGGGCAGTTCCATTACACCACTGACAGAGTCCACATCCTCACTGCTTAAGAGGGCAGCCATGTCTTCCATGGATATCCCTTCACCATGGCGGTTAAACAGTACATTGCCCCACATGGTGTTATAGATATCTTTTTGAGCTGCATAATCGGCATCCATCCCCTCTGCCTGTTCTAACTGCATATACAACGACCAATTATCTTGATCAGCCTTACCCAGCATAAAGGCAGCGCCAAACACGAATGTCCAACCCGTGATCACGATCAGAAGGGCCACAGATATATTGCCGCTCAATCTCCTGCCCGTGACCTTCGGGATGATCCTCCAGCTACTTACTCCTTTTTTAGGTTTGGAAACCGTTGCTGTTTTCTCCGGGAAGAGCATCTCATTGGGTGATAATCGGACTGCTCTAACCATAGGAACAAACAGGGCAATAACAGAGAAAATCAGGCCAAACAGCCAGGGATATACATAAGGGCTTAAACTGGCCGCTCGGGCTATGGGGTGGGCCTCAAATGCACTATAAACCCGTACATCACTGACGGCATTTACCACCCATAAATACAACAGATAGATTAATATTCCCAACACATATCCTGTAGCTACACCGGTCACATCAAAAACAAACGCCTCATTTAAAAGCATCTTTCTAACGCTTTTCCCTGACATACCTATGCTGCGGTATAGTCCGAGCTGTTTCTGCCTCTCCATTATGGCTCCCGATACCACCCCATATATGGAGATAAAAGAAACAATCAGGATAATTCCCAAAAACATGGGCATCAATATTGACGAATAAAAATCTTTATACCCTATCTTATGCGCCTTTGCAAAGAGTTCATTTTCCGTAACCGCATCAGTACTTAAACTTGCTGTATAGACAAGATAATCAAGTCTTTTTCTATTGTCCCATGTAAGGACGCCATCTTCCCAGAGCTTATATGCTACGCTTCCTATCCAAATTGAATAAGATATTTCATCCGGATCACAGAGAATTAATGCGGTCATATTATAGGTATTGGAAATTTCATCTTTGTAGACAAACATTTCAGGATAATCAGATTCTTCCGAAAAACGGCTAGGATCACCGCCAGTGCGATGCATATTTTTCATGGAACGAATACCTCTAAAATGAGAGTCTGACTCATTCAGTATGCCCACGATGATGAACTCTTTTGTACCTACTGGATTCCCCTGGGTATCATAGAGTTCCAGCAGAAAACTGTTTCCTAAAACAGGAGCAACCCCCAAAGACTGAAAAGAACTTCTGTAACCACAGATTTCTCCCGGTGCTGACGGATATCTGCCATCTTTTTCCGGTTCAAAATGAAATAAAGCTTCCGCATTTTCGTCTTCCATTGCGCCAAAACAGATAGTGTTGCTGTATTCAGTTTTGCAGGTCCCACCATTTAATATGATTCCGTATTCCGCAACACCATTATCTTCTGATAACTTTATGAGATCTTCCTCTTCTATAGGATTTACTACCAGATCATAATTGCCGGTGTATTTTAACCGTTCCTCCACTGCTCCCTGACTGGCAGAACGGGCAATCAAAACACCGATGGTCATGGCCATCGTGCTGACCATGATGGCACCAAAAAGTGCGGCCGCACGTCCCTTATGATGTTTCCAATACCTGATCGATAAATTCATAAAATGTTCTCCATAGACTCATTTTTGCAAGCTTCTATGGTAACTATGACATACCAATCTTTTCTTTTCAATCCGTTTGGGTATTATTTAAGATAACTGTAAACAATGTTAAGATAATTGTAAGATTCTGCTTATTTTGCTCTTATTGTGTATGTATTCTCCCAGTACCCCAATATTTCAACAGATAAAAATCCGGCTTCCCGTAATACCTGTATTTCGTGTTCCACCGTCAAGGGCGTGTCATAATGATAAAATTCATCATCCGTAATGCCCTTTTGCTCTTTGGTAAAATGATGTAATCAATTGATAGGAGTCCACAAGTGAAAACAAGAGTAAGTTCATGATCTATAACCATACTTGACAATTCTATAGACTTATGCAAAAATTATATCAATGATTATGAAGAGGTGCTGCAATGATTATTAAGTAATTCAAATTTACAAGATAGCGAGTCACTTTGTCTGTTACAGTTCTTACTGCATCGCAGACTAATTTTGCTGTTGGAATTTGGATTACTTGCCGTATTATAACGGCTTATCACTTGTTGCACTATTTTTATATCCTTTTTGATTTTTATGGGGTATCTCTATATATGCAATAATTGGTTCCATTTTCGATGTATCGTGATTCGTTATCGAAATGGAACTATTTTATGTATGGAGGTATCACATGTTAGAATTAAAAAATGTTAGTTTATATCTAAAAAAAGACGGAAGGTATATTACGGAAGATTTTTCTTTTACACTAAAAAGCGGCGACAAGGCCGTGCTGATCGGCGAGGAAGGTAACGGAAAATCTACACTACTGAAATATATTTATCAGCCAAGCCTTGTTGAAGAATATTGCAGTTATTCCGGAGAGGTCATTACAAAATGCAAAATGGCCTATCTGCCTCAATTCATGGAAGAAAAAGATTGTGCCCTCTCTCTTGCAGAATACTTTGCATCCACTGAGTATTATATGCACACTGATGTTTTGTCCAAACTGGGATTGACTATTGATTTTATCCTATCGGCCCAAAAGCTTGCTACTCTTTCCGGCGGGGAAAAAGTCAAAGTGCAGCTTGCAAGATTACTCATGGAAGAGCCGGATATCCTGCTTCTTGATGAACCTACCAACGATCTGGATATTTCAACATTACAATGGCTTGAATCATTCATCACGGAAAGCAGACTGCCGATTCTTTACATTTCCCATGATGAGACTCTCATTGAGAATACAGCGAACGTCATTGTGCATATGGAACAAATTGTGCGTAAGACTAAGTGCCGCATTTCTGTCGTACGCTGTTCCTACCATGAATATCTGTCCTATCGAAAAAGCAGTTTCGCACATCAGGAGCAGGTAGCAAAAAAACAACGGGATGACTATAATAAGCAAATGGAGAAATGGCGGCAGATCTACAATCGTGTTGATCATGAGCAAAGCGCGATGAAAGATGCCAGTGGCGGGCGGCTGTTGAAAAAGAAAATGCACTCGGTCATATCCATGGGTAAACGTTTTGAACGGGAAAAAGAAAATTTTCTGGATTTTCCCCAGGAAGAGGAAGCAATTCTGGCAAAATTTGACGAGACCATCCACCTGCCTTCAGGTAAAACGGTGCTGGATTTTTCACTTGAGCATCTATGCATCCAAGATCGGGTTTTATCCCGCAATCTAAAACTTTATATTGCCGGAAATTCCCACGTCGGCATAACCGGTAAAAATGGTGCCGGTAAGTCTACACTGCTTGCGCTGCTCTGGAAGGAATTAAAACTTCGGCAAGATATCATTGCTGCTTTTATGCCGCAAAATTACGCAGACGTACTTGATTTTAATAAAACGCCTATTGAACATCTTGCGGACAATTACACCAAAGATGATATAACCAAAGCCAGAACCTATATGGGAGGCATGAAATTTACTCATGAAGAAATGACCGGTAAAATCGGCAATCTAAGCGGTGGACAAAAAGCGAAAATATTATTTCTTGATATGGTGCTACGTAAAGCAAATGTACTCCTGCTTGATGAACCCACCCGAAATTTCAGCCCTCTCTCATCCCCTGTTGTCAGAGCGGCACTTGCGGGTTTTGGCGGTGCGATCATCAGTGTATCCCATGACCGAAAATATTTAACCGAAGTCTGTAATAAGGTTTACGAACTCCGTGAAAACGGTTTATTTCCCATGAATTAGTGTTTCACTATATTCTTCAATGCCTACTGAAACGATAACCTTGCCGTTGTATTCAACGGCAAAGGTTTTTATCGTTTAGATTGGGTATCACCTTTGCGTCCGGCTTCCTGTAATAATTTCTACATCCTCTTCTGCTGCATTTTCATCAAATACCAAATATGATAACCCTCCACATCAAATCCATTTCTTCTTTTTTCCGGTACACAATACATATCGATCACATAACCATAACATGATGTTTTGAAAAAGCAGAACGGAACATCATTTTTTATAACTGCATCCCCACATGTAACGATCTGTTTATTCTCATCATAAGCAATGAAATGACAACATTTATCCTCTCGGTATAATGATGCATATGTTTCTTATGTGTATTTCTCCCAATCTGCCTTTGGAGTTCTTTTGCAACACTGGATTTTCCGCTTCCAGAATTTCCTCTTAGAATAATCAACTTACTCATTCCAGGCTCCACCTGAAAATTCCGTTCTTTTTCTAAACTCAATATCCATACCATATTCCCCTGCCTATTATATTCCTCTTGTCTGCGTGCTCAACAGGGTCATGACCCACATAATAGGAAAAGGCCGAGAGTTCGCTCGGCCTATCCGTACTCATAATTACGCAGCATACTCCACAATCGCCACCTCAGTCAATGTTTCTTTTAACTTAGTCACAATTTCCTCGAGTCTTGCCACCACTTCTCCACTGTATGAAACCTCACCGCATTGACTGCATTTGTGGCATGGTACATTTCGAATTATAATAAAACGTCCATCTAAATCCACCATATAATTACTGAAATCATCAACCATATTTCCCTTACAATAAAAACACTTTCCCATTTTATCATTCCTTTCTGATTCTGAATTCACTGTCCCACTGTTCCGGATCGGGCTCATATGCTGTTATCAACCAAAGTCTATTTTCTCCGATTCCTACAATTACATGTATCCTTCGCCCTTTTATTGTCAATCCTAAAATCAAACAACTAGGATATGGATAATCATCGGGATATTCTTCTATAATTTCTCCCTTGCGAATCACTTCTTTTATTTCTTCATAAGTAATATTTCGTTGTTGGCATCTCATCAAAATATGCTGTGTCACTTCAATTGTCACATCCTGACAGAGCATTTTTATTTGTTCTACATCCATACACCATCAACCTTCTTCCTCATTACTTTTCTTTAGCATATCATATTTTTTCAAAAATTCATAGCAATATTATAACCCCAGCCTCTTCAATATTTATTGCCTTTTTCCTACAAATAACCTATAATGATGCTTAGATATATTTCATATGAAGGAGGCAATTGAAATGGACAGCATCAAACCCTTTTTTCCAGTTAATAACAAAGTAGAAAAAGGCAATGGCGGAAGTCTTGTCATAACCATTATCATTTACTTTGCTATCTCCTTGGTAGCCGGCATTATTCTGGGACTGCTCAATCTGATTCCTTTTGTTGGCATCCTGATCACTATTCTTAGCAGTCTGGTGGGGCTTTACTGTCTGGTTGGCATTATTCTGGCTATCGTAACTTTTGTACAATAAAAGAACTAAAATACCGGCTCAGCATTTTTCTGATTCTGAACCGGTATTTTTTCGCAAAACGTGTTTCTTCTGGTTCCTGATTTATTTTGTCAGTCTATAGGTCTCTCTTGCAATCGCAAGTTCCTCATTCGTCGGGATTACCATCACGGTAGTGCTGCTCTCCGGAGTCGATATCACAATATCCTCACCTCTCTTGGAATTTGCCTCCTCGTCCAATTTCACACCTAAATATCCCAGATAGTGATCACAGATCATGGTACGGATAAAATTGCTGTTCTCTCCTACCCCGGCGGTAAAACAGATCACATCCACACCGTTCATTGCCGCAGTATAGGCACCGATGTATTTTGCCACCCTGTAGGCAAAGGTTTCCATGGTATTGACAGCTCTGGGATTCCCCTCGTGATACCCTGCTTCCAGATCTCTGAAATCGGAAGAAAGATTGTCAGAAAGACCCAGCACACCGGATTTTTTATTTAATACTGCCATCACTTCATCTATGGTTTTATTCTCTTTATGGGCCAAAAATTCAATAATAGCCGGATCGATATCACCGGACCTGGTACCCATGATCAGTCCCTCTAAGGGTGTAAGGCCCATGGAGGTATCCATACATTTGCCGTTCTGCACAGCAGATACGCTGGCTCCATTTCCCAGATGGCAGACGATGATCTTTAAATCCTCATAGTTTTTCCCCAGTACCTCAGCAGCTTTTTTACTCACATAGGAGTGGCTGGTACCGTGAAAACCGTATCTTCTGATTTTATATTTTTCATAATATTCGTAGGGCAGACCATACATATAGGCCTTCTCCGGCATGGTCTGATGGAAAGCTGTATCAAATACCGCCACCATGGGTGTATGCGGCATCAGTTCCTTACAGGCATGGATACCGATTAAGTTGGCAGGATTGTGCAGGGGTGCCAGATCGTTGCATTCGGTAATGGCTGCCAGCACTTCCTCATTGATGAGGGTAGATACTGCAAACTTCTCTCCGCCGTGTACAATACGGTGTCCGACTGCACCGATTTCCTCCAGACTCTTTACCACGCCGGTCTTCTCGTTTGTCAGTGCGTCTAACACCAGGCGGATCGCATCTGTATGGTTTTCCATGGGAGCCAGCGTTTCTTCCTTTGCTCCGCCACTGGGTGCATAGGTCAGCTTACTGCCATCAATCCCGATTCTTTCACACAGTCCCTTTGCGATCAGTTTTTCTGATTCGGCATTAATGAGCTGAAACTTCAAAGAAGAACTGCCGCAGTTGATCACTAAAATATTCATCTTTCTAATCCTCTCTATTATTTTAAAACTTTATACCAGCTGTGCCTGTACGGCCGTAAGCGCTACAACACCCACAATATCCTGCCAGGAGCAGCCGCGGGACAGATCGTTGACCGGCTTTGCAATACCCTGCAGCATGGGGCCGTAAGCCTCTGCACCGCCCAATCTCTGTACCAGCTTATAACCGATATTTCCCGCATCCAGATTGGGGAATATCAGAATATTGGCCCTGCCACCTACGATGCTTCCCGGTGATTTGGATTTGGCAACGGAGGGAACCAGCGCCGCATCCGGCTGCAGTTCACCGTCAATTACCAAATGAGGGTATTTCTCCTGCGCAATGCGGGTTGCTTCCACCACCTTATCTACCAGTTCATGCTTCGCACTGCCTTTGGTGGAATGGGAAAGCATGGCAATTACCGGTTTGGGGCCTATCAGGGATTTAAAACTTCTGGAAGAGGTATCCGCAATAGCCGCCAGCTCTTCAGCGGTAGGATCCTGATTCAGACCGCAGTCGGCAAAAAGAAAGGTACCGTTTTCACCCTGATCCTTCATGATCGTATCCATAATGAAAAATGCAGATACAAGTTTCACTCCGGGTGCGGTCTTTAAAATCTGCAGAGCGGGACGAAGCGTATCTGCCGTTGAATGACAGGCACCTGCCACCATACCGTCCGCATCGTTATTTTTAACCATAACAATACCGAAAGTAAGATAGTCATTTAACAGGATCTCCCTTGCGGCATCCTGCGTCATTCCTTTCTCCTTTCTGGTTTCGTATAAAACGTTGACATATTCCTCCAGCTTATCCGTTTTCCGAGGATTGATGACCGTTACCTGGCTTAAATCCACTTCCAGCCAGCCGGCACCGTCCGTGATCTTCTCTTCGTCACCGATCATGATGATATTCGCAATATCTTCCTCCACAATTTTTGCTGCAGCGATCAGTGTACGCTTATCCGTGGATTCCGGCAATACGATGGTCTTTTTATCAATTTTAGCCCTTTCTTTAATCAAATCAATATATGCCATAGCCCCTCTTCCTTTCAGATTTTTCTTTGCAAAACAATTTGATTATATTATACTAAATATAAACTTTGGACACAAGGAAAATATAAGGAGCCTCTTATGAAAATCGTCGGCATCATTGCTGAATACAACCCTTTCCATAACGGACACAAATACCAGCTTGCACAGGCCAAAGCGCTTGCCGGTGCAGACTATGCCGTCGTCGTTATGAGCGGGGATTTTACACAGAGAGGCGAGCCCGCTTTGGTAAATAAATACGCGCGGTGCGAAATGGCGCTTTTAGGCGGCGCTGATCTTGTATTGGAATTACCCGTCTGCTTTTCATTAGGCAGTGCAGAATACTTTGCGCGGGGTGCCGTGACCCTTTTGGATTCTCTGGGTGTGGGTGCACTCTGCTTCGGAAGCGAATGCGGCAGTCTCTCTTCTCTTAAGTCGGCTGCAGAAATTCTGCACAGGGAACCTGAAGAATACAAAAGACTGCTCTTGCAGCACCAAAAGGACGGTATGTCCCATCCTGCCGCACGCAGTCTTGCTTTGAACAAATATATACAAAAAAATACCGGAGAGAACAACTTCGATGCACCATCTTCCATTGACGAACTTCTGCAGTCTCCCAACAATATTCTGGGAATTGAATATTTAAAAGCGCTGCTTGCAAGAGGCAGCGCCATGGAGGTTTATACACTCCCCCGGCAGGGAAGCGGTTATCTGGATCCTTCTCTGCCCGCAGGTTCTTTTTGTTCCGCTCTGGCTGCCCGTCAGTCTATAGAGCAGGGGATGCCCCTCTCTACTCTTATCCCTTTCCTTCCGGAGAGCACATTGCAGATTTTAGAAAAGGAACTGTCTATGGGTTTCCCGGTTACTGCAGACGACTTCTCTTCCATGCTGTTTTACCGGCTGCTTCAATTACGTCCTCAGGGCTATTCTGACTTTGCCGACGTATCCGAATCTATGTCCGATAAAATAAGCAAATCACTGGAACAGTATATCTCCTTTTCTCAATTTTGTAAAAATGTACTAAAATCAAAAGACTTAACACATACCCGTATCTCCCGAGCTCTTTTTCATATTTTGCTGGGTATTACCGAGGAGTTTCTGAAGCAAGCCGCCTGTCTTGATGCGGCCTGCTATGCCAGGATACTGGGCTTTCAGACTTCCAAAACGGAATTGCTTTCTGCTCTTGCTACAGGTAATACACCTCTTTTATCCAAGCTGCCGGAAGCCGAAAAGCAATTAAGTCCCTTCGGTAAACAAATGCTTGCTCAGGATGTTTTTGCTTCCCATCTGTATGAGAGTATTGCTGCGCAAAAAACCGGCCGTCCTTCGGAACATGAATATCGTAGACAGATTCTGCGCCTGTCCTGAAACAGTCTGCCTCAATTCTTAAAACTGTGAATCGGTGCGGGAATTCTACCGGTACGATTTACAAAGTCATCGCAGGAAAAGCCGTTCACCGGCATAATGGGCGCATGTCCCAACAAGCCGCCAAACTCCACATTCTCTCCCACACCTTTTCCGATCACCGGAATCAATCTTACGGCAGTGGTTTTCTGATTTACCATGCCAATGGCCATTTCATCCGCTATAATACCTGAAATAGTGGTAGCTTTCGTATCTCCCGGAATTGCGATCATATCCAATCCTACCGAGCAGACGCAGGTCATTGCCTCCAATTTCTCTAAAGTCAGCGCCCCTGCCGTCACGGCATCTATCATACCTTGATCTTCACTGACGGGAATAAAGGCTCCGGAAAGTCCGCCCACATAGGATGAGGCCATGACACCGCCCTTCTTCACCTGATCATTTAACAATGCCAGTGCCGCTGTGGTACCCGGTGCACCCGCATATTCTAAACCTATTTCACACAAAATATCCGCTACGCTGTCACCGATAGCCGGTGTGGGCGCCAGGGAAAGATCCACAATACCAAAGGGAACGCCTAAAAGCTTGGAAGCTTCCTGCGCTACCAACTGTCCCACTCGGGTTACTTTGAAAGCGGTTTTTTTAATGGTCTCACAGAGTACCTCAAAGCTCTCTCCCCTAACTTTTTCAAGCGCGGTCTTTACAACACCGGGGCCGCTGACACCTACGTTGATGATTTTATCCGCCTCCGTTACACCGTGGAACGCACCTGCCATAAAGGGATTGTCATCCGGCGCATTACAGAACACCACCAGCTTGGCGCAGCCTAAGGAATCCGCATCTTTTGTATACTCTGCCGTCTGCTTTATCATCTCTCCCATCAACCGCACCGCATCCATATTGATGCCGGTTTTTGTAGAACCTAAATTGACAGAGCTGCATACCCGCTCCGTAGTGGAAAGTGCTAAAGGAATAGAACGAATCAAAAGTTCATCCGCAGGGGTCATGCCCTTGCTTACCAGTGCCGAATAGCCACCGATAAAGTTGACACCTACCTCATGGGCCACCTTATCCAGCGTTTTTGCAATACTAGCAAAATCTTCTGTCGTCTTGCAGACTGCTCCGCCCACCAGTGCAATGGGGGTTACAGAAATTCTTTTGTTGACAATGGGAATCCCAAATTCTTTGGAAATTTCCTCTCCCGTCTTTACCAAATCTTTGGCTGCTTCATGTATTTTATGATAGATTTTCTCATTCAACCGGTTTAAGTCGGAATCAATGCAGTCTAACAGACTGATGCCCAAGGTAATCGTGCGAACATCCAGATTCTCCTTTTCTATCATATTGTTGGTTTCCACAACCTCATATATATTAATCATGGGTTTCTCCTCACCGTCTTTTATATTCTGTGCATTTTATCAAAAATTTCTTCCTTTTGACACTTGATGATAACGCCGATTCCCTCTCCTAATTTCTCCAGATCATCCGCCATATCACCGTGCTGTATTCCACTGTTACTCATATCCACCACCATCATCATATTAAAATATCCCTGTACGATCGTTTGGGAAATATCCAAAATATTTATGTGATTCTCAGCCAGATAAGTACATACCTTTGCAATAATACCCACTGTGTCCTTGCCCACTACGGTAATGATCGTCTTCTTCATAATGTAATATTCCTTTCTGCCCTCTATATGGGCTATCCGTACTTAAACCTCGATTACGGGTGAGATTTCACTGCGTTTTGCTACCTGAATGGGAAAATCGTCCGCCTTATAGGGCCCCTCACCCAGGGTAATCTCCAGCCGCACCGCCTCATAGGCCAACTGCGGCAGATTGTTTTCCTTGGACAGATGCCCTAATACCACAGTTTTGAGTCTATCGTGCAAGATCCTATTAATAAGTCTGCCGGAGTTCTCGTTGGAAAGATGACCTTTATCACCTAAAATACGCTGTTTTAAATAATAGGGATAAGGACCTACCTGCAGCATATTCACATCGTGGTTGGCTTCCAACAAAATGGCATCCAGTCCCTTTAAACACTCCACCGTATAGTCGTTATAGACACCTAAATCCGTACATATACCCACTCGTTTTCCTTCATAGCCTATCCGATAAGCTACCGGCTCTGCCGCATCATGGGAAATACGCATGGGTGACACCGTCAAATCTTTGATAGTCAGCTTTTTATCCGCCTGAATTTCCTGAAAAAGAGCTGCATCCGGTGTATTTTTTCCGCCGCTATGTAAGATAGCCTGAATGGTACCCTTTGTGGCATATATGGGGACATCATATTTTCTGCAAAATACACCTAATCCGGCAATATGGTCAGAATGCTCATGGGTGATCAGAATGCCGTCTACTTCTGCTCCTGTCAAACCCAATTCCTGTAGTCCGGCCTCGATTCTTTTTCCGCTGATCCCCACATCGATCAATAGATGGGTTGCATCCGAACCCACATACGTACAATTTCCACTGCTGCCGCTGGCTATACTGCAAAGCCTCATACGTACCTCCACTATCAATTCTTCCAGTATACTTCTATGTCATCTCCGGACTTAAGCTCTTTCAGATACTCTGCCGGCTCGCCGTTTAAGAGTGTTACAATACTGCCTTGGGGGGTCTTTGTATCAAAATCAATATATTCAAAAATATCTACATACACATAGGATGCCTTTCCGGTAAGTGTAATAGGCATACCGTTTGCCGTCACCACAATACTGCGGGGTATCACCTTTTTTTCCACCGTGTCCGTCTCTGCGCTTTCATTTACAGTATCTTCCACGGTATCTGCTGCAGACTCTTCCTCAGACTCTTCATCATATGTCAGAGTATCCCCTGATTCCTCATATAAACTCTCAGGCTCTGCTACGGAAGCGGCCTGTAATTGCACAATGCTTTCTGCTGCTTCTCCCCAAACCATCGTAAAGTTTTCATAGACCGGTGTATCCTTCCCTGCCAGCATATTGTTGACGGCAATGGGGGTATCCTTGGGCAGGATCACATCCAAAAACTCCAAAATCTGAGACACCGTATAATAGTCCAACATTTGAATGGTGTCTCCTTCTTTTATTTCGTAATATCCCGACTGCAGAGCGCCGTTTACCTGTGCAAATTTAGGCAGATTTACCTTTTTATCGTTTACATTTACCCGAATGTACTGCTCAAACTCCGGTAAATTGCGGATTTCAAGCTTTGCAGGCTCGCCTTCGGTAGAAGATGTTACCTGGATAACATCATTGGCTTTGATGGGCGTATGAATATCTCCCTGCTCCCCATTTACGGTAATCACCGCAGCTTCGCCCAATTCGCCCCGCTTCATGCGTACCTTGCCGTCCACCGTATAGTTTAGCTCCTTACCACGTTTAGGGAAGAGTCCGTCATTGGGAAAATCGGCCTGCATGGCGGCATCTACTACGGAAAGTCTGCCATTATCATATACTTTGATCCGGGTCCCGTTAAAACTGACAAATATAAAATTATTGCTCTGCTCATAGTAATTCAGACAGATGCCCACAGGTGTTACTAAAAGGGAACTTTTCTCAATACCCTCGGGAAAATCTATGGTACCCATGACCTCTTTTCCGCGAAGCGCCACTCTCTCCTTTACAATGCCTAATTCCTCCGCCAGCATGTCCGTATAACCGGAAACCCTGCCGCCTCCGCCTACCACAAAGACCGCACTGACAGGCTTGTCACCGTTTAACTCCCGTATGCAGTCAGCCACGGGTTTGGTCATATTTTCAATCGCGGGTTTTAATACGTTGAGTACCTCCTCCTTACTGATCGTCTGAGAAAGCCCCATAATATCCGCATAAGTAATTTCCTCCTGCACCTCCGCCTGACGTTTGATCTGCTCGGCAGTATTGAAATCCACCAGACAGTGCTGTGCGATCACCTCTGTTAAACTATCCCCCGCTATGGGAATCATACCGTAAGCCTCTATTGCACCGTCCCTTGTAATGGAAATATCCGAAGTACCGGCACCCACATCTACCAAGGCAATATTCAACATTCTATATTTCTCCGGTATAGCAACCTGGATCGCGGCAATCGGCTCCAATGTCAGGTTTGCTACTTCCAGACCGGCCAATTCTACAGACTTATACAAGCCATCCACCACATCTTCCGGCAGGAAAGTAATGATCATATCTGCGCCCATGCTGTGCGCCTTATGTTCCTCCGGATTCCCTATGGGATAGTTGTTGATAAAGTAACGGATGACAGAGTAGCCCACACAGAAAAATTTCATATCCGTATCATTACTGGCTTGAAATTCATTATATGCCTGCTCTATCCCCTGTGCAGACAGCGCATAGATATCCTCATCTTTGATAACGCGCTCTCCCTCATATTCAGCCTCCACATGGGTCGTTACTGTACGCAGCACACGTCCTGCCGCTGCAATGCATACTTCTGTCAGCTTCCCACCGATATCCTTCTCCAATTCTTCCTTAACAATTGAAATGGAATTTCCTACTTTTCTGATATCGTGGATCTGTCCATCCAGCATGGCTCTGGTTTCATGCTCCCGCACCCGCTGAGCCATCACTACAAATCTCTCGCCCCGTTTGTAGCCTACCGTACCTACAATACTTCTGGTACCGATATCCAGTCCAAATACTACCTTCCCGCGATGTGTCATTCCTTCCACGTGTATGCCTCCAGTCTTTGCTTAATCAGGCTGTGTGCCTCACTCAAATCTCCGCTGTTATCCAGAATAAAATCACTGCCCTCACGAAATCTTTCTTCGGAGAGCTGGCTTTCCATAATGCGGGAAATCCGATCATCATCGTATCCTCTACTATTTTTAAGCCGTTCTCTTCTGACCTCATCCCCTGCATAAATATACCACATCTCATCCACAAAATCTTTGTAACCGTTTTCGATCAACAGCGCTGCCTCAATGAAAAACAATTCCGTTTCGCCGTCATTTTCGGCCTCTTTTACAGCATTTTCCAAATACTCTCTGACAGCCGGATGTACAATAGCATTCACCTTTAGCAGCAGATTCTTGTCCAAAAAGATTCTCGCTGCCATTTTTCCTTTATCAATACTTTTATCCTCTGCCAGTACGGACTCACCAAGCAGCTCTATCAGCTTCGTATAGCAGATTCCTCCCGGCTCCTGCAGATCATGAGCCACCTCATCCGCCAGATATATTTTACAGCAGTAATGCTGTTTGATAAAGCGCAGTATCTCCGATTTACCGGCGCCTACTCCGCCGGTGATTCCAATCAGCCTCATAGTTCTCCCTTATTTTGCTTCATACCAGTTGGAACCGGTATGCATGTCTATTTCCAACTTCACAGACAGCTTGGCTGCACTGCTCATGCTTTCTTCCAAAATAGCCTGTACCTGCTGCTCCTCACCGGGTGCCGTTTCAATGACCAGTTCGTCATGCACCTGCAGCACCAGTCTGGATTTTAACTGCTTCTCCTTTAGGGCTCTGTGTACATTTAACATAGCAATTTTAATGATATCCGCTGCAGTTCCCTGTATGGGGGAATTCATGGCAATCCGCTCTCCGAAGGAACGCTGCATAAAATTATTGGAAGCAAGCTCCGGAATCGGTCTCCTGCGTCCGAACATGGTTTCCGCATAACCGCAGTTTTTGGCTTTCTCCACCATTCCGCCCAGAAACCTCTTAATACCCGGATAAGTTGCAAAATACTGCTCGATATATTCCGCCGCTTCCTTTTTGGTAATGCTTAAGTCCTGACTTAGTCCAAAAGAACTGATACCATATACAATGCCAAAGTTCACGGCTTTGGCATTCCGCCGCTGAAGATCCGTGACCTCCGCAAATGGAGTATGGAACACCTTAGAAGCAGTAATCCTGTGTATATCCTGCTCCGTACGGTAAGCTTCTATCAGCTGCTCATCCCCGGACATATGCGCTAATACCCTCAGCTCTATCTGGGAATAGTCTGCATCTGTAAAGATCCATCCTTCGGCAGGTATAAATACTTTCCTGATCTGCCTTCCCAGTTCCATACGCATGGGAATATTCTGCAGATTGGGTTCAGTGGAACTGATCCTTCCCGTTGCGGTAATGGTCTGGTTAAAATTGGAGTGTATCCTGCCATCCTCCCCAATACAGGAAAATAGCCCGTCTGCATAAGTAGATTTTAGCTTCGCCAGTCCTCTGTACTCTAAAATATCAGCTACAATGGAATGTTCCGGTGCCAACTTTTCCAATACATCTGCTGCGGTAGAATAACCTGTTTTGGTTTTCTTGCCACCCGGCAGATGCATCTTTTCAAAGAGGATCTCTCCTAACTGCTTGGGGGAATTAATATTAAAATTCTCACCGGCCGCCTCGTGAATGCGTTTTTCCAGTTCCTCTATCCTGCCCTCCAGCCTTTTGCCATAGGCCTGCAGTTCCTCGGGTCTGACCAACATACCGGTCTCTTCCATCTCATAGAGCACCAAAGAAAGGGGCATCTCCACCTCTTCCATCAATTTCCACATACCGGCCTGTTTTAATTTCTCTTCTAACACCGGTCTGACCTTTAATGCTGTATAAGCGCTATAGCAGGCATAGTCCCTGCTCTTTGGCTCGGATTTGACGCCTGCTCTGTAACCGGCTTTTCCAAAGACCTCTGTCTTCCCGGGCATAATAAGCTGTAAATGTTCCACTGCAATAGCTTCCGCATCATAATCACTCTTTAACGGATTCAAGAGATAAGCAGCAATCAAAATATCAAAATACCGCTCCGTACCCTGTCTATCCAGATAGTCATAACAGTTTTTGATATCGCAGGTTACAAGCTTCGTTTTTTCGGACAGTTCCTTCAGTTTTTCTGCCAGATAATCTCCGGCTATGGTTTCCGATACGGGCAGAAAAACAATATCTTTTTCGGAATATGCCAACGCCAGGGCGGCTATTTTTTCCACACCCTTGCCGTCAGCTAACAGGCAGAATGCCACTTCCTCTTCCTTACCCGCTCTTTCAAAAACAGACTCTGCTTCTGCTTTTGCCGTCACTGTCACAAAGGCATCCGAAACAGCAGATGCAGAATCCGAAACCACTGTTTCGTCAAATCGGCTCAGTATATTTTTAAATCCCAGTTTTTTACAAAGTGCATAGGCTTCTTTGGTATAAAAGCCCTCTGCTCTGGCCTCATTATAGTCAAAATTCAGTTCACAGTCGGTCTTTATGGTCGCAAGCACTTTACTTAAATCTGCCAGATGTCTGTTTTCCTGCAGACTCTCTCTAATGGATTTCTTGGAAATCTCCTCCAGATGCGCATAAATACCCTCTATGGAGCCGTAGCTTACCATCAGCTCCGTAGCCGTTTTTTCACCCACTTTAGGCACACCCGGAATATTGTCGGAAGCATCTCCCATTAAAGCCTTCAGCTCTATAAACTGCGTGGGTGTCACCTGATACTTATCCAGCACATCCTTCGCAAAATAGTCCTCTATTTCTGTCTTTCCCATCTTGGTCTTGGGAATACGTATCTTAATATGCTCAGAAGCGATCTGCAGCAGATCTCTGTCACCGGAAACCAAAGACACTTCCATTCCGTTTCTCTCTGAAATCCCGGCCAGACTGCCTAATATATCATCCGCCTCCCAGCCTGCATGCTCCAATATACGAATCCCCATGGCAGATAACATTTCTTTCATAAGGGGTACCTGCTCCCGAAGTTCCGTGGGCATTGGCTTACGTGTCCCTTTATAAGCTTCGTACATTTCATGTCTGAAAGTGGGTTCATGCCTGTCAAAGGCTACTGCCAGATAATTCGGTCTTTCCTCTTCCAAAATACGAAACATAATATTGAGAAACCCATAGACAGCGTTGGTATGCAGACCTTCCGCATTCGTCAGATCCGGCAAGCCGTAAAACGCTCTGTTTAAAATACTGTGTCCATCTATCAGTACAATTTTTTCACTCATACCAAATCCTTCCTTATCCCGCAAAGAATAATAAAGTCACTGCAATGGCCAGCAATGCTGTTGCAAGCAAGGTTATATTGATAAATATAAGCATACGGTGAAGGCGAATCCGCTTTCCCGCTTCCTCTATTCTGTATGAAAGCTCCTTTTGCAGATCAAAGGCGCTGCCCTCCTCCAGTCGCGCCATACCTTCTGATACCAATACCTGTATCGTCAGCTCTTCCTTGCACTCGGGACAACTTTCCATATGCTTTAAAAATTGTTTCAGTTCCTTATATTCCAAGGCATCATTTAAAAATGCCGGTATCATTTTTTCAAATTTGCTACAGTTCATATATCATCCCTTTTATCACTTACAAAACGGATTCTCTATCTTTCCTATTGTAGCATATCTCTGCCAATGTTGCATCATAAAAAACCTCAAATGTGATTTTTTCACATTTGAGGTTTTCTAAAAACTTTTTACTTCTCTGTTTTTTTCCCTCTTCCGGCTTTCTTTTTGGGTTTTTCGGAAAGTTCCTTTAAAAATCCTGCTTTACCCAAATCTCCCTGCGCTTTGAGTTTCCCTGTAAAATATGCCTTTACCGGATCCAACTTTCCCTCCGCTAACTGCAGGATCGTATCCGCAGAGGCCGTGACCAAAATATCTCTGTCATAATACTCGTAGGGTTCCACATTTACTTTACCTTCAGCAATCTCAACATAAAATGCTCCGGCAGCTTCACCGATCACATTGAACTGAAATGCCACATGCTCTTTAATTGCACCGGCATCCACATCCTCATATGCCGCTTTTACATTAGCAACCAATTCTTCGTAAGTCATAATCTCCTACTCCTTTTCATTTTCCTCTAATCCCAATCTACGGCACCACATATTAAATCAATCAAACCTTTTAAACATTTGTAATATTTTATATTATATCTTACAAATTAAACTAATTCAATTGACTTTTTCTTAAATCACATTTCATTCACAAAAGAAACTCCCTTACACTGCATTTTCTCACACACCCAAACGCAAAAAAGCGATAAATACAGCATTCCTGCCATACTTATCGCATTTTTATCTACTGCCGGCGATGGGACTTGAACCCATACGTGGTTGCCCACAACAGATTTTGAG
>JAFLSX010000033.1 GCA_022510705.1 Lachnospiraceae bacterium
ACCTGAAACAGAAGCAGCACCTGTAGCTGAGTCCGTACCTACACCGGTACCTGAAGCAGAAGCAGCACCTGCAGCAGAACCTGTACCTACACCGGCACCCGTGCCCGTGCAGCCAACCGGCTATATGCAGGGCGTAGCACCTGCACCCACACAGCCAGGTCAAGCCGCAAATTTTGCGCAGAATCAGATGCCTGTACCTCCCACGCCGATATATGCACAGCCGGTAGGAGCAGTTCCTCCTGCGGTGCCTGCCGAAGTCGGTGGCAAAAAGAAAAAGGGCAAGGCAGGATTGGTTATACTGCTTGTTATACTGGTACTCTTGCTGGCAGGCGGCGGAGCATTGGCATTTCTTTTCCTAAACAGTAACCCGGCGAAAAAGATCGATAAGGCTTTAGAGGCCGGAAATATAGAAACCGTAATTGAGCTGTATGGGGAGTTGTCCGGTGACAAGGATAAAGAAGAGGTTTCCCAGAAACTGCTGGCATACGCCGAGCAGGTAAGAGATGATTATTTCAATGAAAAGAAAGGGCAAGATTATGAAAGCACCATCGAGGTCCTGAATCTGCTTGCCGACGCATCGTTGGAAACCGATGATGAAATAGAGGATATCCGGGCTTTTGTAAACCGCATTTATGCCTCCAGAGAGGCATTTGCAGCCGGAGAGGATTACAGAGCAAGCGGCGAGTATGTTTTGGCACTGGAAAAATATGATGATGTAATTGCAGAGGATACACGTTACTATGACAAAGCGCAGACAGCCTTTGAGGAGACGAAGCAGGAGCTGATAAATGCTACCCTGAACGAGGCCTATGCCTTGATGAACAGCGGTGATTATCTGGCGGCAGATAATCTCTTAAATGAAGTGAATCTTGCCATTCCGGGAGGCGGCAGCAGTGAACTTGCGGATGCACATCTTACAGTGCAGGCGGCAATGGAAGATAAATTAGTCAGCGAAGTGATTGAAGATGCCAATGTAGCGGTCGCTGACGGCAGGATATCGGATGCACAGCAGATGCTGGAAGATATGCTGGAAGTATATCCTGACAATGTACAGCTGCAGAATGCGCTTGCAGGACTGCCCACAGACGGAACACTGGTCGGTACCTGGATATTGGAATGTGATATACAAAGCCTGGTCGTAGAAGAATTGGGAGATGATTTCGCAGATTTTGATAGTCCGCTTGTTGTACCGCTTATGTTTGAGTTCAATGAGGACGGTACCTTCCGAATGTATATGGGAGAGGACTTTAAAGATAATTTTGATAACTGGCTGGAGGATTTCATTGTCTTCACAACGGACTATTTATATGATATGCTCGCTTCTGAGGGTATGAGCAGAGCGGAAGCGGATGAGATCATTCAAATGATCTACGGCAGCTCTTTGGAGGATTATCTGCGTGATGAGTTGGCATACCAGCTTGATTTCGCAATGGAAGATCTCGAAGAGGTGATGGGTATGGAAGAAAGCGCACTCTATGAGGTGCAGGGGAACAAAATATACCTGTCTGATGAGTACGGTGTCATGGATTATAGTTCCTATGAGACTTTTGAAGTGTACGGAAATATGCTGATACTCTCTAATGAAAATGGAAGTACCGAGGAAATATTCCCAGGCACCGGCATACACTATCCGCTGACCTTCTACAGAGTGACAGGAAATTACTAAATTACGACATATAGTAATCTAATATCGAGGAAATGCACAATATCTTGTATTTTTTCTGCATTTTCCTCGATATTTTTTTGACATTCCATGGCATACTATGATAAACTAAATAAATGAAAAGTGGGATGTTGTTGTCATAGAAATAAGAGGGACAATTGCCGTGGATAAATATGAATACAAAATCAGATCAGAAGAAATTAAATCTTTAATTGCGCAAGGAGAGTACGCAGAAGCGGCATCTATTGCAGATTCCATTGACTGGCGGCGGGTAAAAAGCGTAATGATGCTTTGTACGATCAGTGATCTATACAAGATCAACCGTCGTCTGGAAGATGCAAAAGAGATGCTGTTATTGGCATATGACCGCCATCCGGGCGGCCGTTCCATAGTGTATTCTCTGTGCGAGCTTTCCATTAAGATGGGAGAGTTTGTGGAGGCGCTGGGCTATTATAAAGAATTTGTGCAGGTAGCGCCTAAAGATAGCGGGCGATACGTATTAAAGTACAAGCTTTTTGAGGCGCAGGAAGTTACGCTGGAAGAGCGCATTGAGGTTTTAGAGGAGTTAAAAAGCAAGGATTACAGTGAAAAATGGGCCTATGAGCTGGCATATTTATATCACAGAGTAGGACTGGCAACCAAATGTGTGGAAGAATGTGATGAACTGATTCTCTGGTTCGGGGATGGGAAGTATGTCCGTAAAGCGCTGGAATTAAAGCAACTGCACGAGCCCTTGACCTCCGAGCAGCAGGAAAAATATAACCGGATTAAAACCGGGGCAGAAATGCCGGTGCAGTCTATGGATCAAGAATCACCGCAGGGGGAAGAACCGGATTTACTGGATGCACCTACCAGAGAAATTCCTCAAAAAGAGCTGGATATTCAGGTTAAAGTGATGAACGTGGGCCAGTATGATACCATAAATATGCAGAGAGAGCTGGCAGAAAATATGAAAGAAATTTGGGAGAATGGTGGCGAACAGCCGGAGTCCCAAATACAGCCGGATGAGAATTCTGTGGGTAATGAGCCGGAGACTTCCGACACGGGTATGTTTGATCTGCCGGATGCGGAAGACGAAGAGATTGAAGAGGGTGAACCGGAAGAAAGAGATGCGGAAGAAACTGTAGAAGCCGGCGAAATCCTGGTGGAAGAGGTTTTTTTTGGCGAAACAGGTGAAATTCATTCTACCGAACCCCATGTTTTAGAAGAAACAAAACGGGAAACACAGGAAGAAATGCCGGCCGATACAGAGGATAAGGAAGAATCTACAGATGGTTCCGATGAAGGATCCGTGGAGGAATTGCTGGAAGAATCCGTAGAAGAACCTGTAGAGGAGGCTGCAGAAGGTTCCGAGGATATATCCAAAGAAACCGCAGACGATACGAAGTCCCCCATTATCAATTTCTATGCAGGCAAGCCCAGCAAGTTTGACAATATGCTTGGTATGGAATATGATGGGCAGTTGAGCATGGTCGTGCCCGATTCCGAGCAGGTAGAGAAGCAGATTACCGGCCAGCTTCAGCTGGAAGATGTCCTGTTAGAATGGGAAAAGATGAAAAAGGACAACGAGCAGAAGCGTATGGAGGCAGTGCGTCAGCATGTTTTGGAGCAGACCGGCGCTATGTTTACGGAGTTTGATGCGGCAGCAAGGGACGGACTCTTAGAGCAACTGGAAAAGAGTGGTGTAGATGAGGATGCTGCGGAAGAAGTTTCGGGCAAACTGGAAGTGATAGAAGGCGAAGATGTTTCGGAAGAAGCCGATACCATTTTGGATGAGTCCGTAGATGCGGAAATAGAGGAAGATCTGGAAGAAGTTGCAGAGTCTTCCGATGAAGCGGAAGATGAAGAGGCGGAAGAGACCGATGAAGGGTCCGAGGAAGCCGTTATGCCCGAAGAAACGGCAGAGTCCGGGGAGGCTGTCGAATCAGAGGAAGCAGATGATACCGCAAAGCCGGAAGAAAGCGATGGAGATCAGAGTACTGATGAGGCATCTGAAGATACCGCAGAGGATACGGAAACGGCAGCGAAAAAGGATGATAAGGTAAAAGAGAAACAGAGTGCCAAGAATAATGAGGGAGAAGGGGATAACGGCAGCAAAGTCCGTGAATTATCCGCGGAGGAGCAGCAGATTTTTAGTGCCTATACCCAGAACCGCAAGACGAAGGAACAGATCGTATATGCAATCGACCATATCAGCATGGCCGCATATACGGGCAATGTGATCATTACGGGAGAAGAAGGTGCCGATACCCTGACCCTGGCAAAGAATCTTATAAAAGAGATTCAGCAGACGGACAGCAATTTCTCCGGTAAGATTGCCAAGATTTCCGGTAGTTCCCTAAACCAAAAGGATCTCGGGCCTATACTGGATAGGTTGAAAAACGGTGCACTTATTGTGCAGAGCGGCGGAGATATAAACGAGGAAACCGTAGGAAGATTACGGAATGCACTGGAGCAGGAAAACAGCGGAGTGATCATCCTGTTAGAGGATACCAAGAAGGCTATTAACAAGCTACTCAGGGCAAATACGGGCCTGACGGAATGTTTTAATATCCGTATCGATATCGAGGCGCTGGATAATGATTCCCTGGTAGAATATGGTAAAAAATATGCAAGAGAGCAGGAATACAGTATTGATGACTTTGGCATGCTGGCTTTGCATACCCGCATTGCCGAGCAGCAGACCAGTGACCATGCTGTAACGATTTCTGAAGTAAAGGAGCTTGTGGACAACGCAATTGCTCACGCAAATAGAAAGTCTTTGAATCATTTTATTGATATTTTAGTCGCAAAGAGATATGATAATGAGGACATGATCATTTTAAGAGAAAAGGACTTTATGTAGAGGGAGATTTTTATGGAAAAAACAAAAAAGGGAACGGTAAAGCGGGAAACTGTATTCATCAGTGAGGCTGACCAGTATGTATTTGCGCAGGGGACCCATTATGACATCTACAAGAAACTGGGTGCGCATTTTTCCACAGAAAACGGTGAGGATGGCGTATTCTTCGGCGTGTGGGCGCCCAATGCGGCAACAGTGCATGTAATCGGGGAATTCAATGGTTGGAACGAAGAATCCCACCCCATGAAAAAGCTGGGAGATGGTGGTATTTATGCCCTGTTTGTACCGGGAGTGGAAGAAAATACTCTGTATAAATACCTGATCACCACGCCGGATGGCAGGAAGCTTTACAAAGCGGATCCATTTGCCAACTATGCGGAACTGCGGCCCGGCACGGCTTCCAAAATAACGGACTTAAGCGGTTTTGCCTGGGGGGATGAGAAATGGATTGCAGAACGGGATACCACGGATGTGTTTAAACGTCCCATTGCCATCTATGAGTGTCATATAGGTTCTTGGATGAAGCATCCGGACGGAACAGAGCACGGTTTTTACAGTTATAGGGAATTTGCTGACAGACTGGTAGATTATTTAAAGGAAATGAAATACACCCATGTGGAGTTAATGGGAATCTTAGAGCATCCTTTTGACGGCTCCTGGGGGTATCAGGTGACAGGATACTATGCACCGACTTCCCGCTACGGCTCACCCAAGGATTTCATGTATCTGGTGAATCGCTTACATAAAATTGGCGTGGGTGTTATCTTAGACTGGGTACCTGCCCATTTTGCTACGGACGCACACGGACTGGGATGTTTTGACGGCCAGTGTATTTTTGAGCATCCGGACCCCAGACTGGGAGAGCATCCGGACTGGGGAACCAAAATCTTTAATTACGGCAAAACCGAGGTAAAGAATTTCTTGATTGCCAATGTGCTGTTCTGGCTGAGGGAATTTCATGTGGACGGTGTCAGGGTGGATGCGGTTGCTTCCATGCTCTATCTGGACTACGGTAAGAAGGACGGCCAGTGGTGTCCCAATATATACGGCGGAAACAAGAATCTGGAAGCAATTGAATTCTTCAAGCATATGAATTCCGTGGTACGGGGAACATGTCCCGGATTTTTAAGTATTGCGGAGGAATCTACCGCATGGCCCATGGTAACAGGCCGTGTAGAGGATGACGGCTTAGGCTTTACCTTTAAATGGAATATGGGCTGGATGCACGATTTCTGCGAGTACATGAAACTGGATCCTTATTTTAGAAGGAATAATCACTATGCCCTGACTTTTGCCATGAGCTACAATGAAAGCGAGAACTATATTCTGCCCCTCTCCCATGATGAGGTAGTGCATTTAAAGTGTTCCATGGTCAATAAGATGCCCGGCTACCAGATTGATAAATACGCAAATCTGCGCGTGGGTTATACTTATATGTTCGGACATTCCGGTAAGAAACTGCTCTTTATGGGTCAGGAATTCGGACAGGAGAGAGAGTGGAGTGAGGAAAGAGAGTTAGATTGGTTCTTGCTGCAGGAGCCGTTAAATGCAGGCATGAAAGCCTATGTAGCAGAATTGCTCAATCTGTATCGCAAGTATCCCTGTCTCTATACCATTGACAACAGCTGGAATGGTTTTGAATGGCTGAATGCAGATGATAAGGATAGAAGTACCTATGCGTTTTTCAGAAAAGCGGAGGATGGAAAAAAGAATCTGCTGTTTATTTTGAATATGACGCCTATGCGCTGGGAAAATTATCGGCTGGGAGTTCCTGAATTAAAGAAGTATAAGCTGATTTTAAACAGTGATGAGGAGCGTTTTGGCGGCAACGGCAACAAACTGCCCGAGGTAATTACAGCTCAAAAAGAGCCGGCTGATTATAGGGATTACTCCATTACTCTAGATATTCCGCCTTATACAGCAGCAGTATTTCAGTTTTAAAGGTTAAGAAAATAGAAAAGCTTGACGAAATAAAAGGTGAACGCAGGATGCGTTCGCCTTTTTAGTTCTATGAGAGGAATGGAAAGTATGCATATTACATTTGACAACACTCCATCTTCAAATGTAGACAAGGTTACAACAACAGTATATCATACCGCCGCACAGGCCGCCGGAAAGGCCGCAGGCGGATACGCATTGGACATTTCTGGAAAAGTTACGGATAACACTGCATATGGCGTATATAAAAGCCATGGTGTCCACGGAAGGACAGCAGAGGAAGTGATGCAGGAAGCAGGGGGATTAGATATCTCGCTGTATCGTAACTATTTGACGGTAATGTCCAATTCTATGTCCGACGAAGATTTTGCAAAACTGCAGAAAGAGGGTTATCACCCCTCCGACATGGATATAGAGGATACTGTAACGATCTTGGATACCATAAAGGCCGAGCTGATAAAAGCTGGTGTAGATATTACCGGATACACGGACAGCGTCGATATGGAGCAGCTGGCGGAAATTACCGGCAGCATAGCTTATGCACAGCAGCTGACGGAAGCTTTTGCCAAAGAGGATATACCCGTAACACCGGAAACGGTAGCAATGACCATGGAGGCATTCGGACGGGGGATGGAACTGACAGAACTGTCAGAAGGTGCTGCCAAGTACATGGTGAATAACAGCATGGAGCCGAGTATAGATAATCTGTATCTGGCAGAACATTCGGGTGCTGTGGATGCAAACCGACAAGGAAGAGGGTATTTTGCAGAAGAAATGCCCGGCTATTTTGCGCAGAAAGCCACAGAGGCGGATACCGAGAAGTTAAAAGGACAGATTGAAAAGATCATAGAGAAGGCCGGATACCCGATAACGGAAAAAACGCTGCAGGACGGCGCATGGCTGGTGGAAAAGGGCGTACCTCTGACCGAAGAAAATTTCCGGGCTTTTGAAGAGCTGCAGGAGGTAAAGCTGCCGGCTAGAGAGGAAGATGTTTTTGAAGCCATTGCGGGAGCCATTGCAGAAGGAAAAACGGCCGGTGAGGCTAATTTAAAGGATGGCAGAAGCATATATCGCAAGGCTGCGGATTCTTTGGAGCGTTACGAAGAGCAGTATCAGAACATTCTAAAACAGGAGCCCACACCGGAGAATATAAAGGCCCGAAGGCTCTTAGAAGAAGTTAGACTCCATATGACAGTGGAAGCCAATATGAAGCTTTTGCGAAGCGGATTTTCCATTGACACGGCACCTATAGAAGAAACCATAGAAGCCCTAAAGGAGCTGGAAGCCGGACAGAGCGGAGCAGAAGCTGTGACAGAAAGACCCATGGATCTCTGTAGAGAGACTGTGGAGAAGGCGAGAGAGATTCCCTTCCTTCCCGCTGTTTCCTTAGGCAGGCTGTTGTCCATGGGAGAACCCCTCACCATTGACAGCGTCTATGAGACCGGTAAGAGTATAGAGGAAGCCTTCAAGCAGGCGGGAGAAGCCTATGAAACCATGATGACAGCTCCCCGGGCGGACTTGGGTGACAGCATTAAGGTTGCTTTCCGCAATGTGGATGAACTGCTTACGGGCATGGGGCTGGAACTGACCGACGAGAATCGTAAAGCGGTGAGAAGTTTAAGTTATGCGCATATGGAACTGACGGAGGAAAACCTTCTGGCAGTAAAGGGCGCGGACAAAACCGTACAGCGTGTAGTGGAAAAAATGACGCCGTCAGCAGTGCTCAATATGATACGTGACGGCATCAATCCGCTGACCACTTCCATGGAGGAGCTGGAGAGCTATCTGGAAAGCCGGGAAACCTATGAAGAGGAAAGTACCAAGTACAGCCGGTTCTTATATAATCTGGAACAGAATAAAGAGATTACGCAAGAAGAAAAGGAAAGCTTTATCGGTATTTACAGACTGCTTCGTCAGGTGGATAAATCCGATGGAGCTGCCATCGGGAAGCTGGTGAGCACGCAGGCGGAGGTTAATTTTGCCAATCTGTTGTCCGCTATTCGGACCGGAAAGGTACGGGGCATGGATATCACGGCGGATGATAGTTTCGGAAGCCTGCAGGAAGCAGTGGAAAGAGGCGTAGCCATCGATGTTCAGATTGAGAGAGCTTACACCAAAAGGCAGTTGAGCGAAATGAGGCAGTTGCAGTCCGGTGAAGAAGAAATAGAATTTTTAAAACAGCTGGAAGAACCCGTTACCATAGATAACCTTTTGGCAGCGCAGGATATCAGAGAAGACGCCGGCAAAGCTTTTAAAAGGTTGATCCGCTCCGGAGGTCATATACCGGAAGAAATAGAACGGGAAGAGATTTTTTCTGACAGAGATACTTTTAAAGAGGCGTACGGCAGGCTGACCGAAGAAGGGGAAGAAATCTTAAAAGAGCAGACCTTTATGGAGGGCGCTGACAGCCTGGATGTAAGAGCCATGCAGTTAGCCTGCAAGCAGCTACACATTCTGGGGATTCGGGGTATCAAAACCGAAGAGTATGATCTGCCTCAGGAAATTGACGGAGAAATCACTGCCATCCACCTGAAACTGGTACACGATTCCGCAGAAGGGGGCAGAGCCTCCGTAGAAATCCACACCGATCGGTATGGCGATCTGTTTGGTGAGTTTACCTTGACGGAGAATCGGGTATCCGGTTACTTTGTAGGGCAGGGACAGGAAGCGACAGCTATTTTGCAGGAAACCTCGAAAGAGTTAAGCCGGCGGTTGGAAGCAGCCGGTCTGAAGGCGGAAGCGCTCCGAGTAGTTGAGGGCAGACAGAACCGTCCGATTGCGGGAGAGAAAAACGGAAACACTGAAACAAAGGAATTGTACAGAATGACAGGCATGGTGATTGGCTCCATAAAGAAGGCCATTAACTGTGCAGTGACAGAATAATGAAGGTGCCGGGGTGCACAGATAGGAGTAAGTATGAGAATTAACTACAATGTATCGGCAATGATAAGCAATAACGCACTGTCCAACAGTGACAATTTACTGGCAAAGTCACTGGAGAGACTCTCATCGGGTCTGAAGATCAATCATGCGAAGGACAATCCGGCGGGGTTGGCAATGGCAAAGCGTATGAATGCACAGATAGAGGGTATTTCTAAAGCAACCCAGAATGCCAGTGACGGTATCTCCATTATAGAAACCATAGACGGTACGCTGGCAGAGATTCATGAGATGGTTCAGAGAATGAATGAGCTGACTGTAAAAGCGAGCACAGGTACCATGTCCGATGAAGACAGGGAGATTGTGCAGGATGAGATTAAGCAGCTTTGCGAGGAAATCGATAGAGTTGCCAGCCAAACTGAATTTAACAGCCAGAAGTTGTTAAACGGACAGTTTGATATCAAGGCCTATGCCAGCAATGAGGCAGTCAGGGTCAGCTACTGCTCTGACGAGGTTTCTGTACAGGATTATGAACTGACGGTAAATGGAATAGAGCTTGATGAGGACGGCAATGTAGCGAGTGCGGACATAACTTTTGGGAAGGGTTTCCCGAAAGATGCGCAAGTGGACGAGGTTAAAGATAATGTCGTGATCATCAAGGGCAGTGATGGCTTTGAGATGCATTTGAATTTGGATGAAGTTGTTGAGAAAGGGCTGGATGCTACCGGTGATTTGAAGATTGAAGCTACCGGTATCGGCCCCATGAGATTGCAGATAGGAGCCAATGAAGGCCAGGTACTGGAGGTCAGAATTCCGGAAATCAGCTTAAAGCACATGGGTATTGAGGGCATTGATGTTTCTACGGAAGAGGGCGCCAAAGACGCACTGGACAGGATGAGCGGCGCAGTAAAATATATTTCCTCCGTACGAAGCCGGCTGGGTGCTTATCAGAACCGCTTGGAGTCCACCGTCAACAATCTGGATGTTACCAACGAGAATATGACCGCTGCGTACTCCCGTATCATGGACGTGGATATGGCGGAAGAGATGACATTATATACCACTTATCAGGTATTGACACAGGCAGGTACCTCTATGTTGGCACAGGCGAATGAAAGACCTGCACAGGTACTGCAGCTGTTACAGTAAACGTCTTTAATGAGTAGAAATCATCGTAAGGAAAGGCAACGCGTATGACAAAGGAATGTAAACAGCAGTTCACACTGCGAATTACTCAGGCAAATAAAACAGAAATGATCGTGATTCTGTATGAGATGATTCTGACATATCTGTCAGAGGCAGAAGAAGAGCTGGAAAAAGCTGAGGTTGTGGCCTTCAGAGAAGCCCTACGTAAGACAAGGGGCTGCTTCGGGGAGCTGTTGGCTTCTCTGAATCTGGAGTATGAGCTGGCAGCCCGGCTTCTTTCTCTGTATCTGTATTGCAACAGGGAATTGATCAAAGCGGATATCCGAAAAGAATCAGAGCCCCTTACGCATGTCCGTTCTGTCGTTGACAAATTACTGGCGGCTTATAGAGAACTGGCCGCACAGGATACCTCCGGTCCCGTGATGCAGAACTCTCAGACCGTATATTCAGGACTGACTTACGGTAAGAATAAATTATCCGAAGACATGACTGAGGAGGGCACGAACAGAGGATTTCGGGCTTAACTCCGGAACACTCTGGCGTTCTTTTTCCGCAAGATCAACCAGATACTTATACCTTTTTAACAGGGCGTTGATCTCATAGATATAGCAGTCGATCATATCCGGTTCAATGGCATTGTCAAAACCCGCATATGCAATTTCTAAGGCATAGCGGGTTTTTTCTATGTCCTCCCTTAAGGAGGGACAAGAAAAGTCCTCTTCAATAGGAATATCCTTGGTATGCTCCTGTCGAAATAAAATCGTCATATCCGGCTCCTTTTTTGGGCAAATTCTTTTCTATAAAAGTATAGCCTGTTTTTTCTGTAATATTCCTGTTTTTGCTTTTTCTGGAAAATACTGGAAAGCATGTCATAATATGATCCAAGGGAGCATAGGCTGGTACAAATACAAACGAGGTATATCGTATGTTCTGGCTAATAGGTGTGTGCGCCGCAGTGCTGTTACTGATATCCGTGCGGAGTCGTGCAGAATGGCTGCTCAACTTTATTCTGCGCATGGTCATGGGAAGTCTGACTATTCTCGCTATAAATGCCGCTCTGCTCAGTCTGGGGATTTCCGGTGGCATAGGCCTCAATGCGACTACGGTTTTGACATCCGGAATTCTTGGATTTCCTGGGCTGGCAGCACTTTATGGGATTTATTTTTATAAATCATTGTAAAAAACTAACAAAAATAACTTTTTTGTTTTTTCCTACTGGACAAACTAAAAACAAATCAGTATAATCCAACATACAACCCACAGCATTCTGCCGGGTATCAATATCAAAGTGAGGAGCAATTCGCTCCGTTTATGGGACAAGTCGTCCCGAGTTACCGATTTTATCAAATTGAATAAGGAGGCGGGTGAGTATTTTATTACTGTTATTTTGGCTGTCGGCTGCCTGTTATTTTGATTACCGCAGGGATAAGATTCCCAATGCGTTAATCGGCCTTGGTATGCTGACAGGGATTTTGTACCGAGGTTATCTCTTTTATGTGGATTACCTACCCGGAGACGGCAATGTCCTTTTGGGATTAGGATGGACAATGATGCTGCAGTTGCTTGGTGCAGCTGCCATTATTGTAATATTTTATCCTCTCTACAAGTTGGGCATGCTGGGAGCGGGAGATGTAAAACTGTTTGGTCTGCTTGGTTTTTTTATGAAAGGCAGGGAGTGTACGGTCTGCCTCGTGGGCGGATTGGCAATTGCAGCATTGATAGGAGTCGTAAAACTGCTGGGACAAGGAAATTTTCGGGAGCGGATGCAGTATTTCTGCTCCTATATGACGGATGTGATCCGACACAGGGCATTTCGGCTCTATTTGGAGGATGTGGGGCAGCAGGAGAAAAGGCGGGCATCACTCCATATGGCCGGAACAGTATTGCTAAGTGTACTGCTGCATTTAGGTGGGGTGTACGGCGTTTTTTTGAAATTTCTGGGTGCATAAAAGGAGGGCTTTATGAAGAAGAAAATAATGGCGTTATGTGACAGTGAAAAGGACTATTTGGACAGCATGACCAATTATTTACAGGGTAAGGAGGGGTTCCCTTACGAACTCCATACCTACACACGGCCGGAAAAACTGGTGGAGTTTGGAAAAAAAGAAAAGATTGAAGTGTTGTTGGTGTCGGAATCGGATTACACCTACGAGGTGGAGAGGTTGGATACCGGAAATACCCTGCTGTTAAATGAAAGCGGCACTGTTTGCGGAGAAAAGGTGCGCAATATAGACAAATACCAAAGGGCCGATGCTGTCTGGAGAGAAGTTCTGGAGTGTTATGCAGATTCCCTATCCGGAGAAGGAAAGCAGTTAAAAAATACGGAAAAAGCAAAGATTATCGGCTTGTATTCTCCGGTGAGACGCTGTCTGCAGACTTCTTTTGCCCTTACTTTAGGACAGGCCCTGTCGGAAAAAAAGAAGGTTTTATACATCAGCTTTGAGCATTACGCGGGGTGGAATCAGCTACTAGACAAAAATGTAAGAGGGGATTTGACGGCGCTTTTGTATTTTGCAAATGAATCGGAAGAAAAATTCCTCTGCAGACTACACGGTATGACTCTTAAAATAGGACGTCTGTTTTACATTCCGCCGACTTATGCCGGACAAAACCTGATCTATACAAAAGCAGGAGAGTGGCAGGCGTTAATAGAAAAAATAGCGGAATTTGGCGGTTATGATTATTTGATCCTGGATCTGAGCGAAAGTATACAGGGAACTTTTGAACTGCTTCGGATGTGCGATAGGATTTATACCATTGTAAGAGAGGACGAACAGGCCCGATCAAAACTGGCGCAGTATGAAGAGCTGCTGCAAAACTATGAGTATGGAGATGTTCTGGAAAAAACACGGAAACAACTACTTCCCAGCTTTACCCGTCTGCCGGAACGGATTGAACAATATACCGGGGGAGAGCTGGCTGAGTATATTCGCAGACTGATCAGGGAGGATTTGGGTGCAGCATAATACCATGCTGTAGAATGGGAGGCAATTAAAAATGAGAGAATCACAGGAAGAAATGAAAAAACGCCTGGAGGAGCGGCTGTTGGAACGATTGGATTATTCCAAGGAGTCTTCCGATGACGAAGTGGAAGCACTGATAGATGATTTGTTTTTACAGGAAGAAGCACTGCGGATTTGGACTGTGGAGGAGCGCAGAGTACTTCGACGCGAAATCTTTTTCTCCCTTAGACGGCTGGATATTCTACAACAGCTTTTGGAGGATGATAGTATTACGGAAATCATGATAAACGGACCGGAGAGCCTGTTTGTGGAGCGGGCGGGCAAAATTGAAAAGCTGGAAGAGCGTTTTGAATCCCGAGAGAAACTATTTCATGTCATTCAGAAAATTGTGGGAGAGTGTAATCGCTCCGTAAATGAAGCCTCTCCCATTGTGGATGCCAGGCTGCGGGATGGCAGCAGGGTCAACGTAGTTTTAAATCCGGTTGCAATAAACGGCCCCATCGTTACAATCCGAAGATTCCCGGACCGGCCGATTACTATGGAGCAGATGCTTGCCTGGAACAGTATTACAGAGGAGGCAGCCGGGGAACTGAAGCTGCTGGTACAGGCGGGTTACAATATTTTTATCAGTGGCGGAACCGGTTCGGGAAAGACAACATTCTTAAATGTACTCTCCGGCTATATTCCCCCACAGGAAAGAGTGATTACCATAGAGGACAGCGCCGAACTGCAGTTACAGGGTATTCCTAATTTGGTGAGAATGGAAACCCGCAATGAAAACGTAGAGGGCTGTAACGCCATATCGATTCGAGACTTGATTCGTTCCTCTCTGCGAATGCGTCCGGACAGAATTATTGTGGGAGAGGTACGGGGCAGCGAAGCTATCGACATGATGACAGCATTTAATACAGGGCACGACGGCTCCATGTCCACCGGACATGCAAACAGTGCAAGGGACATGTTAAGCCGCCTACAGACCATGATCCTCATGGGAATGGAGCTGCCCTTACATGCGGTCCGACAGCAAGTAGCATCCGGTATTGATATTTTGGTGCATCTGGGAAGACTGCGGGACAGATCTCGGAAGGTACTGGAAATCTGGGAGGTGGACGGATGTGAAGAAGGAGATATTAGGCTGAATCCCCTATATTGTTTTGTGGAGAGTGGGGAAACGGCAGATGGAAAAATTCTGGGCAGGCTGGAAAAGAAAGGGGCGTTAAAGCATGACTATAAGCTTAAAGCAGCGGGTCTTACGCCATAGGGAAGAGAAATTGTTTTTCTTCCGACAAAAACAGCGGGGAATACCCCTCTATAGCTGCTATTTTTTCTCTAAAAAAGAAGCTTTTTTGTATGCGATAATGAGTCTGGGAATTGTTCTGTTTTTTTCTTTCTTCTTTTATCGAAGCCTGATCGCAGCGGCTTTTATATGGCCGATAGGGGTTCTGGCCTATCTTTCATTTCAAAAGGAAAAAGGAAATAAGCGTAAGCAAAAACTGGAAATAGAGTTCAAGGACTGTATTCTGTCTGTTGCAGCCAATCTGCGGGCAGGTTATTCCGTGGAAAATGCCTTTGAAGAGAGTATACAGGATATACAGTCCCTCTATGGAGAAAGCTCTCTTATGCGTAGCGAGCTTTTTCGTATGAAAAAAGGGATTGCACACAATGTTCCGTTAGAGGAGCTGTTATCGGAGTTGGGAGCAAGAAGCGGCATTGCGAATATTCAGGAATTTGGGGAGGTTTTTGCCATAGCGCGAAGCAGCGGAGGCAGGCTGCCGGAAATCATACAGTCTACAGCGGACCTGATTGGGGAGAAGATTGCCCTACAGCAGGAGATACAAGTGGTACTCAGCGGTAAAAAGTTTGAGCAGAAGATTATGGATGTCGTCCCCTTTTTATTGGTGGGATATATTGGGATAAGCACCCCGGGGTTTTTTGACGTCTTATATCATAACCTAATGGGAATCTGCATTATGAGTGTTTGCATGCTTCTCTATCTTGCCGCTTTTTTCCTGGCAGAGTATATATGCAAAAACATTATTTAGCTTCAATATGCAGGGAGGTATCAATGCTTTACGGAAGTGTTTTGATCATGTTTGTTTTGCTGGCAATCATCAGTAACAAGAAACTTACTGGCAGTGAAAGCAGGGGTCTGAAAAAGAGGGGAATAGAAGGGTGCTTTTATCAAATGGCAGAACTGTTATATGAATGGTGGCCTTTTGGGCATCGTAGAAATTCCATGGTATCAGAGTATTTGGCCCGGCTTCATCCGGGGCAGGCCCCGCCCCTGCTAAGGCATAAGCATGAGGTAGAGAGAATTAAACTTTGTCTGATAGTGCTCTTTTCCGGAAATATGATAGCGCTGTTTTTGTGGATAAGCGGCAGCAGCGGAAGCCGGCTTGTGGATGGAATGTATTTGACCAGGAACAGACAGGGGGAAGGCAGCAGGGAGTTTACACTTGTGGCTAAGAGCAGTAGCGGAGAGGAGGTAAAAGCGCATTTAACGGTACAGTCCCTTGGGTACAGCGAAAAAGAGCAGCAGGACCTATATGAAGAAATGTTAATGGAGCTGGAAAAAACAGTGCTGGGAGAAAATAGTTCCTGGGATGATATATGGAAGCCGCTTGTTTTACCGGAAAAGCTCGAACCCTACCCATTTACCCTGTCCTGGCGCAGCAGTAATCCTCTATTTTTGACTTTAGGCGGAAAAGTGGCATCCTGGGAGGATGTGGAAGAATTACCGGAACATACGGCGCTGGTGGAGTTAACGGTTTGGGTCAGCGGAAACGATTTTGAAAGGGAGTACTGTTTTTATGCGAGAGTATGTCCAAAACCGAAAGAAAAGACATTTTCCGAGGCAGTAACAGATGTTCTGGAGAAGTTGGAAAGGGAAACTACAGGGAAGGAAAAATTGCTGCTCCCGGAAGAAATAGAGGGAGAAAAAGTAGTTTGGACCTTGCAGCGGGAAAACCAAAGTTCTGCCATCTTCCTCTTAGGAATTGTTGGTGCGGTCATCCTATTCCTGCTGCAGGGACGGGAACCGGAGAGAGCGCTTGCTAAAAAGCAGCATTTGATGGAAAGGGAGTATCCCACCATAATCAGTAAGTTGACACTGTATTTGGGAGCCGGTTTGAATACCAAAAGTGCCTGGGAAAGAATTGCGGAAAGTATGAAAGAAAAAGATCCGAATCCAATATATGGAGAGATGCTTTTGACTTGTCGGGAGATGGAGAGCGGCATTACAGAAGCAGAGGCGTATGCCCGATTTGGAAAACGAATCCGGCAGCAGTGCTATGTGCGGTTTACTACATTATTGGTACAGAATTTAAAAAAAGGAAATACGGCGTTGCTTTTGCAACTGCGTCAGGAGGCCCTTACGGCCATGGAGGAGCATGCTGCACTGATAAAAAGAGCAGGAGAAGAAAGTGCAACAAAATTATTGCTTCCCATGGTGATGCTCATGGGAATGGTTATGATATTGATCATGGTACCGGCTTTTATGGGCATGTAGCATAGATATTGATAAAAGGAGGATTCATATGAAAAATAATAATTTAAAAAAATTAAATCAGTTTCTTGTGGAAGAGGATGGGATGGGAACCGTGGAGGTTATTTTGATCATCGTGGTTTTGGTAGGATTGGTGGTTCTGTTTAAAAATCAAATTACAAGCATTGTGGAAAATCTGTTTGGAAAGATTACTTCACAGACCAACAAGCTATAAGGCCGCATTATGAAAAGAGTTACAAGAGGCTGTTATCAGGATGCTTACTTGACGGTGTTTCTGTCTCTTATTTTATCCGTTATGATTTCCCTTTGTCTGCTGTTGGTATTGGGAGCAAGAGAAAACACACGGCGTATGGAGATAGAATGTGTAACGGATATAGGCATGAACAATGTATTGGCGGAATATCACAGGGAGCTTCTGCGGCAGTATGATCTTTTTTTCATCGATACCTCCTATGGTTCTTCTTACGCACACTATGTACAGACGGAGGGGCATCTATTGGAGTATCTGGAAAAGAATATGGGAAGTGATGATATCTTTTTACCCTTTCTGTATCGGGATCCGCTAAAACTGAAAGTAGACTCCGTAAAACTAACGCAAGTGTCGGTGGCCTCTGATGATGGCGGAGCTGTACTTAGGCGGCAGGCGGTGGAGGTTATGTATCAGCGAATCGGTGTAGCTTATTTACAACAGTTGCAAAGCTGGTTTAGTGAAATTAAAGCATATAAGCTGGATTCCACGGATGTTTTGACAAGACAGAAGCAGGCGTGTCGGGCATTGGAGGAATGGAAGGGAAATGCGATGACTGAAAACGGCATGGAACAAACCGAGCCGGTGGAAAATCCGGTGGTCGGGGCGTCTGCTTTCTGGGAAGCCGGTATCTTAAATTACGTAACGGAAGAAAAGGAAAAGTTATCTACTCAGGCAGTTCCGGTAAATGCCTGCTTGTCAAATAGGGAATTGTTGGTGGGAACCGGTATGAATCCGGCAGTGGAATTTGAAGATAACTGGTGGCAGCAATTAATTTTTCACGAGTATATCATGGCGTATACAGGGCATTATGGTGCGGAAAAGGAAGAGGGCTACCTGCAATATCAGACAGAGTATATCATTGCGGGAAAAGATAACGATCTGGAAAATTTAAAGAGCGTAGTCAATGCCATATTTGGAATCCGGTCAGCGGCCAATCTGTGTTATCTTCTTTCCGACGAGGAAAAAATGGAGGCGGTCGAACTGCTGGCATATGGTCTTGCCATTCTGATCATGCTGCCGGAGGCAAAAGATGTAATTAAGTCGATATTGGTGCTGACATGGGCTTTGGCGGAAAGTCTGTATGATGTGTCCGTATTGTTAAAGGGAGAGAGGGTACCGTTGTTAAAGTCCGCAGAGAGCTGGCACTATTCCTTGGAAGAGATTTTAAGCTTTGGCGGCGTAACCGACGGAAAAAAAGGAGAAAGCGGTCTTGCCTATGAGGACTATCTGCGCTTGTTCCTGATGCTGCAGGATGTGCAGACTACCACCTGCCGATTGATGGATGTAATGGAAATGGATATCAGACAGACCCCGGGAAATCAATATTTTCGAATGGATGGTTGTATCGACAGTCTGACGGCTGTCATTCATTACAGCGGCAGGGATGGAAAAATGTATTCCATCAACAGAAGCTATGGTTATTAAACGCCTTTTAAAACACAAAGGAGAATGGGGGCGTCCCCTTTATGAGAATCACCTATTTTATGAAGCAAAAAAAACAAAACAGCACATCTCAACCTTCTCATAATTTGCAGTTCATGCAAACAGGCACCCCCTATGCCTGTCGGGACTTCCCGGGTAAAACCCCCAAGAAATTCTTCATAAAGGGGATGCCCCCGTTCTCCTTTGGAAAAACACATACAGGAAATTGGCTTGCAAGTATGACTGTAGAGGCAGCCATCGTACTGCCGCTCTTTTTATTCTTTATGCTCAATCTCCTAGGGATAATTGAAATTTACCGGTTGCATAGTACATTGTTGGCAGCACTTCGGGAAACCGGAAGAGAACTTTCCGTATATGCATATGCCTATAAAACCATTACCGGGGAAGAGGAAGATGAAGGGTTGGAAGCATTAGTGGAAAATGTAGCGTTTTCCTATTTGTATGTAAAAGGAAGAGTAGAAAAATTTGCCGGAGAAAAGTATCTGGAGACCTCTCCCCTAACAAACGGAAAAGAGGGAATCTGGTATACGGATTCGTCCATTCTCCAGCAGGGGGATATTATAGACCTGGTGGCATCTTATCAGATTTCGCCTTTTATCGGCATTGTGGGTTTTAGCCCGGCAAGATTTTATTGTAGATACTACGGCAGGGCATGGACCGGCTATGAAGTGGATCCGGATGGAGAAGGCGGAAAGAGAGAAGATGCCTATGTGTATGTTGCCGAAAATGCGGAAGTCTTCCATTTGAGCAGAGAATGTTCCCATATACGGTTGTCCATATCAGAATGTGAGGCAGCAGACTTAGAAATATTGAGAAATGAGCATGGGGGTAGATATACTCCCTGCGAGTTATGCGTTATATCTTTTACCGCCAGATTTTATATCGCCAGGAGCGGGAATAGATATCATCAGGATTTAAACTGCAGCGGTCTTAAGAGAACCATTACGGTGATGCTTCGCAGCGAAGCAGAAAAGAAATACCGAATGTGCAGCAGATGCGGAGGATAGAATGCGGGGAACAATAGGTGCAATCATACTTTTAATTGCAGGTAGCTTTTTTGATATCAAATGGAAGCGGCTCCCAACGGCGTTGCTCGTGGCAGGAGGAGCATGGGCAGTTGTATGCATTATTTTACAAATCCTGCAAGAAGGAGCAGAATCCGGTTTGGGCGCAGCGCTTATTTCCGTTTTTCCCGGCGCTGCATTATTACTGCTTTCCTTGGTTACGGAAAAGAAGATTGGAAGTGGGGATGGGCTGATATTGATCTTGCTGGGGCTCTTTGAGGGCGTGGAGTGTGCGGTGCCGGTATTTTGTTTGGGACTGTTTCTGCAGTCGTTATTGGCAGTGGGGCTGCTCATACTGAAAAAAGCGAATAAACAGACTTGCATTCCCTTTTTACCATTCCTGCTGGCAGCCCGGTTATTGCTTTTGCTTTCTTAAGCAGAAAAAGAAGGAGGCAGAATGAAAAAGAAAAAAATCAGATGGGGACATGGATGGGAGGCATATTTAACCGTAGAAGCGGTTCTGGTATTTCCCACGGTCTTATATGTTTGTATATTTATTATTTACAGTGGATTTTATGCATATGACAGATGTGTCATGGGACAAGATGCATATAGGGCAGCGCTTAGAGGAAGCAGCCTGTATCGACAGGATAAGCAGGAAGTGTACAATGCGTCGGAAGATACCTTGAGAGAACTTATGACGGATAAATATATTGCAGCGGAATGCACTTTTAAAATAGTGGTACAGCAAGAAGTAAAAGTTACTATAGAGGGGGATACCAATATGCCCTTTCGAGGACTGGAACTGCTTGCCGGAACGGCCGAATGGAGTATTAACGAAGAAGCAAAAAGCAAATGCATTAACCCGGTCTTTTTTATCAGAATGTGCAGGCAGTTGGAAAATACATTAGAATAAAAGGAGATATCATGTTACAGATTGAATACAAAAATAGTTTTAACCATAATTATTTGAAGCTGAAGGCTGAATGGAAACAGGATAGGAAAATGCGTTATCAGTACCGCATTATTACATCCAGAAAGCTGGAAGGGCTTTTGACTGCCAATACTTATTTGGAAGATGAGGAGCAGGGAATATCCTATGATATTTCTTCAAAACAGAGTCTTAGTAAATACTTTCTGAAAGGCAAAATCACCGTGGCATGGATGGAACGGCTGGAGGCAGCATTGAAAGCGGTTTTATGGTCTTTGGAGCAGTACCTTTTGGACAATAGAAATCTTATTCTGAGGCCGGACTGCATTTTTCAGGATATGGACTCAGATAAAATTAATTTTATATATTATCCTTATTATATAGAAAAAGAAAAAACAGATATGGAAGAATTTCTCTCTTTCTTTATTAAACATACGGATGAAGAAGAGAACGAATTGCTGGATATTTTTTATGATATGTATTCCGACTGGGAGTATTTGCAGGATCAGTTTACCATTGAAACATTTTTGCTCCTATGGGAAAAACATAGACAAAGCGCAAAGGAAGAACCGGTGGAAGAGATCCAGGAAAAAAGCGTGCTTCCGGAAACGCACACTAAAAAGCCGGAAGAAGATGGAAGAATGCTGGATATCAGAGAAATTTTGTTTGGTAAATACAGAAAGGCTAAGGAAGAAACCCAAAAGAGCAATGTGGCAATGGAGCAATGGGAATATCAAGCAGATCCCGCCGTAAAAGAGCCGGCTTCAGAGGTGCAGGAGAAAACGGCTTATCTAGAAGTAAGGCCGGAAACAGAAGAAAGAAAATTATTCGGAAACGGAAGACAAAACAGGAAGGTAATTGCCCTGGATAAGCTGCCGTTGATCATTGGAAAAAAGGGAGAAAAGGCGGATGTGATATTATCGGATACATCCATTAGTAAAATGCATGCAAGAGTTACCGAGGAAAACGGGCAGATTTATTTGGAGGATTTAAATACGACCAACGGGACATATAAAAACGGCGTGCGGCTGAAACCCTATGAAAGGGTGGAATTATTAAAAGAAGATGAGGTGCGGTTGGGAAAATTGGAATTTACCTATCGTTGACAGGAAAATGAATCAGTGATAACCTCATAATAAAGTATTTAACGGGATGGTGACAGAATGAACAGGGACTATAAACCCATATTAGAGTTACCTTTCGTCAGTATTATTCTTGTCATAATAAATGCTGTCATTTTTCTGATATGTACATTTGACGGTGAGATGTTATATAATATAGGAGATATCAGTCCGAACAGCTTCTTCGCAAAAGGAGAGTACTACCGTGTGATCTCGGCCATGTTTCTGCACGCGGATATCACGCATATTATCAATAATATGCTGTTGTTGGCAGGGCTTGGAGCAATGTTGGAGAAAGAAATCGGCCATATATGTTTTCTGGCGCTGTATTTCTTATCCGGGTTGGGCGGACAGGCGGCCTCTTTAGGGTACAAGCTGTTTGCAGATGAGTGGTATGTAGGCTCTATCGGCGCAAGCGGTGCGATATTCGGACTGGTTGGTGTATTATTGGCTATGGCATTGTGCAGAGTAACGCCTATGCCGAACGTAACATGGCAAAGAGTCGTGCTGGTAGTGGCCTACTCTTTATACAGTGGCATCAGAGCAGCAAATATTGACAATGCAGCGCATATAGGAGGATTTGTTTCCGGGTTTTTGCTGGGGCTGCTGTTATGTCTGTTTTTAAAATGGCGCAGGCAAAGAAAACAAAATATCTACAGGAACGGATGGGGGTAAGAAAATGAATATTAATATTTATTATGGCGGCAGAGGGCTGATGGATGACCCTACATTACTGGTGATAAATAAAATGCAGGAGGTACTGGAAGAGCTTCATGTTCGGGTGGAGCGATTTAACCTCTATGAGTTAAAAAATCAGATCACAACCCTGCCTCAGACATTAAAAAATGCGGATGGCATTATTCTTGCAACTACGGTGGAATGGTACGGTATTGGCGGGTATATGCAGCAGTTTTTGGATGCCTGCTGGCTATATGGGGACAAAGAAAAAATAGAGAAAATCTATATGTGTCCGGTGGTAATGTCAACTACCTATGGAGAACGGGAAGGCAAACTGCATTTAAATACGGCATGGGAAATATTGGGAGGACTTTGCTGCAGTGACATCTGTGGCTATATTACCGATACCACGCAGTTGGAGATGAATCAGGAATATATTAACATTATTGAGAAAAAAGCTGAAAATATGTATCGGACGATCAACCAGAAAATGGCATGTCTTCCTACGAGTAATCAGGCTGTGAAAATCATAGCTTCCAATACAAAGCAGATTGCACTGACACCGCAGGAGTCAGAACAGCTTTCTCAGTATGCTTCGGATGATAGCTATGTACAGCGGCAGAAAGAAGATATTCAGGAACTTACCAGTATGTTCAAGGGCATGATGGGAGATGCAGGGGAAGAAGGAGATTATGCGGCGGCCTTTAAGAGAGCATTTAAACCACAGCCGGGAGTGAAAGCGGACTATAAATTGTTTATTGGAAATAAGAAAGAGCCGCTGGTACTGAATGTAAATGTATCAGAGCTGACCTGTAGTTATGATAATTCCCTGTCTGCGGATGTGGAGGTTCATATAGAAAAAGCGACAATCGATGAAATCCTGAGTGGCAGGATGACTTTCCAAAGAGCGTTTATGGCCGGAGAAATGAAGATGAAGGGTGAGTTCAAGATACTACGGACATTGGATCAGATTTTTGTTTTCAATTAAAAGTATACAGAATAGGGGAAATAAAATAATAGTTTATTGAAAACCGGAGGGAAAATGAGAAAAGAAGATTGTATTTTTTGTAAAATAGCTAATGGAGAGATTCCATCGAAATCTCTGTATGAGGATAATAAATTTCGGGTGATCTTGGATTTGGGACCGGCTACAAAAGGACATGCCCTGATATTGCCAAAGGAGCATTATGTCAACCTATATGAGTTGCCGGAGGATACGGCGGCAGAAGTAATGAAACTTGCAAAGACAATGGCAATAAAAATGACTGGCAAACTAAATGCGGACGGTTTCAATCTGATACAGAATAACGGTGAGGCAGCAGGGCAGACCGTAATGCATTATCACCTGCATTTGATACCGCGGTATAAAAATGACGGTCAGCACATTCTGTGGAAGCCGGGTACCGTTTCTTCAGAAGAATTAGAAGAGATTCAAAAGCAGATTACGGAATAGTAGGATATTACATGAGAATAATAGATGTAAAAGAAGTAACCACAAATATTAAAGAAATGTGTATTGAGGCTAATCATTTTCTGGCTCGGGACATGGATCATGCCATGAAGCGTGCGGCGGAAGAAGAAAAGGCTCCCCTGGGACGGCAGATTCTTTCTCAACTGCAGGAAAACCTGCGGATTGCGGGCGAAGATATGATACCCATATGCCAGGACACGGGGATGGCGGTCATTTTTTTGGAAATCGGGCAGGATGTACATTTTGAAGGAGGCCTGTTAGAAGACGCCGTCAATGAAGGGGTCAGACAGGGTTATACGGAAGGCTTTTTGCGCAAGTCGGTAGTGGGAGATCCTTTGCTTAGGGAGAATACAAAGGATAATACGCCGGCTATCATCCATTATGAAGTAGTAGAAGGTGATAAGCTTACAATTACGGTTGCACCGAAAGGTTTCGGCAGTGAAAATATGAGCAGGATTTTTATGCTGAAACCTGCGGATGGGATAGAAGGGGTCAAAAATGCGATTTTAACTGCCGTTAAGGATGCCGGACCCAACGCTTGTCCGCCCATGGTAGTAGGCGTGGGAATCGGCGGTACTTTTGAAAAGTGTGCATTGATGGCTAAAAAGGCGCTGACAAGACCGATAGATATGCGTTCAACCATACCCTATGTACGGGAGATGGAGGAGGAGCTTCTGCAAAAGATTAACGGCTTGGGAATCGGTCCGGGGGGCTTGGGAGGAACAACCACCGCATTGGCGGTGAATATTAATACTTACCCTACGCATATAGCGGGATTGCCGGTAGCAATTAATATCTGTTGTCATGTCAATCGGCATGCGGTGCGTACCATATAAAAAAGACCCTGAATCATCAAATCTATAAGTCGGACAAAGTGGGAGAAATCATGGATAAGCATTTACATACACCATTAACGGAAGATAACTCCAGATCTTTAAAAGCAGGAGATTATGTCTATATAACGGGGACCATTTATACAGCTCGGGATGCCGCCCATAAGAGAATGCAGGAAGCTTTGGATGCCGGAGAAACTTTACCGATTGATGTGAAGGATACCATCATTTATTATATGGGGCCATCTCCCGCAAGAGAGGGCAGACCAATTGGTTCCGCAGGGCCAACCACAGCAAGCCGTATGGATAAATATGCACCGAAGCTGCTGGATTTGGGTCTTAAGGGCATGATCGGAAAGGGCAAACGTTCTAAAGAAGTGCTGGATGCCATTACAAGAAACGGCGCGGTATATTTTGCTGCAGTGGGAGGCGCGGGAGCGCTGCTTTCCAAAGCAATAACGGCATCGGAAGTAGTGGCTTACGAGGACTTGGGAACGGAAGCCATCCGCAAACTGGAGGTTGTAGATTTCCCGGTTATTGTGGTCGTGGATGCAGAGGGAAATAATCTTTATGAGACCGCGGTAAAAGAATATGCGGACCAGGCATAGGATAATATAGAGGAGCTGCATGTATAAATGAGAAGAATTGTATTGATGGTGCTGCGATTATTCTATATTGCGCCTTATTATTTCTTTCGTATTTGGAGATATGCGAAAAAGGAACCTCCTAATTATGAAGAGGCTTATGCCTATATCAAGAAGGTGACCAAAGCGGCAAATCGTGCCGGAAGGGTTGTGATTGAGTCCTATGGGTTGGAAAATCTTCCTAAGGAAGACGGATTTATTTTTTATCCCAATCATCAGGGACTTTTTGACGGGCTGGTGTTTTTAGAGTCCTGCCCCAGACCATTTGCCTATGTGACCAAGAAGGAGGCTCGGAATATTATCCTCTTAAAACAGGTGGGAGATGCATTGGGAGTTCTTGCTATGGACAGAGAGGATATTCGACAGTCCATGCGGGTGATCAACCAGCTGGCCGAAGAGGTCAAGAAGGGCAGAAACTTTTTGATCTTTGCGGAGGGAACCAGAAGCAAAAAGGGAAACCGGCTTTTGGAATTTAAAGGAGGAAGCTTTAAGAGTGCAACAAAAGCCCAATGTCCTATAGTGCCCTGCGCGCTGATAGATTCTTTCAAACCCTTTGATGAGAAGTCCATCAAAAAGGTGACGGTGAAACTGATTTATTTACCGCCGCTCTATTATGAAGAATATAAGGATATGAAAACACATGAGATCGCAGAAGAGGTAAAACGTCGGATAGAAGCAGAAATTGCACGACAAGTGGGGAAAGAAGCTGAAAGTCCTCTATAGGTGCCGAGGAAAAAAGCATTGACAAAGTAAGGTATCCTATGTATAATAACTTTTGCGTTATGGATTTAATAGCGTATAATACTTGACAGAGGCAATTCGGATTAAGGAGAAATACTCAAGAGGCCGAAGAGGCGCCCCTGCTAAGGGTGT
>JAFLSX010000034.1 GCA_022510705.1 Lachnospiraceae bacterium
ACAAGCGCAGAAAAGGAAGCGCCGCAAAGCGGCATTTACTTTTCAAGCAGTGGCCCGCCGGTATAATGCACCGCTTACGCGATGACATGCGGGTGAAACCAGCATGTATTCTGCGCCAGCAGAATCATTATACCATATCTTTCCCTTCATTGCCATAAATAGCATTCAATGTTATAATCAGAAAAAGTCATTTTTAACACATGGAAAAACTTAGAAAGGATATAAAAATGCTATCCCAAAAGAAACTTTTTTTATTTGATATTGACGGAACGATTGCAGTAGGCGATACCCTATATGAGGGTTCGAGGGAACTGCTTGACTATATTGAAAAAATCGGAGGAAAGGCTTATTACATCACCAATAACTCTACCAAAAGCGGGGCCGACTATGTGAAAAAATTCAAGGATTCCTTTGGATTGACTGCTACGGAGGATCAATTTGTCACCTCCGGTTTTATGACTATCCGGTTTTTGAAGGAACATTTTGCCGGGCAGAAAATTTTTGTGCTGGGCACGGCATCCTTTGTGCAGGAATTAAAGAAAAACGGCCTGTCAGTGACAGAGGATACAGCAGAGGATATTGCCTGCATACTGGTTGGTTACGACAGTGAACTGACCTATAGCAAGCTGATAAAAGCCTGTCAGGTACTCTCTACCACTGATGCTCCTTTTTACGCTACCAATCCCGACCTCTGCTGCCCCTATGACTTTGGCTTCATCCCCGACTGCGGCGCCATCTGCGATATGCTGACCGCTTCCACAGGCAGAACTCCCCAGTATCTGGGGAAACCCGCCAAAGAGGTCTGTGAAATCTGTATGAAACAGTCCGGCTTTTCTCCCGAGCAGACTCTAGTCATAGGGGACAGGCTCTATACGGACATTGCCTGTGGCATCAACGCCGGTGTGGAAACCTGCGTGGTCTATACAGGAGAAGCCACTCCCGAAGAAGTGGCTTCATCCGACTACAAACCTGATTATGCATATGCGGATATTCTTGCGTTTTATCATGCGCTGAGAGAAGGATAATGCTTTAAAAGAAATCCCTTTAGAACACTATTATTTCTCCAATGCACATATCGGTATAGACGCTTCCGGAAGCAGCCTCCAAAATGGTGATTGTTATAGTGTCTGTCACTACGGACTGGGGCAGCTGTATTCTTTCGGGCCAGGTTTTCGTCATTTCATAATTTGTCCATCCGATTGTATGTGTAACAATATTTCCATTTCCAAAATCCACTTGCACTGTCTTGGGCTTTCCGTTTGCTTGGTATAAATATTCTGATTCCAGATATCCATTATACATGAGAATACCGTAAACCGTTGTGGGTTCTGACAAATGAATGGTAATGGTTTCTCCCGTTCCGTCACCTACAGAGCCTTCTACCCAAGGTGTTGTGATATCACCATCTATCAGTTTATCAGCTCCATAGCTTTTATTCTGATTATCCGGAAGCGTAGAGGATACATCCACTCTGCTTATCTGTATTTCATCCGTATAGGCCCTTACATAACAGAGGGTTACCCCAAATCTGCTATCCGGATTCTTGCGAAATAGGGCGTCTACATAATATTGGAAAAGGTTTTCCTCCCCTGCATTACTACCATAAAAACAAGGCATACTGATCATATAATAGCTATCATTTTCCCACACATCACATTTATCCCCACCTATCCACGGTGCGCCGTCGGCTGCCGTCCAATATATATAATTTTCTTGTTGTTTAAAAAGACCGTAGGCATTCCAATCATTAATCTGTGCATCAAAGAACTCCACTACAAACTGGTTAAGAACAGTCTCTTCAAACCGAGAATCCCAGTAAAAATCATACTCTGATAGATTTCCGTAACTATTCTCAGCATTTAGTTCGTACCCTAATTCAGACCAGGTAAATTGAGACCAGATAATTTGCCAAACAAAATTCAACTGCTCTTCTTGTGTCATTGTATTTGGTATAACACTTTCATATCCTTTCACCAATATACCATCAAGATCAGGCCGACCTAAAACTTTGATATCCACAAAGCTGTTCAGCATATGTAACATTAATTCCTGATTATCCGGAGTTACCCTCTCCAACGCGTGCATCTGATCACAGAGTCTTGCATAACCTTCCAAATCCAGCACCCGCTTATTCTCCGTCCACCAGCTCTTTCCCTCCAGACTCACATACACTCTCTGGCTGGGTGTCACCTGGCTGCCGTTTAAGTCCGCCACTTCCCAGACCACGCCGATCTCCCCGGCTGGGAAGCTGTACTCCCCGATTAGGCCGGTACTGTCATAGATATAGATATGGATGTTTAAGTCAGAAAGCTGGGCAGAACTGTAATTGCCTGCCTCGCTCTCCGTATAATTGTTCACATACAGCTTATAATTGCCCAGTACGGCGGTGTTCACGTACATGACCTCACAGCCGGATGCATTGTCCGCCACCAGACGGTTCCCGTATCCGTCATCCGTGATGCGCCCGCCTATGTGCGCCATATCCCCGTTCGTGGACTGGTAAGGGGTGAACATGGTCAGGTCAAGGTCGGCCTCTCCCTCCCAGGTCAGCACGATACCCGTCCGGTCCGCCTCCGGCATGGGCAGTACATAGCCTTCCGCCGTGGTCTCTTTCTCCGCCACTTCCACCGTCACATAGGCGGATGCGTAGCCCGCCACGTCTATCTGGGCCGTGTAGGTGCCTGCAGGCAGGGTGGTATTTACTCTTCCGTCCCCGTCCGCCTCCAGGGCCTGCAGGACTTCTCCCGTACGGGCACCTGCTCCCGCACGCAGGGATACCCTAGCACCCGGCAGCAGGTCACGCAGCAGACTGCCATCCTCGCCGGTCCGCACATCCGCCGCCGCATACACGTTGATATGCACCGGATATTCATCCCCATCCAGACGGTGCATCAGCAGGTTTCCGAAGCTACTCCCCCCGGTCGCCCTCGCCAGCATAACCCCCTGAATACTGTTGGAATCAAAGGTATCGTTACCCCGGACGATGATGCTGCACTCCACATCCTCTAGATACACAAATATAGTGAAGGAACCGTCCTCACCGGTAATCCCCCTGTAAAGCAGGACACCATCTTCCCCACGTAGGATATCCACCGTCACTCCCGCCACGGGATTTCCGGCAGTGTCAGTGACACGCCCTTCCACCAGGCCAATACCGTTTCCTGCTGCCGCCACCGCGTCATAGGTATTCCGGGCCGCGTTTATCTCCCTGAGCTCTATATCATCATAGACGGCCTGAAAATCGGCACCCTCCGCAAAATAATCCGTCTGGGTATAGGAGGCGCCGTTGGGTGTCAGCACATATTCCTTGATCACGTTGGGTTCCTGTATCATACGCCATCTAGCCATCACGTCACTATTGAAATAATACCGCTCCCCTGTCTTTGCAGGAGTGGCATAGGTGGGCGTGTACACGCTGTCATTCCTTGAAAAAGTAAAATTGGGTACTCCGCTCTGGTAGTAATAATCCACCAGACGTATGGAATCCGCTTCGTGCTCTATGGATACGATCTTATAGATCTCGTCCGTCTGGGGATCGCGGTAGATCTCATACTGGATCAGCTGTCCGCTATACGCACTCCGCAGTACCATCTTCGTGATGGTACACCTTGCCAGATACCCGTCCTCTGAGCTGGTCTGGTCTATGTCTTCCAGCCAGTAAAAGAGGGTGCTGTCCCAGGCAATACCCGGGGCTTTTGTTCCCGCCACATAATTATGTTCATATATGGTAATGATGGGTACATCTTCTATGGTATAAAGAGGTTCCAGCTCTCTCCAGTCGGCTATGGTCTCCCCATCATTCTCTGTATTTCCACCGCCTGTCCTGTCCGCGGACCCGGGATCATCCTTTCCCCTGAACAAAAAGAAACTTCCCACTCCGACAGCCGCGGCTAAGAGCAGCACGGCCGCCCCCGCTGCAAATGGCACAATGGGCAGTTTCCCGCTTTTTTTCCCTTCTTCCGCTGCAGGCTGTACCTCTGATGCTGCAGGCTGAGCTTCTTCTGCCGGCACACTTACATCTTGCATTTTTCCGGCATTGGTTTCCACTGCCACCACTCCTGAAACAGGTGCTCCGCATTTTGCGCAGAACTTACTGCCTTCACTGACCTCCGTACCACATTTTGCACAAAACATATTTTTATCTCCTAGTTTCTCTTAATTCTCTATTTCGGTAAAACATAGTAATTTTATACTGCCCCGAATCCCTTTGTCAACGGAAAACTCCGTTACATCCGTTAATACTGCAAAAATAAAAGACTACAACCGTTCTGTCGTAGTCTTTTCCATTGACTGATCTCGCCCATTTCTTTAGTATAACCACATCACAAATTCTCCCGATATACCCGCAGCACATTTTCTGAAAACACCTTATCCAACTGCCGCTCCGTAAAACCATGCTGCTTCAATGCCTCCCATAACCGCTCTATTTTATCGGCGCCGGGAAGTTCCTCATGGGTATCGATACCGTCAAAATCACTGCCCAGTCCCAGGCATTCTTCACCGCCCCATTTCAAAATATGGGCTGCATGGCTGACTATATCCGCTATGGTTCCCGGATTCTTTTCTCCCACGGGCTTCTGTACCAGAAAATCCGCACAGAAATTCAGTCCCGTCACACCGCCCCGCTCTGCCAGTTTCCATATCATGTCGTCACTTAAATTGCGGGCGCAGGGACAGAGTGCCCTGGCATTGCTATGACTGGCAACAAAGGGTTTTTTCGTATGGGCCAGCACGTCATAGAATCCTCCGTCCGATAAATGCGATACATCCACAATGATACCCAGCGTTTCCATTCTCTCCAGAAAAAACAGTCCCGTTTCCGTCAGGCCTCTTTTCTCAGGGGTATTTAGAAAGCCCTTTATCATGCTATCCCGTTCTGCCTGTTCTTTCTCTTTTGCGCTGCTTCTGATTTCCCTGCCCCTATCGCTGTCCAGATTGGGATACCCCAGTTCGTTAGGATAGTTCCATGTCAGGGTCAACATCCGCACACCCTTCTCATAGAGTGTCTGCAGTTTAGTCAAATCCCCTTTACAGACCGCTCCTTCCTCCACGGTAAGCAGCGTAGAGATTCTTCCCTCTTTCCTGTTCTTTTCTATATCCTCATAGCGGTATACCGGGGCCAGATACTCTCTGTTTCTTTCCAGTTCCCGATTGTAGACCTCATACAGCTGCAAGACTTTTTCCCAAGGATCCTCACATTGTTTCTTTTCTACAAAGAGTGCAAAATTCTGCAGTAGATAACCGCCCTTTTGCAGTTTTCGCACATCCACATGTCCGCTGTTTTCAAACAGGCTCTCCTCCTCCCCCTGCTGCTTTAACTTCCATAACCGTGAAATGGTATCACAGTGCATATCCACAACTTTCATTTCCGTCATCGCTTCCTCCTGACCCGCCCGCCCTGCGGCGCACCAAAGTCTGTTTTTCGTAATTATATTATGCTTATTAATGATCATAATAAATTATGCGGATACGGACGGCTATAAGATTCAGCAAACCTTCTGCGTGCTAATAAAACCTAACCGCATGCTCCATCAAAAACTCTTTCCATATGGCAATATATTTTGCCTTCAGATGAACGCCGTCAAAGGTATAGTCCTGAATCAGTCCGCCTTCCTCGTCACTGATAAGGGGGTTTACATCCAAGTAGAACACTTTTTGGTCGTCGGCCAACTGACTTATCCCCTCATTTCTCGCATCGATTCCCTCGTTATGAATATAATCACCCTGTGCGGAGCGTGCCGTACTCACTCTTAAAATAGCCTGTATATAAATAATGGCGTCCGGCTGCAATTCCTGTATGTGCTCCACCGCCTCTTCATATGCCGCCACAAAACTTTCTACCGTACCGGTACCCATTTCATTGATACCCACCATCAGATAGATTTTGGAAAACTGTTTTTGGCTCAAGGCCTCTTCTATGGTGATATTGTCTTTGCAATCTTCCACAGGCACAATCTCCGCACTAAAGAGCTTGTATACGGTCAGACCGGTGGATGCATAAAAGGTGGCATTCTCCTGCAGCCCCCCATATTCCATCAATCCTACCGTCCTGGAGTCCCCGATGAAAAGTGCATCATCAAAGTAATCCTCCTCCACAGTGGTATACTCCCAGCGCAAGGGTCCTTCTTCTGCCACTTCGTCATCCTTTACTTCCGCATCCCCAAAACCTTCTTCCCCGTCCCGGGGTCCCTCTTCCAATTCCTCATATTCCTCTTTTGTCTCTTCGCTATGAGAAGAATCTTCCCAATCAAGCGGGGTATCCTTTGACGGCAGAAAGTCCTGCACGCCATCCCATATCCTCTCCCGGCAAAAAAAGCAAATGCCCGTCAAGCACAGTATAAATATAAATCGAAAATACTTTATATTTTGCATTTATTCTCTCATCCACCCGTATACCGCATAATCTCACAACAGTAAACTTTTATCTAAAACCGCAGATACATAAAAGGATTATTCCCCTCTGCCAGAATCCGCCAGATACACAGCCAAAAGATTACCGCTAACAATAACATTCCCAAAAGGCTGTCCTTGCATTTTTTATATACTTTTTCCGCTAAAGGCGTACACAACAACAAGCCTATGCCGAAAAATACACCGTAATTATTCAGCGCTTTTATAAAGTCGCCCGAATAGACGGATATCCCTTCTACCAATCCAAACATTCTGCCAAAATAGATTCCTAACTCTCCTAAATCCGTAATGGCAAAGCACATCCAGGTAAGCGGTATGACAAACCAGACATACAGATGTCCGGGAATCTTCCATTTTCCCCATGTGTATTTCGATAAAATGAGTCTCTCCAGTGTAATGAAAAACCAAAGACTCAAACCCCAGATCAGAAAATTCAGAGTACCACCATGCCAGATTGCTGTAAGCAGCCACACTACCAGCAGATTTAAGACAGTGCGGAACATCCCCTTCCTACTGCCTCCTAAGGGAATGTAGACATATTTCTGGAACCAGTTTTTTAGACTCATATGCCATCTTCTGTAAAATTCTCTGACACTGCTCGCCATATAGGGCATACGGAAATTTTCAGGCAAGGAAAATCCCAGTATTCTTCCCAGTCCCAGCGCCATCAAAGAGTAGCCGTAAAAATCAAAATAAATTTCAAGGGAAAACCCAAATGCACCCAACCAGGCTAAGGGTGTGGAGATACTGATAAATCCGGTAGTCTGAATTTCATGCCACAGAATGGCCAGCCTGTCGGCCAAAAGCACCTTTAAGGCCAGACCGCATACAAAGGTTTTGAGTCCCCCGTCAAAATCCTCTGCTTTCATCTTAGGGGTCTTGAGTACCTCCGAGATCTCCTCGTAACGGACTATGGGTCCTGATGTCAACTGGGGAAACATACTGATATAGGCGGCAATCTTTAAAAAGGAGCTCTCCGCTACAATCTCTCCCCGATATATATCCGTCAGGTAGGAAAGTATCTGGAAAGTATAAAAACTGATACCCAAGGGCATGCCGATATCTGCAAAAGGCAGGCTGCTCCCAAAAACCGGAAGCCACTTAAATGTAGCCAGTACAAGCACATTCAGTACAACCGCACAGATATAAAGTCTCCGGCGCCGCCAGTTATTTCTTTTTCTCTTTTTGCCAATGTATTTTGAGACAACATAATTAAGCACTATGGAGAGAAACAGCAAAAATACATAGATGGGTTCTCCATAGGCATAAAAAAAGATACTGCCCGCAAACAGGGTTATGGTTCTGTATTTTACTTGGGTTGCATAGTAAAGAAGAATAAAAATCGGCAGAAAGCCTAATAAGAATTCCGTACTATTGAATAACACGTTTCATCACATCGCAATCTATCTGTATATTTTTATTGTAATTGTAGTGCCTTATCCTCTGCAAGTGGAAAATTCTTAATATTTTCCTAATTGCCATTTATCGCTTTATCCCCTACAATAGAGATAACAAAGGCAGATGGAGGATAACTATGAAAGAACAGCTATATATGATACCCTTAAATGACGCTGTCAATGCAAATGACGAATGTCCTTTCTGTTATATCGAAAGACAGATAGAACAGGATCTTCTGGATTTTGTATTGGGATCCGGTTCTTCTTATATGGAAAGTGACATACGGGAACAGACCGATAAATACGGTTTTTGCCGCACCCACTTTAAAAAGATGTTTGACTACGGCAATACCTTGGGAAACGGCTGGATCTTAAAGACTCATTATAAAAGGATGATGTCCGAATTTGAAAAACAGATCAAATCCTATACCCCCGGACGTATTTCTTTAAAAGATAAGTTCCGCAAGGACGCTTCCTCCAATCCCGTCAGCTCGTTTATCAGAGAAAAGGAAACCTCCTGCTACGTCTGCAACTATTATAATGAGCATTATGACCGATACCTGGATACCTTCTTCTTCATGTATAAGAAGGACGAGGATTTCCGCCACCGTATCCAAAACGGAAAGGGCTTCTGCCTGCCCCACTTTGGTGATCTGTGCACCGCCATGGAATCAAAGCTCTCAGACAGTGAACGTCCCGCTTTTTATACCATGCTCTGCGAACTGATGCAGCGTAATTTAGAGCGTCTTTCCGAAGATGTTTCCTGGCTGGTGGAGAAGTTTGACTACCGCAACAAAGATGCGGACTGGAAAAACTCCAAGGATGCCATTCAGCGGGGAATGCAAAAATTAAAGGGCGGCTACCCTGCGGAGCCCCCCTATAAGATGAACAAGTAGCCGGCTATTTTTCATAGGTCAGCCGCTTGAGCATATCTATGTAACCTACAATTTCCTGAAAAAGCATATCCGGCTGGAAGGAAGCCGTTCGGAAGCTTTCATTCATCAGCCCCTGTCTGGTAAAGTCAATCATTTTCAGCAGGCTCTCTCCGTCTACTCCTGTCGGCAAGCCCGAAAAATCCATTCGGGCTTTGATATTTTCATTGGTTTCCGCAAAAGAGGCTCGGAGTTTCTCCACTGCCACCAGTACTTCTCCCACATCTTCGCTAACCGATCGGGTCAGAAACTGCTGCATATAGGGATATCCTTTAATGGCCTGCAGCCTGGCTTGCTCTGCCTGCTTTAAGATTTCAAATGGGTCCGTCTCTTTTACATCCACTGCGGTTTTTAATTCCAGGGTCATATATCTTACGCTGTACTCATAAATAAAGGTATATACCCCCAGCTTACTTCCAAAATAATGGAACAGCAGCCCCTTGCTGATGGCCGCTTCCTTGACAATGTCGTCGGTGCTGGCATGGCGGTAACCATGAAGTGCAAATACCTTGAGTGCGGCGTTTATCATTCTATCCTGTTTTTCCTTTTTCAGATCAAAAAACTTATCGTTCATTGAAAATTCCGCACCTACTCTTTCCATGTATTGACTTAATCGGTCGGAATTTAACTATAACATATTTACCGACGAGGTTCAAGGAGTAAAATGATGTTAAGAAATATTTATGAATTTTTTATACATAATCTCTTCCTTTTTCCATAAAATAGTATTAAAATGTCTATATTACTAATTGAATTCCCGGAAACGAAAGGAGTTACTTATGGCAAAGAATTTTGGAAAATTTTTACTCTTAACGACCGTAGTTGCTGCAGCAGGCGCCGGCGTTTATTATTACTTAAAAAACAGGGATGATCTTTTGCTGGATTACGAAGATGAGGATTTTGACAACGACGTCCCGGATGATGACGCTTCCAATCGTTCCTATGTGTCACTGCAGCAGGATGAGGCATCTGCGGATACTGAGGACTCAGGAGCCGAACCGTTCCAGAAGCTTTCTTCTTTGGTTTCCGACGCAGCCGAAAAGGCAGAGGAAAAAGTAGAAGAATTTTTTGACGAAGATGATGAAGCAGCTGAGGAAAAATAGTGATATAACAAATTGTACAAAAAAGCAGGCCGCGCTTACAGCCAGGCCTGCTTTAATTTTTTGATTCCCTCTGAAATTTCTTCCTTCTTCATACCTCCGTAGCCTAAGAGTACCGTGGCCTCGATATGGGGAGGCATCTTTTCTACAAATGCGCCGGAGAGCCCGTAGACCTTTGCGCCGCAGTCAGCCGCCTTTCTTATCAGCTCTTCCTCCATTACATTTCTGTCACGGCAGGTAAGTAACAGGTGCAGCCCTGCATTTTCTCCACTCACCTTAAACTTCCTGCGAAAAGGTGCAAGCTCCTGTAATAACAGTTCGTGCTTTTCCCGATACAGTTTCCGCGTCTTGTTCAAATACCTTTCAAAGTAACCATCCCTGATGAATTCATTTAGAATGCGCTGGTCAATACGGGATACGGTGGAAGAATAAAAAGAGCACTCCTCACGATATCGGACAAGCAGCCTAGGTGGCAGCACCATAAAGCTGACGCGTATGGCCGGTGCTATGGCCTTGGAAAAGGTACCGATATAGATGACCTTACCCGCGGTATCCACACCCTGTAGGGCAGGTATGGGCTTTCCTTTATAACGGAATTCACTGTCATAGTCATCCTCTATTAAATAGCGCTCTTCCTCTTCTGCAGCCCATTTAAGCAGTTCCATACGCCGTCCGATCGGCATGGTGATACCTGTGGGAAACTGATGGGAGGGCATAATATAGGCGGCTTTGACTTGTCTGGTCTGCAGTTCCTCCACTTTCATGCCGCCCTCATCCATCCCTACAATCTCAATGCGATAGGAAAAGGAACAAAAGATATTAAATGCCCTCTTATAGGTGGGATTCTCCATGGCAATGCCCACATGCCTTCCCAAGAGCTTTTCCAGTAACAAAAGCAGATAATCGTTACCTGCTCCCACTATAATCTGCTCCGGTGTGCAGTTCACCCCTCTGGACGAATGCAGGTAGCGGCTGATGGTCTGCCGCAGATCCAAATCTCCCTGGGGTTCTCCCAATGCAAAAAGCTCCGTGTTGCTGTCGTTTAATATATTCTTCGTTATCTTCTTCCATACGCTGAAAGGAAATACGCTCATATCCAATCCGTTGGGAGAAAAATCATAGTGTATGGCAGGGGATTCCTTTGTAATAACACTTCCGCCCTCCTCCAACGAGACTACATTGACCAATTTGGTCATTTCGTATGTATTGCCCCTCTCCCGCGGCAGTTCCTCCAACTTACATACAAAATATCCCCGGTAGGGTCTGGCCTCAATATATCCCTCTGACCGAAGCTGTTCATAGGCAAAATCCACCGTACTTCTGGAAATCTGCAGATATTCCGCCAACGCGCGCGTAGAGGGAAGCCGCTCACCGCTAAGCAGCCTCCCTCCTTTAATCTCATCCCTTATATGCTCGTATATCTGTTCATAAAGGCATTTTCCACTATGAAATTTTAACTCCATTGTCATATCATACATGCTTTTTCTGTTACTTATCTTTCTTTGCCTGTGCTAAGAGCTCATCCTTCAGATCTCTGGCCTTTTCCTTAATACGTGCACCGGCCGTCTTGGAAGTCAGAATTGAGGAAATTTGCTGGGATGCCAAGTCCGTTTTACCAAACTCCAGTGCCAGCGCCGCGATCAGGTAGCTGACCGTACTCATCTCCATACCGCACATGGGAAAATCTTCTTTTCCCACAGCAGCCACAAACCCCTCCAGTGCATTAAGACGGTATTCCCTCTCTTCTTCCTTCAGTCTGGCAATTTCCTCTTCCTTGTCCTTCTGTCCCGCCAAATTTTCCTGCCAGCCTCTTAGCAGCCAGGAAGCCTTCAGACAGATATAGGCTCTTTCACTGACCTTTCCCTGCTTTACGATCGCACAGACCAGCGCCAGCTTATAGCGTTCCATTGCCTCCTCATAGGTATAGATATCCCCGGCATACTTTCTCATCCGCACATTGTCACTGATCTTCTCCCGGATCAATTTTGTCTGATTGGAGGACATGGGCTGAAAATAGCGGATTAATGCAGCAAATCCACATTCTGTACAAGCTACCACTTCATATTTCTGGGTATCCACACCCTCATGCACGGGACGTAAATCTTTATCCATGCGCAGAAGTTTGGACTTACCGGTCTTCATCACTTTGCTGGTTATTTTTTTGGCGCAGATTGGACAATCAAAGCTGCGGTCAAAAATATAATCCTTTTCCTGAAATTCCGGTATGACCTTGGCTTCTTTTCTTATTTCTACCGGCTCTTTTTTCTCCGGTTCTTCAAAAATCTTGGCATTCTCTAAATCCCCCAGTCCCAGACTGGAAAGTCCTGATAAAAGACCTGACATAGTATTAGTCCTCCTTTTTCGGCAATACAAAAGAGCTCTTTAAAGATACAATACGGTTAAATACCGGTGCATTCTCCTTGGAATCCTTGTAGTCCACACAGAAGAAGCCATTACGCACAAACTGAAAACTCTCAAAAGCCTTTGCATCTGCCAGTGCCGGCTCCAAATAGCATTCCTTCAAAACCTGTAGAGAATTGGGATTTAGATTCAGACTGCCGTCCTCATTGTAAACACCCTTTTCCTCATCTATAATATTCTCATAAAGTCTGGCCTCGGCCTTTATTGCTTCTTTTACCGGCACCCAGTGAATGGTACCCTTTACCTTTCTGCCGTCCGGGCTGTTACCGCCCTTAGAAGCCGGATCATAGGTACAGTGCACCTCTGTGACAACACCGTTTTCATCTTTCACACATCCGGTGCAGGTTACAAAATACGCATTCATCAGACGTACCTCGTTGCCGGGGAACATCCGAAAGTACTTCCGGGGAGGCTCCTCCATAAAATCCTCTCTCTCAATATACAACTCTCGTCCGAAGGGAATTTCCCTGCTTCCCAGACTCTCATTTTCCAGGTTGTTCGGAGCTGTCAGCATCTCCGTCTGCCCTTCGGGGTAATTGTCAATGATCAGTTTTACCGGATCTAAGACTGCCATCATACGGGGTCGTTTCAGCTTCAGATCTTCCCGGATACAGTATTCCAACATCGCATAGTCCACAGAAGAATTGGCCTTAGCCACACCGCACAGATCCACAAAAAGTTTAATGGATTCCGGTGTAAAGCCACGACGGCGCAGCGCCGCAATGGAAACCAGTCGGGGATCATCCCATCCGTCAACGATACCTTCCTCTACCAATTTTTTAATATATCTTTTTCCCGTCACCACATTGGTAAGGTAGAGCTTTGCAAACTCTATCTGCTTAGGTGGCTTTTCGTATTCCAGTTCCTTTACAACCCAGTCATACAAAGGTCTATGATCCTCAAATTCCAGCGTACAGATGGAATGGGTAATACCCTCGATTGCATCCTCGATCGGATGAGCAAAATCGTACATAGGATAGATACACCACTTATCCCCGGTATTATGATGGTTCATATGGGCTACACGATAAATGACAGGGTCCCGCATATTCATATTGGGCGATGCCATATCGATACGTGCCCGCAGCACCTTTTCACCGTCTTCGTACTTTCCGTCCCGCATTTCGGCAAAAAGCCGTAAGTTTTCCTCTATGCTTCTGCCAACGGAGGGATCCTCCTTCCCCGGCTCTGTCAGCGTGCCGCGGTACTCCCTGATTTCCTCAGCACTTAAATCCGATACATAAGCCTTACCCTTTTTGATCAGCTTTACCGCGCCTTCATACATCTGCTCAAAATAGTCGGAGGCAAAGAACAGTCTATCCTCCCAGTCTGCGCCCAGCCAGGCAATGTCCGCCTTAATGGACTCCACAAACTCTTCCTTTTCCTTGGTGGGATTGGTATCATCAAAGCGCATATTGAACTTACCGCCATACTTCTGTGCCAACCCGTAGTTTAACAGTATACTTTTGGCATGTCCGATATGCAGATACCCGTTGGGCTCCGGAGGAAAACGAGTGTGGACGGTATCGTACACACCCTCCGCCAGGTCCTTATCTATAATCTGTTCAATAAAATTCCTGCTTTCAGTTTCGCTCATATTTACATGCCCTTTCTATCCTAACTTACCTTTTATCTTAACATATATTCCTCTGCCTTTTCAAGCAATTCTTCCACCGTATATATGGGGGCCTCATAACAGGTCCCCTCACCACTTCGGATATAGAGCGTATTTGTCTGCGCATCTATCTCCTGCAGATTCTCGATCACCGCCAGAAGCTTATAATCCGCATTCAGCATATAACCGTAAGAGACACCTCCCACAAAGAAGTTGCCGGCACCGTCCCTGCCCAGATACTGCTGCGGCGAATCCTTTAAATTGCTTAAAGTACCCAACAAGGTCATGTCTCCGGTTCCATACATTTCCAGCGTACTGTCCGTATAATAAACAAACATTTCGCTCCGATCCTCATTATAGAAAATATACTGTGCCAGTTCCGCTTTGGGCAGTCCCAATTCTTTCGCCAGTTCCACCGCCTTTGTATAACTTATTTCACAAGATTCTCTCTGTGCCTCTTCCCTACCTCCGGCTATAACCGCGTCACTCATACTGTATTCATAGACGGTAACTCTATTGTCCTGATAGGGAAGTACCAAAAACCCGGAAGGCGCCAACATAAATTTCATAACATTTTGGGAATGGCACTGGAAACGGCCGGCCATGGAGTAATCCACCCTGCCCGGAACATTGATATTGTGTAACTCTCCGCTTCTGGTAAGGACCAGGTACCCATCCATGGTATTGAATATCGCGCTGCCGACTATCGCGCTGCCAAGCGCAAAGCTGGCATATACGGAGCCGTCTTTCTCGGAGATGAGTTTTGCATCACTGCTTGTACACAATAATAGCTTATCCGCACCCTCGGCAAGAGGCCCGAACAGAAAATCACCATAGTTTTCCTGAAGGACCGTTCTCCAGACCACCGCTCCTGCTGCCGCGTCTACGGCCACAATTTCAGCTTCCATATAGCTGCCGTCGTATGCGATCTCGTTGAACAGCAGATACAGAACACCGTCCTGATAATGCATCTGTTTTAAGGTCTTTTCTCCGTTCACTATGGGATACATGACCTTTCCCGTTTCCATATCCCAGATGCATAATTTCCTTTCCACGATATCGATCAAGCTGCCTGATTCGTATACGGCCTCCTGGAAAGCGCAGTATCTGCCCTGTCTGTCCAGACAGATCGTACGGTCAATATCACTCCTTGGCTCCCCTTCCCGCACATAATAGGAGTCCTGCAGGGTAAGGCTTTCTCCGTCATATAAAAACAGTGCCCCCGATGTTCTGGCAAGCAGCCGCATCCCGTCCGATGTTGCATAAACCGCCGCTGCTCCGGCAGTATCCAGTATAACACTGCTTTCATTCAAAAAATCATAAACCGCTACGCTTCCGTCATCCTTCTTATACACCAATTTATCATTGCCTAAAAAAGTGAATGCATCTTCGGTGTACATATAGTTTCCCACTTCATGTAATTCTACAAGCTTCTCCCCCGTTTTCAGATCCCAGATAGTATAAGTTCCCGAGGTATCCGCAGTCACCAGATAGTTTCTATCCGCAGTCGTCTTCATATAGCGTATGATCCCTGCGGTCTTTAACTGGTACTTCGGTTTGATATAGCTTCCGCTGTCATAAATATGCAGACTCTCCGCCAGAGCATACTGGGCTTCTGCAGTATAGGGCATGGTATTCCCCTCATATTCTGTCAATGCGGATACTGCCGTCGCAATGGCCCCATATCTGTCCCCTTCTTCTAATTGCCGCAGCGCCTCTTCCGAAAGCGTGATAGCCTGGCGCTCTAACAGCTGCATATTCTGTTGTTGGATTTCTATGTTCTGTGCCTGGATTTCCTGACTCTGCACCTCAATCTGCTCTTTCTGCCGTTGTATGCGCAAAGCCATCACGGTACTGACCAGTCCGAAAGTAAACGCCACTGCTCCCACCGTCAGGGAAGCCGCCAAAATTCTTTTTAACCGTCTTTCTCTGTGCCGCTGACGCAGATCATCGTACCGCAAACCGAATATGGGCGCAAGCAGTCTGAGCAGTTCCGTCTTCATTGCCTTTTTCATGGCCGCTTTATCTTTTCCGCGAATATCCGCAGCCAAAGGCTCCATAGGAATCTTTTCCATTTCCGTACTGCCGTCCGGCTTTATGATCTCTTTTTCCGTAAAGAGAAGCTCATCCGGGAATGATTCGTCCGGCTCTCCCTCGATCAACACCGCCAGAACTTTCTCCCTGCCGTGTATCCCGATGAAGGTCTCTATCTCCTTTTTACACCACAGAGACTCCCGCAGCCTGGGAGAACAGATTACGATCAGGTATTCAGAATTTTGGAGGGCCTCCATAATGGGGTCCTCCAGATTGTTTGTGAGCGGAAGTTCATCTTTGTCCCGAAAAACTCTTTCGATTTTCGTGCGCCCTTCTTTGTGCTTTCTGATATTGGCAGGAAGCCGAAACGCCTCCAACTGTCTGTGGATGTTCTCTGCTGCAAATTTATCCAGATCAGTATGCCTATAACTAATAAAAGCATCATACTTATACATTTGACTCATACATCTTCCTCATAGGTTTTGGAAAAAATATCCTGCTCTACAACATAGATATCATGTCTGTCCTCGCATTTGACTGCCAGATAGTCCCCCGGCCTGCCCAGCATATATTTGTTCTTATCCCAGGCGGTAAACACCTTTACACCTGTGTCTAAAGGTTTTGCATGGATATGTACCTCTCCGGTGGGAATACAGACTTTGGCATAATTTGTCAGAATCAAACTGCTGCCGTCCTTTCTGTTCTTGATCATCGGAACATACTCGGCATCTTTTCTGCTTTCCGCGTATTGATAGGACTGATCCGTTGCCCGATAGGATTTCTCAAAGTTCTTTTTCCGGTTGGGATATACCTCACCCTTGATGCCGATGATGATATAGAGATCCTCCTCCACCGTCATATCCACATCCCCTTCCAGTGTACGGATGGTGATTGGAGTACCCACGGGGAGCACCTCGTCAGCCTTGACGTATCCCAAGGGTATTTTTTTCTTGGTGTATCGCTTCATATCCGAAATATCTATATCGTAGGTATCTGCATAAATAATGGAAAAACTGTCAAAATACTGGGTCATACGGTTGTTAAAATATCCTTCCGCATGGAGAGTGGGATACTTTTCCTCATACAGCTTCATGCTGATAAAGCCGCCGGCCTTTTCAAAGTGCCCGCCACCGGAGCCGATACCCTCCGTCAAATAGTCCGCTAATTCGCTGGCATTGACCTCTTTGATACAGCTTCTGACCGACAGTTTATAGCCATCGGGCAACTGATTAAACACCACGCAGGTTTTAATTTCGTCCACCTGCAGCAAAAAATCACTGATAAGCCCTAAAATATTAGGGTCACAAGGCTGCGCTTTGATCACCGCAAACTCATAGTCGTCATTATAGCTGTAGCGTATCATGGCAATTCCCGCTATCTCCAACTCCTGCAGAGAAAGATTGGAATTACGAAACAGGGTTATCAGGCTTTTGTCAAAGGGAATCTCCTCACGCATATCCAAATCCAAAGGATTGGAAAGCTCTGCAAACTGGTTGGTATCCGTATACAAACCATAGTAAAGGGCAGTTCCCAGTCCTTCTTCGTCCGTAACAGTATATCCCGCCTCCGTAATGAGCTTCCAAACCAATGTGGAACAGCTTCCTAAGTTAGGATTGATAATGTTCAAAGGAACATCGGTAATCTCCACCTGATGATGGTCGATAATGGCGGCCGCGTCTCCTAAAAGCTTTGTCACATTGCCGGCTCCGTACTGACAGTCCACCGTCAGGATCAACCCTTTCCGCTGAATAGTTTCCCCTCTGCCACATACTAAATACTCTATGGGAAGTTGTAGTTTTTCCACCATCAGTTTTAAGTTGGCTTTTTGGATTTCACTTCTGCCGCTGTAGATCAGACTGACGTCTTTGCCCTTGCTCTTAAAATAGCAATAGAGTCCATAGCCGGAAGCCAGTGCGTCCGCATCGGGATTGTCATGGCACTGTATTGTAATGGGATCAAACTGTTCTAAATCCTGCAATTTCATAGTTATTTCTCATGCCTTTCTGTTGGTTTTAGTGGTGGAACAGGCGGATGCCCGTAAATGCCATCACCATATCATATTTATCACAGCATTCAATGACCAGATCGTCCCTTACGGAGCCACCCGGCTGCGCAATATACTTGACACCGCTCTTGTGCGCTCTCTCCACATTGTCGGAGAAGGGGAAGAATGCATCGGAGCCCAAGGTAACCTCTTTCAGCCCATCCAGCCAGGCTCTCTTTTCCTCCCTTGTAAATACGGGCGGCTTTACTTGGAAGACCTTCTGCCATGCGCCCTCGGCCAGCACATCCATATACTCTTCACCGATATAGTTATCAATGGCATTGTCCCTATCCGCTCTGCCCAGACTATCTACAAACTGTAGGGAAAGTACCTGGGGTGCCTGGCGCAGATACCAGTTATCGGCCTTCTGTCCCGCCAGTCTGGTACAATGCACGCGGGACTGCTGTCCCGCACCGATACCGATGGCCTGTCCGTCCTTCACATAGCATACAGAATTGGACTGGGTATATTTTAAAGTAATGAGTGCAATCTTCATATCCGTCAAAGCCTGCTCTCCCAGAGCCTTATTCTTAGTGACAATATTCCCCAGCAGTTCATCGTCAATCGGCAGTTCATTTCTGCCCTGCTCAAAAGTAATACCGTATACCTGTTTTCTCTCCACAGGTGCAGGTCTGTAGGAAGCATCCATCTGCAGAATATTGTATGCACCTTTTTTCTTGGCCTTTAACATTTCCAGTGCTCCAGGTGTATACCCCGGCGCAATGACACCATCAGATACTTCTCGCTTGATCAAACGGGCCGTATCCTCGTCACATATGTCGGAAAGGGCAATGAAATCTCCGAAAGAGGACATTCTGTCCGCACCTCTGGCTCTGGCATAGGCACAGGCCAATGGGGATAATTCTCCCAGATCATCCACCCAGTAAATCTTCGCTAACGTCTCATTTAAGGGCAGTCCCACTGCTGCACCTGCGGGAGACACATGCTTAAAGGAAGTCGCTGCCGGCAGTCCGGTGGCTGCTTTCAGTTCGCTTACTAACTGCCAGCCGTTAAAAGCGTCCAAAAAATTGATATAACCGGGTCTGCCGTTTAAAACGGTCACCGGCAGTTCACTGCCGTCTTCCATGAAAATACGGGAAGGCTTTTGATTGGGATTGCAGCCGTATTTTAGTTCAAATTCTTTCATAGTTCCTCTTTTCCGCCGCCATCAGACGGCTGTTTTAGTAAGATAATATCTATTTGTTTTTATTGACAATACGAGTTTTATAGCTGCCGTCTGCAATATTTATGTACCTGACAAAAAGGGATACTTTATTCTCCTCATTTAGGCTCTCCCAGATCATATTGGTAAAAGCGTCTATGTCGTCTGCAATTTCTACAAGCTTGGGCTCACCCTCAAAGCTGGGCAGCGGATTTCCGTCATGCATATAGGTGTGGATAAAATGCCCCTCGCCTGCCGCAGGATTCTCATAAGCAAAAGTAAAACGGTTGCAGGCAGACGGGTCTCCGTGATTGCTCTTTAGGATAGAAAGCGCATAACTGTACTTACCCTTCTCCACATGCATGATCCCGGATATTCTCGGCGTATAATTGGGTCCGTCCGGCTCGAATTCTCTGCTGCGCAGTGACTGTTCAAAGGTAAACTGCTTATCCATTCCTTCGTAGATGGTATCTGTCTGATCCCCGTTGGTAACAATGGTTTTATTTCCCAAAACCCTTACCGGTGCGTAGATAACCAGGCTGGGATCGGAAAGTTTGGCCGGGTCGAAAGCCTGCGTCCGGATTCCCTCACCCTCTTCTACAAAAATACGGTTGCGGCTGTTGACGCTGCGGCCCATAATAAAATAGGCTGCTACCGCAAACTGACCGTCCGCAGATTTGCCGAGTACAATACCCCTTCCGGGATAGCTGTTGTTACGTAATTCCTGTTCCAGATTCATCTTCTTCCTCCTTATGAAAGCATTAAGCTGTTTCATGTATATTTGTATATTTCTTTTCAAAATCCTCCTTGGGCAGGGGTCTGTCAAAATAATAGCCCTGTATCATTCTGACCTTCATCCCTTCCAGAACTTTGAATTGTTCTTCGCTCTCTATCCCTTCCACGCAGATGCTGACCCCGATGGTCTCTGCAAGTTCCGCCACCATTTTGATAAAGGACTGGGAATAAGCATCTTCCGCCAGATCCTTGACAAAGCTCTGGTCCACTTTGATCACATCGAAGGGAATCTCTCTGATATGATTCAAGGAAGAATAACCGGTACCGAAGTCATCCAAGGCAATCCGTACACCCAATGCCTTGATACCGCCCAATATCTCCTTCATACGCCCCATATCGTTTATGGCCAGGCTCTCTGTTACCTCCAGAGTCAGATTATTAGGTTTGATGCCGGTTTCTTCCAATACCTCTTTTACACTTTCCACAATATCCGGCTGTAATAACTGCACTACGGACAGATTCACATTGACCTTATAACCGGGATGTCCATTATCGTTCCATCTCTTACATTCCCTGCAGGCTTCTAAGAGCACATAACTGCCTATAGGATTGATAAGTCCTAAGTATTCTGCCAAGGGTATAAATTCGGAAGGCGGAATCGACCCCATTTCCATGCTGTTCCAGCGTATCAGTGCCTCTGCACCTGTACAGGGCGCGCCCGGCAAGGAAATGTCAATAATGGGCTGATAATATACCTCAAACTCTCTATACCCGTCCGCAGTGGCATCACGCATATTCTTTTCCATGTCCAACCTACGTCCGGAATGCATACCCAATCCGTCAGAATAGTATGCCACTTTGTTTTTGCCGGTTTTTTTGGCCTCGTACATGGCAATATCGGCCTTTTTGATCAGTTCCTGGACATTCTCACCGTTATCCGGGAATACCACCACGCCCATACTCATGGTACAGTAATAATCCGCATCCTTAAGGAACCAGGGTTTTTCAAACACGCTTTCAATATCCTTAATAATGCCCTCACATCTGTGATAGCTTTCCGGCGGGATCACAATGACGAATTCGTCTCCGCCCATGCGGTAGCAGGTACTGTGGATACCGTCGATACGGGATAGGGAATTGGAAATGGCCTTTAAAAGCACATCCCCGTACTGGTGTCCGAGACCGTCATTAATATGCTTAAAGTCATCCAGATCCAGATACAGCAGCGCACCCTTTTCTTGATTCTTTTTGGCACTGTCCACATGCCAGGCCAAATCCCTTTCACAACACATCCGGTTGTAAAGACCGGTCAAAAAGTCCGTATATGCCTGCTGCTCTATTTTTTTCTGATAGATTTTCTTGTCCGTTATATCATAGAAAACAAAGATTTTCGCTTTTCTGCCGTCCACCCAATTGATGCCGGTATGCAGCATATCATACCAACTCTTGGTCTCGGGATAGTGTATTTCCGCAGGCCCCACTGCTTTCTGGGTACCCCAGCTCTGAAGCAGTTTTTCTAAACTGCCATCCTCCAACTCCCGTTCAAAGGTTTTTTTCAACTTTTTATTGCTAAAGAGCGGATTTCCCTCCATATCCTGCACATAGATGCAGGAGTTTAGATTGTCCAGTATGGCTTCCAGGGAAGCATAGGAACTTATCAAGGAGTTTTTCTGTATCCGTCTGGAGAGAATATTTTGCAACACTTTGACAGCATCCGCAATAAACTTGATCTCCTCCACCTTCCAGATACGGTCCCTGTCTGATTGATTTAAGCAGACACACATACTGCCGCCCGCACTTTTTACAAGCGGGAACATGGCCAAAGCACGCACCTTATATTCCTTCCATGTGGCTGCCAATGCATTGGAATCGATGGTATCAGAGGAAATGACAACGGGTTTTTCGGAAAAAACCAGATTATCTGCCCGCAGATTTCTGTTTTTATCAAAGGGCGGCACGATTCCATGCTTACACCATTCCGCTAAAATATCAGCGGATACGGTATCCGGAAAAATCTGAAAGATATGCCCGGTGGTAACATCCAGATATTCGCCCACCACCCTTAACCATTTTTCCATAACGGTCTCTATGGCATCGTCACTGTCCAAGAGCTGGACGATCTGAGTAATAACCTCCAGCCTATCCAGGGAATTCTTAAGCTCCAACTCCGAATTATGACTGCGCATGCTTTCCATTTCCGCATTTACACTGGTAATCTTGGTGTGGAAGATAGTTTTGGTATTTTCATAGAGTAGGTCCATGGCCTGATAGAAAGCCTTCTCTGTCAGGGAACGACGATAACCTGTAATACGGTTACCGGTGGGATTTCCGAATGATCTCGTGGCAGAACCGTCAGCTGCTTCATCGGAATCCGCCATCGGCTTTTCCTCTTCCAGAATGCAATAGGCAATCCAATAAAAGGTCAGCCTGCCCCGCTCACCTACCGCCATGGCGGCCAGCCTCAGATTTTCTGCTCCGGTCTCCTCTATGGCCAGCTCCTCTAAAGAACCCTCACCGATACGCTGGAGTGCTTTACTGATTTCTTCCGGCTTTATATAGGGCTTGATCAGTTCCATATCCCCCGCATCACCCGAAAGTCTGGTTTGGGCAACACCCGCGGTATCCACAAAGTACGCACAGATACCCGTCACCTCGCAGAATTTATCCTGCAGGCGCTGCATCTTGCCCCTGTCGACCATGCTTTCGTAGGCAAATCCCTTTTCCTTACCCTCATAACTGTTTGGCACGATTTGTCTCCTTAACTATGCGTTTTCTTATCTTAACCCGATCATGCATAAAGCATATAGAACATTTTACCATAGTTTGGACCCATTGTGCAATGGCAGGGCAATAATCCCTCATGCTATTTTTGATCCGAAGAAAAATCGGGGTAACTCCGTACGGAGTTACCCCGATCCATTCTTTTTCTTTATTCGTCCACGCTGTAATTAGGCGCTTCTTTTGTAATGTGTATATCGTGAGGATGGCTCTCTTTCAAAGATGCTGCAGAAATCTTGATGAAGCGTCCGTTCTGCTTAAGCTCCTCGATATTGGGGGTACCGCAGTAACCCATACCGGAACGCAGACCACCCATCAGCTGGAAGATGGTATCTTCCACAGTGCCTTTATAGGCCACACGTCCTTCCACGCCTTCCGGAACCAGTTTCTTTGCATCGGACTGGAAGTATCTGTCCTTGCTGCCATTCTCCATCGCCGCAATGGAACCCATACCACGATATACCTTATATTTTCTTCCCTGGAACAACTCAAAGGTTCCCGGGCTCTCGTCACAGCCGGCAAAAATAGAACCCATCATACAGACATTTCCGCCTGCCGCAATTGCCTTGGTCATATCACCCGAATACTTAATACCACCGTCAGCAATAATGGGAATACCGTAATCCTTTGCTACTGCATATGCATCCATGATAGCAGAAATCTGAGGTACGCCGATACCTGCTACCACACGTGTCGTACAGATAGAACCGGGACCGATACCTACTTTTACAGCATCCGCACCGGCCTCAATCAGCGCCTTCGTACCTTCTCCCGTAGCCACATTACCTGCAATGACCTGCAGTTCGGGATATTTCTCCTTGATCATCTTAAGACAACGCAGTACGTTTTCAGAATGTCCGTGGGCGGAATCCAGTACGATAACATCCACCTTAGCATCTATGAGCGCGCTTACACGATCCAGTACATTGGCAGTAATACCTACTCCCGCACCGCAGAGCAATCTACCCTGTTCATCCTTTGCTGCCAAAGGATACTTAATTGTTTTTTCAATATCTTTAATGGTAATAAGACCTTTTAGATTGTAGTCCTTGTCCACGATTGGAAGCTTCTCTTTTCTTGCTTTGGCAAGAATCTGCTTTGCCTCGTCCAAGGTAATACCCTCAAGAGCAGTGATCAAGCCCTCACTGGTCATAGACTCTTTGATTTTTTTGGAAAAATCTGTTTCAAATTTCAGATCACGATTAGTAATGATACCAACTAACTTTTTGCCTTCTGTAATCGGAACACCGGAGATTCTGAATTTTGCCATCAGCGCATCCGCATCTGCAAGCGTATGTTCCGGCGATAAAGAAAATGGGTCTGTAATGACGCCGTTCTCAGAACGTTTTACCTTGTCTACCTCCTCAGCCTGTGCCTCGATAGACATGTTCTTGTGGATAATGCCAATTCCTCCCTGACGAGCCATGGCTATTGCCATACGGTGCTCTGTGACCGTATCCATGCCTGCACTCATCATCGGGATATTCAGTTTGATCTTCTTTGTCAGCCAAGTCGTCAAATCCACCTGATTGGGAATCACCTGAGAGTAACCCGGTACCAGAAGCACGTCGTCAAAGGTAATTCCTTCGCCAATAATCTGTCCCATTTTCTCCTCCTTGTGTAATATGAATTTTTAAAGTTTTGTTGAGTTTAGCAGAATCAAAAAACAATGTCAAGACTAATCCAGGAATACTTTTCTGGGGCTGACATTTCGAATTGCTTTTATCAGTGCCTCATTGGGGCTCAAAATAATCTGCTGATTGCCGTCATAGTACATGACATACCTCGTATCCGGCTGTTCCTCCCTGCCAATGCTGTAATCCGTCACTTTAACATTACGGTTTTTGTAATTGTCCAGATGATAGGATTTTATCGGAGCCAGGATTTCAATCCTTTCCACTTCAAAGGTTGCTACTTTCTTTCTTCTTGTCTGTGCTTTGATCTTGTCCACGGAAAGTTCCTTGTCCAAATACAGATACTCATACTCGATATAGGTATTCAAATGCACGAAATAGGCAGCCACACCGGTAGCAATGGCAAAAATAAAGGGCACAATGAAAACCACTCCCAAGAATCCTAACAGTACAAAGACCACTGTCATCATAATAAATACTGTTTTAACCAATCTTCCTATAAGGGAGGGTTCACGATTTACCAAACATTCCACATACGTTTCACTCATAATTTTTCTATCCTTATCCTGTTCTCTGTCCACAGTGTGCTTCGGACAGGCTATAGAATTATGATATTACATCTTAGAAAAGAAAGCAAGGCAAACTCCCATCCTTTTCCACAACTTACAACAATTCTTTTAATAATTTATTTACCGCACCGGGGTCCGCTTTACCCTGCATGGCCTTCATAGTCTGTCCTACCAGGAAACCGATGGCTTTCTCCTTACCGCTTCTATAATCGGCAACGGACTGGGGATTGGCTGCGATCACTTCTTCCACTGTCTTTCTTAAAGCTCCTTCGTCGTTGACGGCCTTTAATCCCTTCTCCTCCACATAGCCGCGGGGCTCAATATCCTCTTCAAACATCACTTCAAAAACTTCTTTTGCCACATTGGTATTGATAGCCTTTTCATCCACTAATGCGATCAACTCTGCCAGATGTTTCGGAGAAAAACAAATGTCCTCTGCATCCAACTCTTTTTCCTTTAGGAGGCGCAGGGTTTCACCCATCAGCCAGTTGCTGACCTTTTTGGGCTGATTGCAGAGCGCGGTGGTCTCTTCAAAGATATCCGCCATATGCTTGGAACCTGTAATGATCTCAATATCATAATCCGGAATACCAAACTCCTCTCTGTATCTTGCCATTTTTTCCGTGCGGAATTCCGGCTGGGCGGCCTTAATGCGCTCTAACCATTCGTCATCTATCCATACCGGAACCAAATCCGGATCGGGGAAGTAACGGTAATCCTGGGCATCCTCTTTAGAACGCATGGCATAAGAACATTCCTTGGTATCGTCCCATCTTCTGGTTTCCTGAATCACTTCTTCTCCGGCTTCCAAAAGATCTATCTGGCGTGCTCTCTCTCCCTCGATGGCACGTGCTATGGCCTTGAAAGAATTTAAATTCTTCATTTCCGTTCTGGTGCCGAATTCTTTCGCTCCCACTTCTCTGACGGACAGATTCACATCAGCACGCATGGAGCCCTCCTGCAGTTTACAGTCTGAAGCACCCAGATACTGAATGAGCAGGCGCAGTTTTTCCAGATAGGCAATTACTTCGTCGGCGCTGCGCATATCCGGTTCGGACACGATCTCAATCAAAGGCACGCCGGAGCGGTTATAATCCACTAAGGAAACATCTTCCCAGTCATCATGGATCAGCTTGCCCGCATCCTCCTCCATGTGAATTTCATGGATGCCTATCTTCTTGCTGCCCTCAGGAGTATCCACCTCCACCCAGCCGTTTTTGCAGATAGGCAGGTAAAGCTGGGAAATCTGATAGTTCTG